>CACZFT010000155.1 GCA_902780535.1 uncultured Selenomonas sp. | reverse complement strand
GCTGCATCCGGGCGAGCGCTGCCTCATTGTCGAGGACATCGTCACGACCGGCGGCTCGATCAAAGAAGTCATCGACGTCGTCAAAGCCCACGGCGGCATTCCGGTTGCCGTCAGCATGCTCGTCGACCGCAGCGGCGGCAAAGTCAACTTCGGCGACGTCCCATGCACAGCACTGCTGCATCTCGACGTCGAAACCTACAAGCCCGAAGAGTGCCCGCTCTGCAAACAGGGCGTGCCCATGACAAAGCGTGGCAGGACTGGAAAATAAAAATATACGTTCGAAGAAAAACGGTTGAAAAAGTGTGTGAAGTTGCAATCGCGACGTCACACACTTTTTTGTTACAATGAATTTGTGTCTTACTGTTGACAATGGGAAAAGTGCACAGTAAAATAAAACCATCAAATTGAAGGAGCATCCCATCATGCCATCTGATTCGTCATCCCATTCCATCGAGCCATCCCCTGCTGTTGATAATGTTGTTTCGTCATCTTCATCCAGTCCGACGCCCGAAAAAGTGTCCGAGGTTGCGGCTGCAACTTCACACACTTTTTCGGCATCGAATTCTGCATCGAATACAGCCGTTCGTACCGATGTTGATGATACATTCGTCGAGGCTGTGCCGACGGCTGTGGCTTCCGTCATGTCGCCGGATTATTTTCTGGCACATTGGCAGGAAATCCTGCCACGCTATATTGGTCACGGCCGTCCGGCATTTGATACGATGGTTCATTATACATCGTATATCAACCAGTTCTTCGACTGGTGCGCTGCCATCCATCGCCATCCTATGGAAGTCACGGATTATGAAATGCGCGGCTTTCTCGAATGGCTTTACGGCCAAGGCTACAAGGATGACACGATTGCCGTGAAGCTCGTCGCCATCCGCCGCTTTTTTGCCGCTGCCGAACGGCTTCACATCATTGCCGAAAATCCCTGCCAGGACATCTATGTCCCGAATGCGACGCCAGACGAGCTCATTCACTTTTTCACGCCCGACCAGCTCTATGAAATCTGCACCTTTTATGGCGAAAACGAAGACTCCTTCCTGCGCGAACGCAACATCTCGATCGTCTATCTCATGGGCGTCGAAGGCATGCGCAACGTCGAGATTCATCGTATGAACCGCGAAGACATCGACATGGACGTCAATTCCATCTTCGTGCGCGGCAAAGGCCATGACCGCCGCATTTTTCCCTGCGAAGAGACGATGACTCATCTGCGCGCCTATCTTGCCGCGTGTCCTGCCAAAGTCGCAAAGGACGGCGCTTTCACGCCGATGTTCCTTTCGGCATCGCGCGGCCACAAATTCGGCCGCCTTTCCCGCAACGGCATCCGCTTCATCATGGATCAGTCGCTCATCGAAACGGGCTTCAAGAAACCGGGCGTCAGCTGCCATGCCTTCCGCCACAGCGCCGGCACGAATCTCTATGCGGCCACGAAAGACCTGCGCCTCGTGCAGGATACGCTCGGCCACCGCGACCCGAAGACGACGGCCCGCTACGCGCATGTCCAGGAACGCATGAACAACCGCCGCACAGCCGCCATTGTGCCGCGGCCACACGACGTCAAGGACACATGACACTTTTTTCGTTCTCCCCCCTCGTATTCGATGCGATTTTATGGTAGTATATTTAGGAAGCAAATTTTCCACAGAATGCATAGGAGGCTGCACGGATGAAAGAATACAAACCATTCAAGTCTGGCAAGGTGCGCGAGGTCTATGATGCCGGGGACAGCATCATCATGGTCGCGACAGACCGCATTTCGGCGTTCGACCATATCCTCAAGAACAAGATCACGAAGAAGGGCGCCATCCTGACCCAGATGTCGAAATTCTGGTTTGATTTCACGAAGGACATTCTTCCGAACCACATGATTTCCGTCGATAACAAGGACATGCCGGAGTTCTTCCAGCAGCCGCAGTTCGTCGGCAATTCCATGAAGTGCAAGAAGCTCACGATGATCCCGATGGAGTGCATCGTGCGCGGCTACATCACGGGCAGCGGCTGGGAAAGCTATCAGGAAAACGGCACGGTCTGCGGCATCAAGCTCCCCGCTGGCCTCAAAGAATCCCAGAAGCTCCCCGAGCCGATCTTCACGCCGTCGACGAAAGCCGAGCTCGGCGACCACGACCAGAACGTGTCGCTCGAAGAAGGCGCGGCGTTCGTTGACAAAACCTTCCCGGGCAAGGGCAAGGAATACGTCGAAAAAGTCCGCGACTACACGATTGCCATCTACAAGAAATGCGCCGACTATGCCCGCACGCGCGGCATCATTATTGCTGACACGAAGTTCGAGTTCGGCCTCGATGAAAACGGCGAAATCGTGCTCGGCGACGAAGTCTTGACGCCGGACTCTTCCCGCTTCTGGCCGCTCGAAGGCTACGAAGCCGGAAAATCCCAGCCGTCATACGACAAGCAGTTCGTCCGCGACTGGCTCAAAGCCAATCCCGACAGCGATTTCAACCTCCCGCAGGATGTCATCGACAAGACGATTGCGAAGTATAAAGAAGCGTATGAGATGCTGACGGGAAAAGCATTCGAGTAACAAACTCTGGCCCCCTCTCCGAGGGGGCTGTCAGCGAAGCTGACTGGGGGTGTGGCGGAGGTAGGGCAAAACGGATGGCTCGATGGTATCTGCGAAGACGTGCCTTCGCAGATACCATCGAACAGATTGCTATCCCCTGCCTTCGACACACCCACCACCGCTTCGCGGTCCCCCTCCCTCGGCGAGGGAGGCAAAAGTTTACAGTCCTACAAAAAATGTTGCATCGAAGATGTGAACGGTCTTCGATGCAACATTTTTTGATATTTTATTTTCCGAGTTCTTCGATGGCCTGTGCGGCTCCGAGGATGCCGATGATGGCGTGTTCGAAGGTCAGGCCGCCTTGGAGGTAGACGTTGTAGGGGGCGCGGAGCGGGCCGTCGGCGGAGAATTCGATGCTCGCGCCTTGGACGAATGTGCCGGCCGCCATGATGATCTTGTCGGCGTAGCCCGGCATATCCCACGGCTCCGGCGCCGCGAAGGAATCGACCGGCGAATATTTCTGGATGCCGCCGCAGAACGCGATGAGCTTTTCGGCACTGCCGAGCTCGATGGCCTGAATGATGTCGCCGCGTGGAGCCGTCGGCAGCGGCAGCGTCTTGTAACCGAGCTTGTCAAAGAGCGCCGCCGCAAAGATGGCGCCTTTGATGGCCTGTGCCGTGACGTGCGGCGCGAGGAAGAAGCCCTGGAACAGCAGGCGGTTGCTTGCGAGGCTGGCACCGAGCTCGTCGCCCATGCCCGGCGCCGTCAGGCGGTACGACGCGAGTTCGACGAGGTCGTCACGGCCAACGATGTAGCCGCCAGTCGGCGCGATGCCGCCGCCGGGGTTCTTGATGAGCGAGCCTGCCATGATGTCGGCACCGGCCTGCGTCGGCTCGACGGTATCGACGAATTCGCCATAGCAGTTGTCAACGAAGCAGACGCAGTCGGGCTTGAGACGATGGACTTCATCCGTGATGGCGCGGATGTCGTCGATCGTGAACGGATTCCGCATGCTGTAGCCGCGCGAGCGCTGGATCTCGACCATCTTCGTCTTCGGCGTGATGACGTCTTTGATCCTTGCCATGTCGACTTTGCCATCGACCATCGGCAGTTCGTTGTAGAGCACGCCGAACTCTTTGAGCGAGCCGGGGCTCGGATTGTCATAGCCGATGACGGTCTGCATCGTGTCGTAAGGCTTGCCCGTCAGCGAAACGAGCTCGTCGCCCGGGCGCAGGATGCCAAAAAGAACCGTCGCGAGCGCATGCGTGCCGCTGACGAACTGCGTCCGCACGAGCGCGCGCTCGGCACCGAAAACCTTCGCATAGAGCTCTTCAAGCTTGCCGCGCCCGATGTCGTCATAGGCATAGCCCGTCGTCGTGTTGAAATGGGCATCGGACACCTTGCACTCACGCATGGCGTCGAGGACCTTGAGCGTGTTCTCCTCGGAAATGGCGTCAAGGCGCTGGAACTGCGGCTGATATTTTGCGAGGATTTCGGATTTATAGTGCCTGAGTTTTTCGGAAAACATGAAAGTGATAAGACTCCTTCTGGTATCAATGTCATAAAGTTCAGGATCAGGCCCCCTCTAGAGGGGGCTGTCAGCGAAGCTGACTGGGGGAGTAGTTGGATTGCTAGAGACAAACAAATATGCAAAACGTTGCTAAGGACTTTAGCGCGTTCTGCATGTTTGCTAGGCTAGAGCATCCTACTACTCCTTCCACCGCTTCGCGGTCCCCCTCCCTCTAGAGAGGCTGCTGAAAAAGTCCCTTTAGTGGGTCGATTCTTATTGGTACTTCCTGTATAATAGAAGTACCAATTTGCAGGAGGACCGACCGCCATGCTGAAT
>CACZFT010000154.1 GCA_902780535.1 uncultured Selenomonas sp. | reverse complement strand
AAGACGACGCCGCTCGTGCCGATGGTCGTGAACGCGCGGCCCTCGCGGACGACGCCCGTGCCGACGGCCGCCGCCGCATTGTCGCCCGCGCCGCCAACGACGACCGTCTGCGGCGAGAGGCCCGTGCGCTCGGCAAACGCTTTCGTGATCTGCCCCGTGACCTCTGGCGACTCATAGACTTTCGGCAGCCATGCAGGGTCGATTTCGAGCTTTTCGAGCACTTCCTGCGACCAGCAGCGATGCGGGATGTCGAGGAGCTGCATGCCGCTCGCGTCCGAAACATCCGTCGCGTAATCGCCCGTCATCGTGAAGCGGACATAATCTTTCGGCAAGAGGATGTGGCGGCAGCGCGCGTAATTCTTCGGCTCGTGGTTGCGTACCCAGAGAATCTTCGAGGCCGTGAAGCCCGTCAGCGCCGGATTCGCCGTGATGGCCATGAGGCGGTCAAGTCCGACGCGCCGCGTGATCTCCTTGCATTCCTCGCCCGTGCGCTGATCGCACCAGATGATGGACGGCCGGATGACTTCGTTCTGCGCATCGAGCATCACGAGGCCGTGCATCTGGCCCGAGATGCCGATGCCCTTGACATCCTCCGGCGCGACCTCTGAAACTTTCAGCACGGAGCGGATCGTCTCCTCCGTGGCGTCCGCCCAGTCGTGCGGGTCCTGCTCCGCCCAGCCGTTCTCTGGCTGCGAGAGCGGATACTCCTTTGCGGCAGATGCGATGATCTGTCCTTCTTCATCAAACAAGACCGTCTTGGTCGCCGATGTCCCGAGATCGACACCGATCAAGTAACGCATGTCATGTTCCTCCCTGCTCTATGGAACCGTGGTTTGTTTTTTCTTTCGCGTGCACATGCACGCTTTCGTGTTGTCGTTAGTATACAGCACGATAAAATGCGTGTCAATCCCTAAAAAGCAGATTCTTTCAAGAAAAATTTAGCTGAATTACGCAAATTTCTGGCGTTTATTTAGAAGGCAATCGTTTGCTTTTTATTTTACCGATAAAATTCAAGAAAAAATGATTGACAAGACATGGATGCGGTGTTATGATGTGCTCAACGTTAAAGCGTGCACATGCACGCATCAAGTTCACAAGCATCTGTCAATTTCAAACGTTCATTTCTAAGTTTTCAAAGGAGTGCTTTTTCCATGACCATGAGCAACATCCCCGACGTCAAATGCGGCATCCTCTCCGTGAGCCGTGACTGCTTCATCATCTCGCTGTCCGAGAACCGCCGCAAGGCCATCGTCGATGCCTACAAAAAGTACGGCGACCTCTATGAAGTGAAGAAGACGATCGAAAACGAAAAGGACATGCTCGAAGCCGTCAAAGAAGCGAAAGACGCTGGCTGCAATGCGCTCGTCGTCTTCCTCGGCAACTTCGGCCCCGAGACGCCGGAAACGCTCGTCGCGAAAGAGTTTGACGGCCCGGTCATGTACGTCGCCGCTGCGGAAGAGACGGGCAAGAACCTCATCAACGGGCGCGGCGATGCCTACTGCGGCATGCTGAACTGCTCGTACAACCTCGGCCTGCGCCACCTCAAGGCGTTCATCCCCGCGTATCCCGTCGGCACGGCCGAGGATCTCGCGAAGATGATTGCGGAGTTCCAGCCCGTCGCACGCACGCTGCTCGGCCTCAAGAACCTCAAGATCATCACGTTCGGCCCGCGCCCGCAGGACTTCTTCGCCTGCAACGCGCCGATTGCACCGCTCTACGATCTCGGCGTCGAGGTCGAAGAAAACTCCGAGCTCGACCTGCTCGTCTCGTATCGTGCGCACAAGGATGATCCGCGCATCAAAGACGTCACGGACGATATGGCAAAAGAGCTCGGCAAGGAGGGCAACCCGTACCCCGACCTGCTGCCGCGCATGGCGCAGTACGAGCTCACACTGCTCGACTGGATGGAGCAGCACAAGGGCGCACGCAAGTACGTCGCGTTTGCGAACAAGTGCTGGCCGGCCTTCCCGAGCGAGTTCGGTTTCGAGCCATGCTACGTCAACAGCCGCCTCGTCTCGCGCGGCATCCCCGTCGCCTGCGAAGTCGACATCTATGGTGCGCTGTCCGAGTACATCGGCCTCTGCGTCTCGGGCGACGTCGTCACGCTGCTCGACATCAACAACTCCGTGCCGCGCGATCTCTTTGAAGAACACATCAAGGGCACGAAAGACTATACCCTCGAGGACACGTTCATGGGCTTCCACTGCGGCAACACGCCGCTCTGCAAGCTCAAGAAAGGCGGCGTGAAGTACCAGCTCATCCAGAACCGCCTGCTCGAAGGCGGCAAGACGCCGGACATCACGCGCGGCACGCTCGAAGGCGACATCGCCTCCGGCGACATCACGTTCTATCGCCTCCAGAGCACGGCGGACGGCAAACTCCGTGCCTACATCGCCGAAGGCGAAGTCCTCCCGGCTGCCACGAACTCCTTCGGCGGCATCGGCATCTTCGCCATCCCCGAAATGGGACGCTTCTACCGCCATGTGCTCATCGAGAAGCGCTTCCCGCATCACGGTGCTGTGGCCTTCGGCCACTTCGGCAAAACCATCTTCGATCTCCTGCGCCAGCTCGGCGTTGAAGATATTTCCTACAACCAGCCGAAAGGCGTCCGTTACCCCTCGGAAAATCCTTTCGCCTGATTGTCAGATGACTTGTTCCCCAGTTTCTCCAATGTTTTGACCCTGAAATTCCCCAAAGAAAAAACCGGCCGCGCGGCCGGTTTTTTCGTGTACGCATTGAAATATATACGTTTTCCGTATATAATATCATTAAAAAGGTAGTGACGGAATGAATCGATCAGAGCTTGTAAAACTCTTGAAGAAACACGGATGCAAGCAGATACGGAATGGTTCACGACATGATATCTTTTACAGCCCCATAACTAATATTGAATTCCCTGTATGGCGGCACGGAAAAGATATTCCAAAGGGAACCGCGATGGAAATCCTGAAACAAGCCGGCATTCGATGAGGAGGTGCGATCATGTCAAAATATGTATACCCTGCAATTTTTGCATGGAATGACGAAGATCAAGTCTACTACGTGACTTTCCCCGATGCCAAGAACTGGTTCACCGATGGAAGCACCGTAGCCGAAGCGATGGAAAATGCAACAGATGTCTTGAATCTGATGCTGCTGCACTTAGAAGAAAGCCATCGTGAAAACGAAATTCCCAAGCCCAGCAATATCAATGACCTCCAGAAAACAAATCCTTCCGACATCGTAACGCTCGTTGCTGCGGACACAGAAGCCTACGCCGAAACGCTCGCGATTCAGGAAAACCCCATCCGCCACGCACGCGAGAAAGCAGGACTGAACATCAAACAGCTCGCCAACCTGCTCGGCGCTCCTTATCGTACCGTGCAGGATTGGAACTCTGGAAAACAGTTCCCCCCAAAATGGGTCGAACGCCTTGTCATCGACAAGATTCACGCAGCCATCTAATCATATACATGAAAAAAGCCATGACATCCGCACCATTTTGTACAGTGTCATGGCTTTCTTTGCGTTTTTCTCAGCCTTCGTCTCCATCCTTCTTCAGCGGCTTGCCGAAGATGAGGTTGTCGAGGAGGTCGATGAGCTGGTTGATTTCTGGTTTCGAAATCTGGCCGGACGCGCCGAGGTCTTCGCCTTTGCGGCGCATTTCTTCGCTGATCAGCGAGGAGAACAGGACGAACGGGACATCGTGCAGGCGGTCGTCTTCGCGGACGAGCTTCAGCAGGCGATGGCCGTCCATCTTCGGCATCTCGACGTCGGAGACAATGACGCGGACGTGGTCTTCGATCGGGCCGTCTTTCTTTGCGAGACCCTGCAGGTACTCCCAGGCATCCTGGCCATTGCCGAAGTCGCGCACGAAGCGGTAGCCGCTCTCATGCAGCGTCGTGACAAGCAGGTCACGGAGCATCGCGGAGTCCTCTGCAACGACGACGTGGACGTCCTGGCGCTTGTCCTTGACGTCTTCCGTCGCTTCTTCGAACGTCGTGAGCTTCGCGTTGATCTCCGGATTGATTTCGGCGATGATCGTCTCGAAGTCGAGGAGCAGGACGATGCGGTCCTTCATCTTGACGATGCCGACGACGCGGGACTGGTCGCCGACCTCCGGTGCCGGCTCCATGTCCTTCCACGAAATGCGGTGGATGCGCGAGACGTTGCCGACAAGGAAGCCGATGTTGTAGTTGTTGATTTCCGTGACGATGATGTTCTTCGGTTCGTCCGACGTCTGCACGTTGAGGCAGCGCGGCAGATTGACGAGCGGGATCGCCTTGCCGCGGAGCGTGAAGAGGCCGTCGACATACGGATGTGCCTGCGGCATGGCCGTGACCGGTGCGCGCGTGATGACCTCGCGGACCTTGGCGACGTTGATGCCGTAATGGACATTGCCGATGCTGAACTCGACAATCTCGAATTCATTCGTGCCTGTCTCGAGGAGAATGCCTTTC
>CACZFT010000153.1 GCA_902780535.1 uncultured Selenomonas sp. | reverse complement strand
AAAGTTGGATCCTGACCCCGCTCCCGTCAGCCCCCCTCTCAGAGGGGGGAGGGCCACGAAGTGGCAGGGGGAGTGTCGGAGGTAGGGCCTTTCTATTTTAGTGATTGTTACCTGCGAAGGTGCTTTCAGAACGAAGAAGGTGCTATCAAGTGAAGAAAAAAATAGCAGCACTTATGCTGGGCGTTGCGTTATTTGCTCCTGCATTTACGCCGTCGGCCGCTTCCGCGCAGTCTCTCTGGGGCGGCAGCTACACGCAGAACATCTTTGCCGACCGCAAGGCGCATGATGTCGGCGACATCCTGACGATCATCATCAGCGAGACGACGACGACATCGGCGGCGAAGTCGAGCAGCAACAGCAAGAGCGGCAGCGTGAACCTCAATGCCGGTGTCGGCTTGTTCACGTTCCTCGAAGCGGCGAGCGCCGGCGGATCGGACAGCTTCAAGGCGACGGGCGCGGCTTCGGACACGAACAAGGTTTCGGGCAATATCACGGTCACGGTCACGGAAGTCGAGCCGAACGGCAACATGGTCGTCGAGGGCACGCAGTCCATCTGGCAGAACAAGAACGAGCACAAGATCACGTTCCGCGGCGTCTGCCGCCAGGATGACGTCACGGCGAACAATACGATTCCGTCGAACAAGATTGCAGATGCGACCGTGCGCTTCGACGGCAAGGGCCCGCTCAACGCAAAGCAGCGGCAGGGCATCCTGACGCAGATCTTCAACATCCTGTTCTGACGGTATTTTGAGATTCGGAGGCTTTGGCTTATGATGGTAAAGAAAGTTTTGGCGGCGCTCTCGCTCGCGGCCTTCTGCGTCTCGATGGTGCCGGCGCCCGCGGATGCGGCATCGGCCGTCACGCGCATCAAGGACATCGCGAAAATCCAGGGCGTGCGCTCGAACCAGCTCGTCGGCTACGGCCTCGTCGTCGGCCTCGCGAAAACGGGCGACTCGAACAAGGTCAAGGAGACGGTGCAGAGCATCGGCAACATGCTCAAAGCGTTCGGCGTCTCGATCGATACGTCGAGCCTGAAGCCGGACAACGTTGCGGCCGTCATGGTCACGGCGACGCTGCCGCCGTTCACGCGCGAGGGCGACACGATCGATGTCACGGTTTCGTCCATCGGCGATGCGAAGAGCATCCAGGGCGGCACGCTCGTCCAGACGCCGCTCAAAGCCGGCAACGGCGAGGTCTATGCCGTCGCGCAGGGGCCGGTCTCGACGGGCGGCTTCATGACGGGCGGCAGCGGCAATACGGCGCAGAAGAATTTCCCGACCGTCGGCACGACGCCGAATGGCGCCATCGTCGAGCGCAGTGTCGAGGATGACCTCGGACAGGACGGCAAGCTCTCGCTGTCGCTCTCGAGTCCGGACTTCACGACGGCCTCGCGCATGGTGCAGAGCATCAACAGCCAGTTCGGCAGCATCGCGCGCGCCTCGAACCCCGGCCGCATCGACATCAGTATCCCGGCGTATTACCGCGGCAACGTCGTCAGCTTCATCGCGAATCTCGAAGAGCTGCCGGTCGTGCCGGATACCATTGCGAAGGTCGTCATGAACGAGCGCACGGGCACGATCGTCATGGGCGGCAACGTCTCGGTCGATGAGTGCGCCATCACGCAGGGCGGCCTCTCCATCCACAAGCCGAGCAGCTCGATCGTCCTGCCCGCGACGGCAAACGTCAGCGACATCGTCGGCGCGCTCAATGCGGTCGGCGCGACGCCGCGCGACACGATTTCGATCCTTCAGGCCATGAAGGCGAGCGGCGCGCTCCATGCCGAGCTGGAATTGATTTAAGGAGTGATTTCATGCAGATCAATCCTTTGGGCGTGCAGCCCATGATGCAGCAGAACATGACGGCGGAAGCCGCCGGCGAGACGGCCTCGTCGGCATCGTTCGACCGGATGCTCGAAGAGGCGAAGCGCACGTCGCAGGACGCGCAGAACGCGGCGGCCGCAGGCGACAGCACGGCGGCGACGGCCAAGGAGGACAAGGCGCTCAAGGCGGCCTGCAAGAGTTTCGAGGCCATGTTCATCAACATGATGTACCGCGAGATGCGCTCGACCGTCCATGAGGGCGGCCTCTTCGGCGAGGATAACGCGACGAAGATTTTCGAGGACATGCGCGATTCCGAGCTCTCGAAGGAGATGGCGGAAGCCGGCGGCATCGGCCTCGGCGACATGCTCTATCGCCAGCTCTCGCCGCAGGTCACGAAGAAGGCGCAGGCCGAGGCGCAGACGGCAGCCGCCATTCGCGCCCAGCAGGCACAGCAGCATCATTGAAGTGGCATTTTGAACTGGAATTTTTGAAGAATGAAACGAGCCTTTTCCCGCGAGGGCAGGTGCCTGACCGGGAGAAGGCTCGTTTTTATGGATGCAGTTTTCTGGAAAGTTTTTCTTGGAGGGATTCTCTATGCGTTTTCCAAAGCGCCTGATGACGCTTGCTCTCGCGTTTTCGTTTTTCGTGCTCCCCATGACGGCGAGCGCTGCGAGCCTCGGATCGATGCGCTTCCATTCGGGCTCGGATCATGACCGCGGACACGTCGGCGGACGGCCGCACGGTCACGCTCGTGCTGAAGGGCGTGCGCGCGAAATCCGGCCTCGCGAAGCCGTCGTTCCACGGCAGCCGCGTGCAGTCGGTCAGCTGGTCGGAGAAGGGCAGCGAGGTCTATGTGACGGTGAAGCTCGCGGCGGGCTGCAAGGTGAAGGCAGGAGCTCTCTCGAAGCCCGCGCGCATCTTCCTCGATGCCGTTCCGGCCTCGGCAGCAGCCTCGACGTCGGCGAAGACGGGGACGACAGGCAAGCCCTCGGCGGGAACGTCTACGAGCACATCCGTCGCGGCCGCGAAACAGGCGGCAAAGGACGCGGGCCTGCCCGATGGCACGGTCGCGTACCAGCTTGCGCCAGGCCTCATGGAGTATGACTACAAGGTCTGGCAGAGCGGCGGCTGGCTCACGGCGTATTTCCTCGATGTCGATCCCGCGCGCTACACCTGGAAGCCGGCGCTCGGGCAGGGACAGGTGCCGGGCCTCGCGAAGCTTTCCTCGATTTCCGATGCGAAGAATGCGACGGCAGCCATCAATGCGTCGTTCTTCAACTGGAACGGCGACCTCATCGGCGTCACGATGATCGATGGCTCCATCGTCGGCACGACGTATATCGAGCGCAGCGCCGTCGGGCTCAAAAGCGATGGCACGACGGTCTTCGGTACGATCACGTATTCGGGCACGGTCACGGCGGGCGGCGTCACGCAGTATGTCGGCGGCGTCGATGCCGAGCGCGGCACGGACAGCCTCGTTCTCTACAATAAATATTATGGCAAGACGACGCGCACGAACGAGTACGGCCGCGAGATCACGGTCGTTGACGGCCGCGTGACGGCGATTCGCTCGGGCAACTCGCCGATTCCTGCGAATGGCTGGGTCGTCTCGCTCCATGGCGCGGCGGCTGATGCGTTTGCGGGCGTCCGGGTCGGCGACGAGGTCGAAATCGAGCAGCATCTCGGGGGCGTCTGGAAGGACGCCAAAGAAATCGTCAGCGTCGGCCCGCGCCTCGTGAAGGATGGCGTGCCGTATGTCACGACGACGGCCGAGCAGCTTGGCGACATCGACCTGCACCGCGAGCCGCGCAGCGCGTTCGCCGTGACGAAGCGCGGCACGTACCTGCTCGCCGTGGCCGACGGCCGCCAGCAGGATTCGCATGGACAGACGCTCAGTGAATGGGCGAAGCTCCTGATTGCGTTCGGCGCGAAAGACGCGTTGAATCTCGACGGCGGCGGCTCGTCGGAACTCATCGCGGGCGGCCGCGTGCTCAACAGTCCGTCGGACGGCCGCGAGCGCGGCATCGGCCTCGGCATCGTCATCCTGCCGCGCTGACTTCATGCAGATGAAAAGAAATCCATCTTTCCTGCTTGCAGGCGGTGCGGAGTATGCTATAATGAAGTCTGACTGAAAATGAAATGAATCCTGTGGGATAACAAGACATCAGCAGCAAACACAATGGGGTGAAATTTTGCATCGGTATTTGAAACATGTCGCCGCGCTTGGGATCGCCGCGGCACTCTGGGGCAGTTCGTTCCTTTCTGCATACGCCATGCCGGAAATCTGGAAGACGAGCGAGATCACGCCGGGCATGGAGGGCACGGCCTACACGGTCGTCGACCATACGGGCGAGATCCGCGATTTCCAGGTGGACATCATCGGCACGGTCGATAACGGCAAGGGCTCGACGCCGATGATCATGGCGAAGGCCTCCGGCCCCGTCGTCGAAGCGGCAGGCGGCATCCTGCAGGGCATGAGCGGCAGCCCAGTCTATGTCGATGGCAAGCTCGTCGGCGCCGTCGCGGCCGGCCTCAAGGAAATGACGCCCTACACGTTCTTCATCACGCCGATCGAGGACATGCTGCCGCTCTGGTCGATGCCGGACACGAAGAACAAGACGCACATCCAGACGTTCGACCTCAAGAAGTATGCGGCCGACAAGGAAAAGGCCAGGAAGGCGCAGGCAGAAAAGGACAAGAAGAAGGCTGCAGAGAAGGACGGCAAAGCGGAAGAAGAAGCTGCCGAGGAAGCGCGCGAAGAAGCGGCCGAAGAGGTCAAGGAATCCGAGCGCATCCATGCCGTCGAGGCGTTCGAAGACGCCATCGCCTCGCTGCCGCAGTCGGCGGATGTCAATGCGTTCGGCAAACTTCATCTCGACACGCCGGAATACCAGCCGAAGACGAAGCTCTTCGTCTCGGGCTTCACGGCACCGGGCATGAAGTTCCTGCACGATACGCTCGGCCTGCCTGAGACGACGCAGCTCACGTCAATCGGCGGGGCAAGCACCCCTGGCACGCGCTATGATGCCTGGCTCGAACCGGGCAGTCCTGTCGGCGTTGCCGTTGTCTGCGGCGACTTTTTGGTCGGCGCGACGGGCACGGTCACGGCGACGGACGGCGACCGCATCCTCGCGTTCGGCCATCCGTTCCTGCACAAGGGCAATGTCAATTATTTCATGACGGATGCGACGGTCGTCGGCACGATTGCCGGCCAGAGCAACGGCATGAAGATCGCGAATGTCGGCGACATCATCGGCCGCATCAGCCAGGACCGTGAGACGGGCATCGCGGGACGCATCGGCGAGTTCCCGTCCGTCGTGCCGATGAAGATCCGCGTGAAAGATGAATCTCTCGGCCGCGACACGACGTATGCCGTGCGCATCGCTTATGACGAAGACTACCTGCCGCAGCTCACGGCGGGGCTCGCCTATGCGGCCGTCTCGAAGACGAGCGACACGCTCGGCGAGAGCACGGCGACGCTCGGATTCAAGATTCGCACGAACGTCGCGCAGAAGGGCGTCTTCGACCGCAAGAACATGTTCTACAACACGACGGATGTCGGCCAGGTCGCCATCGGCGAGCTCATGCAGACGATGGGCGTCATCTGCGCTGACACGGACAAGGAAGCCGACATCATCGACGTGCAGGTCGATGTCGATGTCACGCCGGGCCGCAAGACGGCATCGCTCATCTCGGCCATCCCGTCGAAGACGACGGTACGCCCGGGCGAGACCGTGAACATCCAGACGACAATCAAGCCGTACCGCGGCGCGAAAGAGACGCTCTCCATCCCCTACACGGTGCCGAAGGCGCAGCGCGACGGCGTGCTGAACCTCGACGTGCGTGGCGGCGGCATGGTGCCCGTGACGCCGCTGATGCTCCTGCAGCAGACGACGGGCGCTACGGTGCAGGACGACAGCAAGACGCAGACGACGACAGACCGCCTGAAGTCGCTTTCGGAGACGGGACGCAACAACGAGATCATCATCGCGCCGGGTGCGTCGGCGCAGCCGCTCTCGGCGCGCGAGCAGAAGCGCCTCATGCGCGAGACGGCAGCGGCGGCAAAGCGCGCAGCCGAAGAAGAAAAGAAGCAGCACAAGATCACGCTCCTTCCGAACGAGACGAAACCCCAGATGCCAGGACAATCGAAGTTCGAGACGAAGTACATCATCGACAACGCCATCCATACGACGCTCCATGTCGACCATCGGGCGAAACAGGACTAGTGCTGGAGGCCCGTTTTGCGCAGGATCCTGGCGAAAGGGCGCAGAGGTCTTGCGAAAGCACGAAGCAGATGATAAGATAGGATAGATTGCTTCAGTTTTTTTAGGGGGAACAACGACTTCAAATGGAAAAGTTGATTATACATGGCGGCCGCAGGCTCGAGGGGCGCGTGAAGATCAGCGGGGCAAAGAATGCCGTGCTGCCGATCATCGCAGCGACGCTTCTGGGACAGGACACGGTAAGCCTGCTCGACGAGGTGCCGGCACTCGAAGACGTCACGACGATCACCGAAGTGCTGAACCGTCTCGGCGTCGAGGCCGCATTCGATGCAGAGAAGCATCAGCTCCGCGTTGATGCCCGGCGCATCGGCAGCTGCGAGGCGCCGTATGACCTCGTGCGCAAGATGCGCGCTTCGTTCCTCATCATGGGGCCGCTGCTCGCGCGGTGCGGCAAGGCGAAGATTTCACTGCCGGGCGGCTGCGCCATCGGCACGCGCCCGATCGACCTGCACCTCAAGGGCTTCGAGGCGCTCGGCGCGAAAATCGAAATCGGCCATGGCTTCATCGAGGCATCGGCGCCCGAGGGCCTCAAGGGCACACGCATCTACCTCGATTTCCCGAGTGTTGGCGCGACGGAGAACATCCTCATGGCCGCTTCGATGGCTGAGGGTCAGACCATCCTCGAAAACCCGGCGCAGGAGCCGGAAATCGTCGATCTCGCGAACTATCTCAACGTCATGGGTGCGAAGATCCGCGGTGCGGGCACGAACGTCATCAAGATCGATGGCGCTCCGAAGCTCGTCGGCGCCGCTGCCATGACGCAGGGGGACATCTATGTCGAAAACGCCATCAGCGAGCATCTGAAGCCCGTCATCGCAAAGCTCAAGGAAGCCGGCGTCACGATTGAAGAGGACGTCGACGGCATCCGTGTGCGCTGCGACAAGAAGACGAAGGCCGTCGACATCAAGACGATGCCGTATCCGGGTTTCCCGACGGACATGCAGGCGCAGTTCATGGCCATGCTGACGATTTCCGAAGGCACGGGCTGCGTGACGGAGACGGTCTTTGAGAACCGCTTCATGCATGTGGACGAGCTCAAGCGCATGGGCGCGAACATCCGCATCGATGGCCGCACGTCCGTCGTCGAAGGCGTTGACAAGCTCACGGGCTGCCAGGTCAAGGCGACCGATCTCCGCGCTGGCGCCGCTATGGTGCTCGCGGGCCTCGTCGCCGAAGGCGAGACGCAGGTCGGCTACATCCATCATATCGACCGCGGCTATGACGACCTCGTCGGCAAGCTCGTCGGCCTCGGTGCCGACATCCAGCGCGTCGACCGCTGAAACGACAAGTGATATACCAGCTCCCAATCTCGGGAGCTTTCTTCATACGCAATTATAAAAACGGACAAATCGCAAGTTATTTTGAAAGGAGCACGTTTCATGAGCCCCATCGAACAACCATTGGAGCTTCCGCACCTCACCCTCAAGAACCGCATCATCCGCTCGGCCACGCACAGCTTCCTGCCATCGGAGGACGGTCGCATGACGGACGAAGAATACGCGATGTACGAGACGCTCGCCAGGAACGGCGTCGGCCTCATCATCACGGGCCATTGCTGTGTCGATCCGCTCGGCCGCGCGAACAAGCAGCAGGTCAATATCTTCGACGACAGCTATATCGACCAGTTCCGCAAGGCCGTCGAGCTCGTGCATGCTGAGGGCGCGAAATTCGTGCCGCAGATTTCCCATGCCGGGCCGCGCGCCATCGGCGTCGATGACCTCGCTGATGTCACGGCGCGCGATCTCAAGAAGAACCGCCATGCACGCGAACTGACGGTGGACGAAATCCATCGCATCGAATCGAACTTCGTGCTCGCGGCCGCACGGCTCAAGTACGCGGGCGTCGACGGCGTCCAGCTCCATGCCGCGCATTCGTATCTGCTCTCGCGCTTCCTCGACCCGACGTTCAACGATCGCACGGATGATTACGGCGGCAGCGCCGAGAACCGCTTCCGCATCGTGCGCGAAATCATTGAGGGCATCCACGAAAAATGCGGCGATGATTTTCCCGTGCTCGTCAAGATCAACCTTGATACGAAGCATGAAGACCATGCAGGCTATCATGACGCTATGGTCTTCATGCTGCAGGAACTTCACAAGCTCGGAGCCTCCCTCGTCGAGCTCTCGGGTGTCGATTTCATCAACCAGCCGAAGGACGCGACGCTCTACTACCTCGAAGAGGGCACGGCGCTCAAGAAGGCCGTGCCGGAGCAGGCCATGAGCCTCGTCGGCGGCGTGCGCTCGCTTTCAGACATGGAGACGGTGCTCGCGCATGGCTTCGAGATGGTCTCGCTGTCGCGCGCGCTGATTGCCGAGCCGGACTTCGTCACGAAGGCGCTGGCAGGCGGCGAGAAATCCACCTGCGTCTCGTGCTGCCGCTGCTTTGTGCTGCCCGAGATGCATCGCGGCATGCGCTGCGTCTGGCAGTGGAAGAAAGCCCGCGCGGCTGCACGCGCCGCGAAATAAGTCTCATGCACCTTGTATACAACAAAGAAATTGTTAACTTGTAACTCAACTTTCCCACCTGCCAACAGCAGGCGAATCGGCATAACATAAGGCATTGCTACCGATAGATTGAGCTCTTGACAGCACAAAGGCACCTTGCCTT
>CACZFT010000152.1 GCA_902780535.1 uncultured Selenomonas sp. | reverse complement strand
CGTCCAGCACGAAGACGGCTCGTGGGAATACCAGAGCGACCCCGACCGCTGCATCGGCTGCGGCATCTGCGCCGGCGTCTGCCCCTGCGGCGTCTGGACGATCCAAGACAACCCCGTCAAGATCCCGATGTACTCGACCGGGGCGCAGGCGTAAGGATTGTAAAATTACATAGAGCATAAAAAGAGGACGGCCGCACGTTTTTCTGACGTGCGGTCGTCTTTTTGATTGCCTTATCCTACTGGATAGGGTATAATAGTTCCAAAGGCATGGAGGAATGGTCTTTGCCAAGAAGGAAATGGAAAATCTCAGCAAGGCCGAGCGGAACAACATCAAGAAATTCATTGACCGTTTGGAAGCATCTATGGAAGAAAAGGAGTGAAGCATGATGAGCAAAACGTACGATATGATCGCGGACTCCTTGCAGGAACTCATCAGCGATTATGAAACGACGGGAGGAAAGAACCTTGCGCACGACACGTTCCGCATTGCGCTGGAACCAGCAAAAGAATTCACGGCGGAAGATGTCAAGAACATCCGTGCGCGCAATCATCTGACGCAATCCCTGCTTGCAAAATTCCTTTGCGTGAGCAAGAAAACAGTCGAGGCATGGGAGTCCGGTCGCAATCAGCCGAACGGCCCGTCGCGTCGGCTGCTGGAGTTGCTGGACAATCGCGCTGTTGCCGTTTCGGCATCGATGGCATGAAATGCCGATGCGCATAAGAGAGGGGCAATACGATGGCGATTCATAGAATGTATGTGAGTCCTGGGCAGAAGCCCACGGAAGAGCAAGTGGAACGCATCCGTCAAGCGGCATCGTTCCCGATTACCTACGACGAGGATTGCCCCGAACTGACGGACGAGCAGTACGCAGAGTTCGCCCGCATCGCGGAAAAGCAGCGCGCTCTCGCCATCAACGATCCGCAGATGGTGGCGAAATGCCTGTGTCTGATATGTATTATTTGACGCGCCGTTGTTCTCATGGTAAGATAAAGACATAGAAAAAAAGAGCGAACACCATGATGGTCGCCAGAACGCCAATTTGGGGTCAAAAAATTTTCGGCCATACAAACAGCGGGGCAACGCTGATGGCCACCGAGATTTCCTAGAACCGCCGCCCGCCAAGGCGGCTTTTCTATTTTACGGAAATCCCGTCGGAATTAATTACGGAAGAGCTCGACGAGCTCCTTGAGCGGCTCGGGGCTCACGATGCCCAGCAGCACGAGCAGGAGATAGATTGCAAAGATTGCAACCACCTTGCTGAAGGTGCGTACTGAGCCTTCGTGTGAAAATGCTGCCACAAGAACAACGCCCCCGCTGACGAGTTTTTCTCGTCGGCGGGGGCGCTGTGTGTTGTCATGCGAAAGTTATCGATTCGCATCGATGGTTCATGGAAGGGAACGGGTCAGTGCAGGCAATCGTTCTTGAAGATGAGCATGCCGTCTGTGATGTATTTATCAATATACCAATTTTCACCAGCGAATTTTCCGTTACTCGTTTTTGTGTATGTGTCAGTATCAACTCCGCTGCCGTTGCTTCGCACTTGCAACGTGTCATCATCTATGAACTTGCGATAGGAATATTTTTCGATACCGTCATAGGATGGTCGATACATCGTGAACACGCCGTTGGATGTATCATAAGTGAAAGCTACCCATTCATCTGGATCGGATACGTCCGTCAGCTTATACCATTTGCTTGGCAGATCGGAAGAGGACGCATCCTCTGGATATTCGCTGATGGTGAACTCGCGCCCGCCATTTGCTTCCGTCCATCCGAGGTACGTGTCGCCCACGGTATATCCTCCCTTGATGAGCACGACGACGCGCGGCAGGACGTAATGGCCGGTGGCTGGATTTTCGTAACGCGTGGTGGTTGCGTTGTACGCATACGTCCCGCTGTCCGCATCATCGAGGAGGTCTTCGACATAGAAGGCGTCATTGTCCCAGTCGAAACTCAATCTCTGCGTGGCACCGTCGCCCATGTAGATCGTGTACGTCCCATCGTCGTAGTCGTATGAGAAATCATTCGACCCGCCGTCAATGTCGTTGTGCACGAGATAGGTGCCATGCGGGACATTTTTGGCGTACACGCCGGGAACACTTTCATAGGATAGGACGAAGGTTTGTTCATCATCATTCTCGTCCCAACTGCTATACCGGACAGGTCCCTCGGTCAGGTCAAACGCCGCCGACGCGACCGAGCCCGTCAGTCCTTGCACCATGAAAGCCACGGCGCAGACGAGGGGGATCAAGAGAAATTTTCGAAACATACGCATAAGCTTCGCCTCCAAAAAAAGGAATCAACTAAACCAAATCTAGTTTAGTTGATTCCTTGGAATGACACAAGTGTGGAATTAAGGGGGGGTGAGAAGTATGCGCCATGAGCGGCAATTTTGAGCCGCCTGCGCCGCGGTTTGCAGGATTTTTCGCTTTTTCACGGATTTTTGGTGGTTTAGGGAGAGACATCGGGTTAACTGTATGCGTTTACTTCCCAATGATCTCGCTGTAGATGTATCCTTCGCGCACGCCCGAGTCGCTGTAGGTGATGCGGGTCGCGCCGAAGTGTTTCGCGACGACGTTCGCGATGGTGAGGCCGGGGAGGATGGTGGGCAGGC
This sequence comes from uncultured Selenomonas sp., assembly GCA_902780535.1. Classification (GTDB taxonomy): domain Bacteria; phylum Bacillota; class Negativicutes; order Selenomonadales; family Selenomonadaceae; genus Selenomonas_C. The sequence goes on along the minus strand of CACZFT010000152.1, from coordinate 9,922 downwards.
GGTCGGGGACGGCGCGCATGAGGAGGACGACGTCCTCTTGCGGGAGGTCGCGGTCGCTCGTGAAGCGGCGGATGAGCGCGGGGAGCGTGTGCGCGTCGATCGTGAGGTTGTCCATGGGCTGCTCGTAGACGGCGTTGTAGAGGGCGAGGCCGCTCTTGAACGTGCCGCCGATGCCCGCGAGGGCGTCGGCTTTGATATTGGCAAACGATACTGCGCCAGCGAGCACGCGCGCGGCTTCTTCTTCCATGCGGCGGCATTCGGCGAGCGTCGGGAGGACGTCGTCCGAGAATCTTGCGTGGAAGTCGGTCGCGCCGAGCGGCAGGCTGACTTTTTGCAAAATCTTGCCGTCTGCGAACGCGACGAGTTCGGTGCTGCCGCCGCCGATGTCGACGAGCAGGCCGTCTTTGTGGCCGAAGGCGTGCGTCGCGCCGATGAAGTCGAATGTCGCTTCTTCGTCACCCGAGATGACGCGGATCGTGAGCCCCGTGCGCCGTTCGATTTCGGCGACGGCCTCGCGGCTGTTTTTCGCGTTGCGGAGCGCCGCCGTCGTGAAGGCGGCGACGCGCGTGATGCGGAAGCATGTGAGGTGTCGCGGCCTCCGGCCAGCATGACATCGGCGGCCCTTTGTGGAACGCGGACGGCAAGACGCTCCATTTCCACGTCACAAACGCCGGCCAGCGCGTCGGCTCCATGTGCCTGCCGGGCACGGAAATCGTCGTCGACGAATCGACGTCTGCCGACGTCGGCTGGCTGAACGCGGGCGGCCTCATCACCGTCAAGGGCGACGCCGGCGACACGGCGGGCCACTGCTCGTCGGGCGGCAAGATCTACATCGGCGGTCGCGCGGGCACGCGCTCGGGCTCGCTGATGAAGCACGACCCGCTCTATGAAGAGCCGGAACTCTGGATTCTCAAGAACGTCGGTTCGTTCTCATTCGAGTTCATGGGCGGCGGCAAGGCCGTCGTCTGCGGCTGGGACAGCGAAGAATTTGACTCCGTGCTCGGCGAGCGCCCCTGCGTCGGCATGGTCGGCGGCGTCGTCTACGTGCGCGGCCCCATCGACCAGCTGCCGCCGGACGTGCTTCCTCAAAGGCGGCATGGGGGCCTTCCTCGCCGCTGTCGATCACGCAGACCTCGAAGGAGAGCTCTCCGACTGGACGAAATGGCAGAAGCTCGTCCCACTGACGGCCGCCGAAAAGGCCGCGCAGCCGAAATCCGAAAGCGTCCGCGACTTCCGCCTGCACGAATGGGTCAAGGGCGGCATCTTCTCCGACGTCGCGCATGACGATTTTGCCGTCCACAACACGCTCTCGCATGGCGACTACCGTCTGCGCGTGCCGAGCTGGGACAACGCGAAATACGCGGCGCCCTGCGAATTCTCCTGCCCGACGGGCATCCCGACGCAGCGCCGCTACGGCCTCATCCGCCAGGGCAAGCTCGACGAAGCGCTCCACCTCGAACTCGAGTACACGCCGTTCCCAGGCTCCGTCTGCGGCTCCGTCTGCCCGAACCCCTGCATGGACGGCTGCACGCGCGGCGGCATCGACTTCCCGATTCAGATCGGCGACCTCGGCTATCGCTCCGCCTTCACGCAGGTCGAGCCGCCGAAGAACCATACCGGCAAGAATGTCGCCATCATCGGCGGCGGCGTCGCGGGCCTCTCGGCGGCCTGGCAGCTCGCGCGCAAAGGCCACAGCGTCACCGTCTATGACGAGGCTGACCACATCGGCGGCAAGCTCGAGCAGGTCATCCCGCGCGGCCGCCTCGCGCACGAGCTCCTCGAAGCCGAACTCAAGCGCATCGAGAGCGTCGGCGTGAAATTCGTATCGGGCTGCAAAGTCGACAAGGCGAAATTCGAAGCGCTCCAGAAGGGGAGCGACGCCGTCATCGTCGCGACGGGCGGCACGAAGTCCCGCTTCTTCCCGTGGGAAGGCGTCGAGCATCTGACGATGGGTCTCGAATACCTCAAAGCCATCAACCGCGGCGAGCATCCGAAGACGGGAAAGAAAGTCGTCGTCATCGGCGCCGGCAACTCCGGCATGGACACGTGCCGCGGCGCTTACGACATGGGCGCCGAGAGCGTCGTCGCCGTCGACGTGCAGAAACCGGCCGCGTTCGCCGATGAAATCAAATACGTCGAAAGCCGCGGCGGCAAGCTCGTCTGGCCGTTCTTCACCTCGAAGATCACGGAAAAAGGCGTCTACGCGAATGACGGCCGCTTCATCGAAGCCGACCAGGTCATCGTTTCCATCGGCGAAGAGCCGGTGCTCGACTTCCTGCCGGACGACGACCGCATCCAGTACTTCCGCAAGAGCTGGCTCGTCCCGGACAAGACGCAGTCCATCCTCCCCGGCGTCTTCACGGCGGGCGACACCATCAAACCGGGCCGCCTGACCGACGCCATCGGCAGCGGGCGCAAAGCGGCATGGTACGCCGACCAGTACATGAACGGCACGGCCGAGCCCTTCCCCGAAAAGAAGAAGATTCCGGCTGAGCGCCTTTCGACGGCCTATTTCGAGCGCTGCCATCACTGCGACCTCGGCGACCCCGTCGACGACCATACCAGATGCGTCAGCCGTCCAGCACGAAGACGGCTCGTGGGAATACCAGAGCGACCCCGACCGCTGCATCGGCTGCGGCATCTGCGCCGGCGTCTGCCCCTGCGGCGTCTGGACCATCCAGGATAATCCCATCAAGATTCCCGTGTACTCCACGGGAGTTCAGGCGTAAAGCCTTGAAAAAACATATTCCAGCAACTATATTTAGTTGCTGGAATTTTTTATTTATGCTATAATCGCCTCAAGGGAGGTATTTTCATGGGGAAGAAAGACAAGCTCATCGCACGTCTGAAGTCGAAGCCGAAAGATTTCACGTTCGAGGAGGCGGAGACGCTGCTCGGATACCTTTCCTATGAACGATCGAACAAGGGCAAGACAAGCGGATCGCGCGTGGTATTCACGCGGAAAGACGCACAATCGCATATCTTTTTGCACAAGCCGCACCCACGCAAGGAATTGCTTGATTATCAGGTGCAAGAAATCATTGATGCATTGAAAAAGGAGGGATTGCTGTGAAAAACACTATGACGTATCGTGGATATGTGGGAAGCATTGAGTTTTCGGAAAGTGATGGAGTTCTCTTCGGAAAGGTGCTCGGCATCCGTTCTTTGCTCTCTTATGAAGGGAACACTGCGAAAGAGCTTGTCGAAGATTTTCATGGGGTCGTGGATGATTATTTCCATGTCTGCGAAGCTGAAGGGGTTGAGCCGGAAGTCGCATATAAGGGCAGCTTCAACGTCCGCACGACGCCGGATATCCATCGCCGTGCGGCGATTTATGCGATCGAACATGGCGAGTCGCTGAACAGCTTCGTTACGGAAGCACTGGAGGAGAAGCTATCGGAACAGGGGGCTTGAAACGAAACAGGGAATACAAAAAGACGGCCACATTCGATGTGCGGCCGTCTTTTTGCATCTGGCATGAATGGGGCCGCTTATTCCGTCCCGCCTTCATTATCTGCTTTAGACGGCGTTGAAGAGCAGGGCGGCCTGGAGGGCGACCTGGGAGAGGTTCGCGCCGAGGCTGCCGATGGTGTTGTCGCCCGTCAGCGTCTGGAACGTCAGGATGCTCCAGTAGCAGAAGTTCGCGATGTTGACGAAGATCCAGAGCGACCAGTTTTCCGTGTATTTGCAGATGTAGAGGATCTGCGCGATGAGGCTGATGACGAAGTTGATGGAGTCGAGGTACGGCAGCTGGCCGCCGAGCTGCGCGAGCACGACCCAGCCGATGGCCCATGCGATGAACGCGCCGAAGAAGATTTTCTTGCGCGTGCTGGGCTGGAACGTGCGCGTGGCGTCCTGCTGGCCCCAGAGCACCCAGCCGATGGGTTGCGAGATGACGTAGATGATGTCCATGGCGAAAGAGCCGTAGGCGTGGCTGATCCACGCGATGTACGTCATGGCGACGCATTGGATGAAGCCGAAAATGAAGGAGATCTTGCGTCCCTTCATGCCGTAGACGAGGCAGATGACGCCCGCGACGCCCGAAATCATGCCGATGACGGTGTCGGGTGCGATGACGTAGGCGATGACCTGCAGGAGGAGCAGCGCCGTGACGTAGGTGACTTCGAAAGGTTTCCAGTTCGTGAAGAGCTGGCGGTAGAGCCAGCTGCCGTTTGTCGTTGCTGCCATGAATTCAGTCCTCCTTGAGCGATGGGTCGCTGAGAATGTCGAGTGCGGTGCGAAGCGAGGCCTGCTCGCCCTTTGCCACAAGGTCGGCGCTCGAGACGAGGCTGTTGACGCCTTCGGCGAGGTCGCCCTGGTACGGCACGACGTTATTGAGGATGGAGAGCGTCTCCATGCCGCGCAGGCGTCCGATGACCATCAGGATGCCGGACTCCATGTCGTCGGCCGCGATGCCCTTGTCGTGCCAGTAGCGCTCGACTTCGGCGTTGTCGTCGACGTAGAAGCCGTCATGCGAGCGCACGATGCCGTAGCAGGCATCCGGCGCGTACTGGTGCGCGAGTGCGAGCAGGCGGTACGATGGCACGGCCGGGTAGATTTCCGGCACGTATTTCTTGGAAAGGCCGTCGTCGCGCACGATGCCTTCGGCGATGACGAGCTGGCCGAGCGCGATATTTGTCTGCATGGCGCCTGCCGAGCCGACGCGGATGACTTTCTTCACGCCGACGTTGTGGAGCTCCTCGACGCCGATGCCAGCCGACGGTGCACCGATGCCCGTCGACATGGCGAGGATGCGCTTGCCGTGGTACGTGCCGACGAAAGACTTGTACTCGCGGTTGTACGCCCAGGGATTGCCGTCGTCGAAAAGCTTTGCAATCGTATCGACGCGGGCCGGGTCGCCCATGATGATGGCGCTGTCCGTGCCAATGTCCGGCGTGAGCTGGGTATGGGGTTCTGGCTGGTACATAAAATGCCTCCTTCAGAATATATGAATGACCTCTCATACACTTTTTTGCCCTGCAATTTCCGCAGGTTCTGGCGGGAGCCGCAGCTCCATCCAGAGCCGCTCGTAAGCGGCTTTCTTTTCGCCCTTGCTGTGCTGGGCTGCCCAGGCGAGGACATCGAGGTTCTTCTGATAGTTTGCCGAGTCGGGCGAGGCGCTCCAGACGCCCTTCACGAGATTGTCGGCGGCGATGATGCGGGCGTCGTTGAGGAGCTTCTGCACCGTCGTCGGGCTCATGTCGCGTTCGAGCGCGATGCGCTTGATGCTTTGGCCCTCGTAGACGTGCGCGAGGAAGATTTCCATGCCGTCCTTCTCGACGCTGTACTTCTTCGGGCGGCCCGTCGATTCCTTGCGCACCTTTTCGGGGATGCCGAGCAGGGCGCGGAGGCTGCTGCGGGCTTCGGCCGTCAGCGTCATGAGCTGGTAGCGTTCGCCGTGCTCGAGAGCGGCCGGGGCGTCCGTGATGAGGCCCCAGGTTCCCGCGCTCACGATCAGCACCGTCAGGCGCTCGTCGCCTTCCTCTCCTTCCGAGGACAAGAGATATGCCGAACCTTCGGCAATGGCCAGCATTTCTGCCAGCCGCGGCCGCCGCATGCGGTCAATGTCCTCCGGCAGCAGCAGATCCATCGATGATGGCACGTTGTTCACCCTTCCTTGTGGTTCCATATAGTAACAAAATTTATTTCATGGGATGCTTTGATTATAGAATATATTTTCGAAAACGACAAGAGGCTGTGTGAAAAAAGCATTTTGCAGGAAAGGGGTTTGCAGGAAGGAAGAGAATGTAAGATAATAGGAAGGGATAAGGTATATGGAAAAGAACGAGACCGAGAGACAGGAGACGATATCATGATGACACTCACGCAGATGCGATACTTCGCAGCCGTCTGCCAATGGCAGAACATCACGAAGGCGGCTGCCTCGCTGCACGTCTCGCAGCCGACGATTTCCGTCGCGATGCAGACGCTCGAGACGGAGACGGGGCTGAACCTCTTTCACCGTGAGGGACGGCGGCTGCTGCTGACGCACGACGGCGAACACCTGCTCGCGCGCGTCACGCACATCCTCGACCTCACGGATCAGCTCGAGGACGAGATCGGCGACCTCTCGCATCACCGCAACCACATCCGCATGGCGATGCCGCTGCAGATCGGCACGTTCTTCCTGCCGCGCATCCTCGGCGAGTTCCGCGCCGTGCACCCCGAAATCGTGCTCGACATCATCGAGACGGGCGGCATCGAGGCGCTCCACATGGTCGAGGAGGAAAAGCTCGACATCGCCGTGACGAACTACGAGACCGGCTTCTCGCAGAAGCTCGTCTACCGCAAGCTCTTCTCGTGCGGCTGCTGCTTCGTGACGTATCCCGAGCATCCGCTCGCAGGCCAGGACGTCGTCAGCGTCGAGGAGATCGGCCCAGAGCCGCTGACGCTCCTCGACAGCAAGTTCTTCGTCTACCGCCTCGTCAACGACGCCTATGCGGCCATCGGGCAGAAGCCGCAGGTCATCCACTACTCCCCCTATCTCCACACCGTCAAGAACCTCGTGCGGCAGCGGACGTGCTCGACGTTCCTCGCGGCACCGGCCGTGCTGCCGGACGACGGCCTCGTCGCGATCCCGCTCGCCGAGGACATCCGCTTGAACTCGGGCATCGTCACGCGCAAAGGCCGCCAGGTCTACGACGACGAAAAGACGCTCATGCAGTTTTTGCGCAGGGTCGTGAAGGAAGAGACCACGCGCAAGGCCGAGCGCGCAGACGGTGGAGCCGCAGAAAAAAAGTGAAAGAAATCGAGGAAAAAGCTTGACAAGTTTACAAGTTTACACTATAATAAAGTCAAGCAAAGGGAAAAGGCAAGGCGGTGAGAGCCGCCGGAGGAGATTGCCAGTTCCCCGAGCTCGCCGACATGAATCCATAAAGAAGGAGGGCGAGTCCGATGGGCAGGTAAGATGTCCCATGGGAATGGAACAAATGCAAAACAGCATACAGACGAAATGACCGCACGGGTGACGAGAAAGCCTGCGCGGTCATTTTGCGTTTTAAGACGCATCTCACACAAATATCGTAACGTCATACGTGAGGTGATTTTTCTATATGACAATGACTCCAAAGACCCGTCTCTTCCTCACGATCTTTCTCGGCGTGATGAGCGCGATGGCGCCCCTTTCGACTGACATGTACCTCCCCGCCCTGCCGGAGCTTTCCTCTGATTTCGGCATCTCGGCTTCCGTCACGCAGATGACGCTGACAATGACGATGATCGGCATGGCGACGGGCCAGATGATCATGGGCCCGGTCTCCGACCGCTACGGCCGCAAAGGACCGCTGCTCGCGGGCATGGCCGTCTTTGCGCTGACGGCGCTCGGCTGTGCGACCGTCCCCGACATCCGCGCCTTCCTCGTGCTGCGCTTCCTCATGGGCTTCGCCGGCGCGAGCGGCATCGTCATCGCGCGTGCCATCGCGCGCGACGTCGCCGAGGGCGTCGAGCTTACGCGCTTCTTCGCCATCCTCATGATGGTCAACGGCCTCGCGCCGATCCTCGCGCCCGTCATCGGCGGGCAGGTGCTGCTCTTCTCCGACTGGCGCGGCATCTTCGTGCTGCTCATCGCCGTCGGCCTCGTGCAGTCCGGCGCGACGATGGTCTACCGCGAGACGCTGCCGCAGGAAAAGCGCATCGCCAGGCTCGGCGCATCGTTCCAGAAGTTCCCGCAGCTTTTGCACGACAAGTATTTCATGGGCCACTGCCTGACGCAGTGCTTCGTCTTCGGCGCGTTCTTCTCCTATATTGCTGGCGCGTCCTTTTTGTTCCAGAATATATATCATGTAACGCCGCAGACCTTCAGCTACATCTTCGGCGGCATCGGCGCCGGCCTGCTCGTCTGCGGCATGGTGCCCGCGCGCCTCGCGGGCCGCGTGCCGGATGTCGAGCTCCTGATGTGGGCACTCATCGTGCCCGTCATCGGCTCCGACGATTCCCGTGCTCTTCATCACGATCGTGCCGCTCTCCATCATGGGCGCGGCGAGCTTCTCCCTCGCCCTCTCGCGCCAGGGCAGGAACGCGGGCAGCGCGAGCGCGCTGATTGGTTTCGCCCAGATGATCCTCGGCGGCCTCATGATGCCCCTCGTCGGCATCGCCGGCAGCGACACGGCCATCCCGATGGGCATCATCATGCTCACCGGCTACACGCTCGGCCTCATCACGTTCCTGACCCTCGTCTACCCCGACCATCGCCGGGGAGGCAGGATTATGGGACGGATTCGGTAAAGATTGCAATAGATACGACGAAAAGGGCGACTGCATGCGGCGTGCAGTCGTCCTTTTCGTATGCGGTAATTTTATTTTTGTAAACTTGGCAGTGCGTCGAGCATTTCTTTTACCTGCTTCTGGTCTTCCTTCGGCAGTTGCTGCAAGACCTCTTGCACTTGCTGGAGGTCTTTTTGGGCGCCTTCTTTGTTGCCCTGCTGGTTGCGGGCGATGGCGCGGTAGAGGTAGGCGTTGGCGTGGAGGAGGTTGCGCTCCTTTTCAGGGGCGGCGGGCGGTGCGCCTTTGGCGGCTGCTGGTGGCGTCGTCTGCGGATCGCCTGCGGGCGGCACGGGCGGGGCCGGGAGCTTTGGCGCGGGGACGTCGAGGCGCTCGATGAGGCGTGTGTAGAGGGTTTCGGCCGTTTTGTAATCTTCTTTGAGAATTTCGGCGCCGCCGTAGTCAAAGAGGAAGTGATCGTAGATGTCGGGGCGTACGGTGCGCAGGTCGAATTTTTCCGCGAGCTTGTCCGCCGCGCGGAAATCCTGCAGGGCGCCATCCGTGTTGCCTTGCAGGAAGCGGGCGCTGCCTGCGATGCCGCGCATCAAGAATTCCATCATGTGCGCGTCGTCCGCGCTGTAGTCGGCACCCTCGCCTTTCTTCATGGCGGCTGTGAGCGCCTTGCGCCCCGCCTCGGTATCGGCGAGGCATCCCGCGAGATCATCGGTGCCGAGACGGTGCGCGGCGCGGGCGGCGTAGGCCGGGACATTCGCGCTGTAGAGCGTCAGTGCGCGATCGAGGAGCTCGGCTTCTTTCTCCGGATGCGCGTACGCCTCCTGCAGCAGCAGGTACGACTGGTAGGCCGCTTCGTTCTTGTGCAGCGCTTCCTTGATTTCCTGCTTCTCCTCCGGCGTGCGGGCCGCGAGGAAGGCTTTCTGCAGCACGGCAGCTTCCTGCTGGAGGCGGGCGTAGCTCGCTGTGAGCTGCTGGTAGGCAGCGACGCGCGACGGCTCCTGCGTCATCTGGCGGATGCGCTGGAGGTCGCTGTCATCCGCCTCGGCCGTGATGGTCGCGCGGACGGTCACGGCGAGCGCGTCGCCCACGGCCTCCGTCGTGTAGCTCGGCGTGCCCGTGACGCGCAGAAAGCTCGCCGTCATCGTCGTGACGGTGTCCTGCGTGAGCGCGAGGCCTTCGACGGTCGAGGACGACGTGACGTAGACGCCGACCTGCTCGGCCGCGCGGCGCTTCGCATCTTCGAGCGCGCGCTCCTTTGCGACGAGCATCGTCTCCGCCTCGCCCATCGTGTACTCGCCCGTCGCCGTCACCGTGCGCATGGCAGCCGTAGCCGGTGTGACAAAAATCGCGCAGAATGTGAGCAGCAGTGCGCAGCACCCTGCGAGATGGCTGGACCGAAATTTCATGAACTGTCGTCCTTTCCATCAGAAAAACTAGGTCGTTTCTTCCATCATAGCATAAAAGGGCCGGGATTTCATCGCCTTTTTCGGGGAAAGTACGCTGAAATTGCAAGAATGTCTTGCGGGGGGGGGACATTCGTGATAGACTAAAGAAAAATCCGTTTGATATTTATAAGATGTATGGAAACATTTTCTAGGATAGGAAAGGACGCGGTCATGGTGGGATTCTGGGGATTGCATGAGACGAAAGGCATGGCAAAACGACTGGCGTTGGTTGCGGGCGTCGCAGCCTGCCTGGGCAGCTGCGC
>CACZFT010000151.1 GCA_902780535.1 uncultured Selenomonas sp. | reverse complement strand
TGGAAGCGGGCGAAGGGCTCATCCGTCCGGCCCGCGAATACCTCCTGATGTGGTCGGACGAGGCGCATGGCTGGCTGCGGCGCTTTCATGGCGCGGACGATGCGCCGTGCTATGACCTCACGGCGGCGGCCGAGCATGCCGTGCGCTTTGCGGCGGGGCTCTCGAAGCGCGGCTTCCTTGGCACGGAGTCGCGCCTGCGGACGGTCGTCCACCTGCTCGGCGAAATCGCGGAAGACCGCGACGAGGACGCCGCGCATCGCGAACGCATCCTGCTTGAAAAGCGGAAAGCCATCGACGAGGAGCTCGCGGAGCTCCAAAAGACGGGCAAGGTGCAGCCGAAGCTCACGGCTGGGCAGGTGCGCGAGCGTTACCAGCAGGCGCGAGAGACGGCCGAGAGCATCCTCGAAGATTTCCGCGCGCTCGAAGAGGCATTCGGCGCGCTCGGGCGCGGCCTCATGCATGACATCGTGACATGGCAGGAGGGCAAGGGGGAACTGCTTGCCAAGGTCTTCGAGCGCGGCGACGTCATCCGCGAGTCGGAGGAAGGGCGGAGCTTTGCGCTGTTCTGGCGCTTTCTGATGGCAGGCGACCGGCAGGCGGAGCTCGACGCGCTGATCGCGGCCGTCAGCCGGGTGCCGGAGCTCAAAGAGTTTGCAGTGCAGGGCGGAGGGCTTTCGGGGCTCCTGCGCGAATGGGTCGCAGGCGCGGCGGCCGTGCAGCAGACGATGGAACAGCTCTCGCGGCAGCTGCGGCGCTATGTCGATGAGCGCTCGATGCGAGAGGAGCGCGTCATCTACCAGCTCATCGCGGGCATCGAGCGGACGGCATCGGACGTGCGCAAGCGCCCGCCGCGCGGCGATTTCGCGGCCATCGACCTGCCGCATGCCGACATCTCGCTGCCGATGGACCGAAAAATCTTCCAGTCTCCGCAGCGCACGCGCATCAAGGCGCGGACGCTCGAGGCGGGCGAGGCGGCCGAGGAGCGCATGGCCGATGGCGGGAAAGCGCTTGAAAAGGCGCTCGAAGCGACGGCCATCGACCGCAAAGTGCTGAAGAAAAACATCGAAGAGACGGCAAAAGAACACGGCGGGAACGGTGTCACGCTTGCAGAAGTCGTGAAGCGCCATCCGCTGACCGGAGGGCTTTCGGAGCTCCTGGCGTATTTCGTGCTGGCGGAAGGACAGGAACATGGGGATACGGCAGCAGAGGAAATGCACATTCCATTTGAAAAAGGCAATCGGAAACGAATCGCTATCATGAACGAAATCAGATTTCCGTTCGAGAGAAAATGATAGAAGCTGCGGTGTAGGGAAGGCTCCCTCTCAGAGGGAGCTGTCGCCGCAGGCGACTGAAGGAGTAGTTGGAAGCAGTAGCCGGGCAAGATTATTCGTTGTAGATGAAGGACTTTAGTCGTGTCGAAGAATCTCGTTCGGCCATCGCATCAAACTACTCCCACCACCGCTTCGCGGTCCCCCTCCCTCAAAGAGGGAGGCTGCTGTATGAGCTGCTTCTGGCAATAACAAGTAACCAATCCAAATCGAGGTTTATACCATACATGAACAACGAAGAACAAAACTTTTCCCGCGCGGCGATCGCGCTGCTGCGCGGCGTGGTCGAGCGCGGGCGGGATGAGGCGCTTTGGCAGACAATCGTCGGGCGCGAGGAAGCGCTGTGCGACTATCTCGGGAAGCTCGGCCTGCATCTCTTCATCGACCGCGCGGAGGAATACGCCTATCTGCGGCAGAACGAGGCGTCGGGGCTGCCGCGGCTCATGGCGCGCACGCAGCTAAGCTATGCTTTGAGCCTGCTTCTGCTGCTCCTTCGCAAGAAGCTCGGCGAGTACGATGCGCATGAGGGTGACAGCCGCCTGATCCTGACGACAGGCGAAATGACGGAACTTCTGACGCCGTTTTTCCCACCCGTGACCGATCAGGTGCGTTTTTCAGATATGGCCGCGCGGCAGGTGCAGCGCGCCGAGGAGCTCGGCTTCCTGCGCCGCCTGCCAGGCGAGGAGGCATCGTATGAGGTGCTGCCGCTGCTGCGGAGGCATCGTATGAGGTGCTGCCGCTGCTGCGGAGCTTCATCACGGCCGAGTGGCTGCAGGACTTTGATGAGCGGCTGAAAACGTATGCGGCCTACGGCCAGCGGGAGGAGGCGGACGATGGACTTATTTGACGATAGCGCACAGCAGGCTCTGCCGCAGCTCGGCTTCCGCCTGCAGCGGCTCGAGGTCTACAACTGGGGCACGTTCGATGGCGAGGTCTGGACGCTCGACCTCGCGGGCGCGACGTCGCTCCTGACGGGCGATGTCGGATCAGGCAAGTCGACGCTCGTCGATGCCATCATCACGTTGCTCGTGCCGCCGCGCCGCGTGACGTACAACAAGGCGGCCGATGCGAGCGCGAAGGAGCGCTCTCTCAATTCCTATGTGCGCGGCTACTATGCGCACCATTCGACGTCTGAGGGCGGCAGCCGTCCCGAGGCGCTGCGCGACAAGAACGAGTACAGCGTGATTCTCGGCGTCTTTGCCGACGAAAACTATGGCCGCACCGTCACGCTCGCGCAGGTTTTCTGGTACAAGACCGAAAGCGCCGCGACGCCTGCACGCCTCTACGTACTTGCGGACAAGACGCTTTCGATTGCCGAGCGCTTCTCGCGCATCAGCGACATGCGGGCGCTCCGGCGCCGCCTCGAGGCTGACGACTTCATCCATACGTACGACGATTATCCGCTCTATGGCCGCGATTTCTGCAAGCGCTTCGGCATCCGCCAGATGCAGGCGCTCGACCTGTTCCAGCAGACGATTTCGCTGAAGAAAGTCGATTCTTTGACGGCGTTCGTGCGCGCGAACATGCTCGAGCCGCCCGATGCGGAAGGGCTCGTCGCGGGACTGCTGCAGGAGTTTTCCGACCTCGAGGCCGCGCATACGTCCGTCGTCCGTGCCCGCGAGCAGCAGCGGCTGCTGACACCTGTGCGCGAGGCCGGACGGCGCTATCGGGCGCTTGAAAGCAGCCGCGCCGAGGCCGAGCAGATGATGGCCGCGCTGCCCGTCTGGATGGCGCAGCAGGATGCAGCGGCTGTGCAGGAACTGCGCGGAAAGGAAGCCGCCGCGCATGACGCTCTTTCTGAGGCGCAGAGCAAGCTCCAGTCCGAGCAGCAGGCCGCCGAAGCCGAACTATCAGATGTCCGCACGAGCCTTGCGCAGAATGGCGGCGCACGCCTGACGGCACTGCAGGGCAAGATTGCGGCCGCGCAGGAAAAGCAGGCCGCACGCGAGGAAGACCGCAAGCGTTATACGGCGCTCGCGGAGTCTCTCGGCCTTTCGGTGCCGGAGGATGCGGCTTCATTTTCTGCGCAGGCCGAGCGCATCACGGCCATCGCGAAAGAGCAGGAAGAAGCGCTCGACGCTATCGGCGGCGACATCGCCGACCAGCAGGGCAACCTCAAAGAAGTCACGACGCTCATCAGCCGGATCGAGGGCGAGCTTTCGTCGCTCGCCAGCCGCCGCTCGAACATCCCGACGGCTTACGTGCGCCTGCGTGACGAGCTTGCGGACGACCTCGGCCTCGCGGTAACAGAGATGCCGTTTGTTGGCGAGCTTTTGGAAGTCAAGCCCGAGGAAGCGGCATGGGAAGGCGCGATTGAACGCTTGCTGCATGGCTTCGGCCTCTCATTGCTCGTGCCCGAGGTGCATTATGGCGAGGTCGCCGACTGGATGGAGCACCACCGGCTTTCCGTGCGGCTCGTCTATTACAGCGTGGCCGATGGCGGCAAGGCCGATGATTTCGACAGCCTGCCCGACGATGCGGCCTGCCGCAAGCTCAACATCCGCCGCGAGAGCCCGCTCGCGCCGTGGCTCACGCAGGAGCTCGCGCACCGCTACGCACATCACTGCACGGAGAACCTGCGCGATTTCCGCCGCGCCGACTACGCTATCACGCGGGCCGGGCAGGTCAAGACGGGCGGCCGCCGCAACGAGAAAGACGACCGCCATGCAATCGACGACCGCCGGACGTATGTGCTCGGCTTCTCGAACCTGCGGAAAGTCGAGGCACTCAAGGCCGAGCGCGAAGATCAAGAGCTTGAGCGAAAAGACATCCAGTCTCTGATTCGAAAGGCGAAGACGCGCCAGAAGAAGGCCCGCACGATGGCCGACGCCGCCGCGCAGCTTGCGGGCTTCTCGTCGTTCGACGCCATCGACAGTCCCGCCGTCGCGCAGGCCATCGCAAAGCTTCGCGACGAGGAACAGGCGCTGCGCGAGGAAAACCGCGTCTATCATGAACTGCGCCGCAAGGAGGCCGCGCTGCAGAAGCAGCTTGACAGCCTGCGGCAGGCGGCGGCCAATCATGCGAAGCAGCTCGCGCGCAGCGAGCTCATGCTCGAACAGCTCGATGCGGCGGCCGCGGCCGACCAGGCCGAGCTTTCACGCATGGACGCCCTCGCGCTTGCAAAAGCGGCGCCGCTGCTCACAGCACATGCCGAGGGTGCCTGGGGCAGCCGCATGTTTTCCCATGAAGCGCGGCAGGAGCTCCAGAATCTTTACCAGAACCATCTTGCTGACGCGCTGCGCGAGGCGCAGCAGGCCGTCAGCGGCGAGACAAGTGCGCTCGCGGCGGCGATGGAGTCGTTCAACCAGACGTTCCCCGAGCTCGCGCGCGACCTCGCGCCGCGTCCCGAGGCGCTCGCCGAATACGAGGCCGTGCTCGACCGGCTCGAGCGCGATGGCCTGCCCGCCTACGAACAGCGCTTCCGCGAGCTCCTGCAGGAGAACACGATTCACCAGATGGCGCTGTTCTATGCGAATCTGAAACTTCGCGCGAAGGACATCCAGGAGCGCATCGGCCGCATCAATGCGTCGCTCCGCGAGATCGACTACAATCCCGGCCGCTACATCGAGATTTCCTGCGTCCACACGCATGTCCGCGCCGTGCAGGAATTCCGCCGCGCGCTCGACGCCTGCATGAAGGATGACGCGGCATTCGAGGACGTCGCAGCACTCGCGCGCCGTCTGCGCGCCGATACGGACGAAGACGCCCGCTGGCGCCGCGAGGTCGTCGATGTGCGCAACTGGTTTGATTTCGCTGCGTCGGAATGCTGGCGCGAGACCGGCGAGGAATACGAGCACTACACGGACTCGGGCGGCAAGTCCGGCGGCCAGAAGGAAAAACTCGCCTATACGATCCTCGCCGCGAGCATCGTTTACAACTTCGGCCTCGAGGGCGGCCGCTTCGCAGGCGAGCAGAGCTTCCGCTTCGTCGTCATCGACGAGGCCTTCCTCAAGAGCTCCGATGCCTCGGCGCAGTTCGGCCTCGAACTCTTCCAAAAGCTCGACCTCCAGCTGCTCGTCGTCACGCCGCTCCTCAAAATCGCGACCATCGAGCCCTATGTCGAGCGTGTCGGCTTCGTCTGGCAGGACGACGCGCAGCACCGCTCGTTCCTGCGCAACATCCGTATCGAAGATCTGCCATCATAAAAAAGAGTGGCGTTCGCATGCGCGAACGCCACTCTTTTTACATCACGATATGTTTCCCGCCAATATACCTTGGCTGCCAATACGAATTCGACAGCGCGTCGATGCGCACGCCCTTGCTTGAGCTCGCGTGGATGAACTCGCCGCTGCCGAGGTAGATGCCGCAGTGCGACGGCCCCGGCTCGTACGTCGTGAAGAAGACGAGGTCGCCGGGTTCGAGCTGGCTCGTGCTCTTCGTGCGCGTGCCGAGTTTGTACTGGTCGTCGGCGAGGCGCGGAATGGAGATGCCGTTCTTTGCAAAGACGTACTGGAGGTAGCCCGAGCAGTCGAACGCCTTCGGCGTCGTGCCGCCGAAGCTGTATGGCGTGCCAATGTAGTTCTTCGCCGTCTGGATGATGGAATCCACCTTGCTGCGCGGCAGGATCGGCACGTTGTTCGGCGCGAGTGGTGCCTTGACAGTCGGCGTCGTGTCTTTGACAGCAGGCGGCTGGATATCGACGCCCCACGTCTTCGTGCTCTTGACGCCTTTGAGCGCGCGCCATGTCGCGGCATTGACGACGCCTGTGACGTGGATGTTCTGGTCGCGCTGGAATGCAGCGACGGCACGCTCTGTGCCGCTGCCATAGACGCCGTCGGCCGCGCCGGGCGCGTAGCCGATTTCCATGAGCTTCTGCTGCAGCAGCATGACGTCATGACCGTGAGAGCCGGTCTTGAGCGTCGGCGAGGCGAGCGTCGTGCTCGTCGTGACGAGCAGCGAGAGGCCGAGGACGAGGGCGATTTTCTTTGCGAGGCGGTGCTTCTTCATGACGATCGGTTCCTTTCCCTGAAAAAAGAGGAACGGAAAAGCAACAGGCGGAGCGGCTTTCAGCCGTGCAGGACGTGGTCGAGACCCTGCTGCATGAGCGTGACGACATGGTCGTCGTCGAGCGAGTAAAAGGCTTCCTTGCCTTCCTTGCGGAATTTTACGAGGCGCGCGCCGCGCAGCACGCGCAGCTGGTGCGAGAAGGAGCGACAGCAGCTTGATGCGCGTGCGGTCGCCGAGCACTTTGAAGACTTCGGCGAGGCGCAGGCTCGTCTCGTCATCGGCTTCGTGGAGCCGCGCGAGCTCGAGGGCGGACGGATGCGTCTTGTGGATTTCGCAGACATCATCCGGGATAGATTTCTTCATGTATGTCTTTCATTCCTTTATGGCTTGTTATTCTCCATCATACCACGTTTTTCCTAGTGCTTGCTATGGAATGCGAAAGAAAATTTTCGGCCGGGCGAGATGCAGGCGAGCAGCGGGAAGTCGTCGCGGTCGATGCGTGCGCAGACATTGACGCGCGGGTCGGCGGGCAGGTTCTTCTTGACGATTTCAAGCTCGCCCATGTAGCGGCCGGCCTGCTCGTTGTCGATGGTCACGACGCCGCGCGGGCGGGCTTCGGCTGCTTCGGGTGCGATGGTCGCATGGGCTTTCGCGATGATGCCGCGGCTCTCCTGTGCGCGGATGGCGTCGCGTGCTTCGTCGATGCGCGAGGTGAAGACATGGGAGAGCAGGCGGCGGCTCGCGTCGTCGTCCGTCAGGAGTTCGGCGCCAATTGTGACGCAGTCGTCGCGCAGCTGGCCGAGCGACTGGATTTCCGCCTGCGTCGGCAGGCTGTCGGCGAGAAAGACGGAGTCCGTGCCGAGCGCGACGAGATGGCGTGCTGCGCGCTCGGGCATCATGGCGCGGTGCGATTCGAGCGTCGGCAGGCCCTCTCCGAGCGGGCCGCGCCGCCGGCCGCCCTGCGTCGTGACAAACGCGCCGACATGGATGCCGAGACGGTGCAGCAGCGCGTTCTGCTTGATGAGCGTCATTTCGCCGAGGCCCGTGCCGACGCGCGGGTAGAAATTGTGCAGCGCGTCGATGCGCGAAAAATCCGTCTTGCAGGCGTCGAGCCGGTGCAGCAGGTCGCGCGTGATCGTCGAGGCATTGAGCTGGATGCGGAGCTTCTGGCTGTTATGGCTGATCTGTGCGATTTCCTCGGGCGAAAAGCCGTAGTCGAGCCGGATCGTCGTGATGCCGAGCATGCGGAATGCCGAGGGCCGGAACTCTTTGAGTCCGAGCAGTTCAAGCGTCTTCGGGCTGACGTCGGAGATGACTTCCATGTGATGTGCGCGCGCCGCGCCGAGCAGCGTGCCGATTTCTTTTTTGAGTGCATGCGTGTCGCTCTCAGGGATGTGCAGCGATGTGAAGACGCGCGTGATGCCAGCGGCAGCCGCCGTCTCGATGAGCGCGAGATTTTCTTCGGGCGTGTTGTCGAGGCCGGGATAAATGGAAATGCCATTTTGCAAAATATCACACCCTTTCCGAAAGAGAAGACGGGTCGTCTGCTGTCTCGACGGGGTCGTCGAAGCCGATGACGAGCGTCGCGACAAAGCCGCCGATGTAGGCGCAGACGAGGCCCAAGAGATAGATGGGAATGTTGTCCGTTGCGGCCGCGAGCGGCAGGCCGCTGATGCCGAGCGTGGCCGCGCCGACGCCGAATGCCGCTTGGACCGCACCGCCGCAGGCCCCGCCGATGCAGGCGCCGAGGAAGGGCCTCCCGAGCGGCAGCGTGACGCCGTAGATCAGCGGCTCGCCGACGCCGAGGATGCCGACGGGGAGCGCCGAGGCGATGATTTTCTTCAGGCGCGTGTTTTTCGTGCGGCACCAGACGGCAAAGCTCGCGCCGACCTGCCCGGCGCCTGCCATCGCGAGCACGGGCAGGAGAATCGTGACGCCATAGCGCGCGAGGAGCTCGGCGTGAATCGGCGTCAGCGTCTGATGGATGCCGAGCATGACCATCGGCAGGAACGTGCCGCCGAGCACGGCGCCGGTGAGAGCGCCGCCTGCTGCGATAGCGCCCGTCGCCGTGCCCCCGATGAGGTCGGAGAGTGCGCCGCCGACGGGCTGCAGCACGAGGATGGCAATCGTGCCGGAAACGAGGAATGTCACAAGCGGCGTGACGAAGAGCGAGAGCGCCTCGGGGACGAAGCGTTTCACCTGCTTTTCCACCTGGCTTGCGAGCATGGCGACGAGCAGGATCGAGATGATGCCGCCACGGCCCGGCACAAGCGTCTCGCCATTCAGCGTGACGTGTGCGAGATTCGGATGCGAGAGCAAAGCGCCGAGGATGGCGCCGAGCACGGGCGTGCCGCCGAATTCTTCCATCGTGTTGCGGCCGACGAGCAGGTTCATGCCGAAAAAGACCGTCGAGCCCGCAATGGCAAGCAGCTGGAAGAGCGGGCCCGTCGTGACATCAGGCGCAACCTTCGCGACGACATTGAGGCAGCCGCTGATGAGGCCACAGGCGATGAAGCCGGGAATCAGCGGAATGAAGATGCTCGCGATGCGCTTGAAGAACAGCTTGACGGGCGTCGCATTCTTCGCGCGGATTTTGGCGTGGAGCGCTTTGCCGTCACCAATCTGGGGGCGGTCGTCAGCAGGTGCTGCGGCTTTGCCGGGGCCGAGGATGATCTGGAGCTCCGTGCCGCTTACATTCGTGCCGAGCACGCCGGGAAGCCCCGCGACCGCATCCGCGAGGCCGTCGGGGATGCCGGCCGCTTCATCAAATGAGAGCCGCAGCCGCGTCATGCAGTTGTAGGCGCGCAGGAGCGACGGGCGGCCGCCAGAGTTTTCGAGCGCCGCGAGCACGCCGCTGGCAATCTGTTCATTTTCCGTCATGCACGGAGCCTCCTTCGTTCTTCTCGTTCATCGCCGCGCGCAGGCGGCCGTGATTTTGTTCGAGCAGCGCCTTGCAGCCCGCGATGTCCCTGCCGGTCAGTACGCGCAGGATGGCAACCTTCGCGCGGCCGTCTGCGAGCTTCAGCGCCTCGGCGGCCGTTTCGCGCGAGCACTCTGCGACTTCCATGACGATGCGCGTCGCGCGTTCCGTGAGCTTTGCGTTCGATGCCTTGACATCAACCATGAGGTTGCCATACGTCTTGCCGAGCTTCACCATCGCGCCCGTCGAGAGCATGTTGAGCACGAGCTTCTGCGCCGTGCCGGCTTTCATGCGCGTCGAGCCCGTGATGGCCTCGGGGCCGACGATGGGCAGCAGTGCGACATCGACGTCTTCCGCGATAGCGGCAGGCGATGTGCAGGCGAGCGCGATGGTCTTCGCGCCGACGGAGCGCGCATAGCGCAGTGCACCGAGCACGTAGGGCGTCCGCCCTGATGCCGCGATGCCGACGGCGATGTCCTTCGCCGAGAAGTTCTGCGCCCTGAGGTCGGCCGCGCCGAGCTCGGGGTCATCCTCGGCCCCTTCCTTTGCACGGAAAATGGCGGGAGCGCCGCCTGCGATGAGGCCGACGATGCGCTCGGGGTCGGTGCGGTACGTCGGCGGGCATTCGACGGCATCGAGGATGCCGAGCCGCCCCGACGTCCCCGCGCCGAGATAGAAGAGCCGTCCGCCCGCAGCAAGCGCGGCCGCGATGAGGTCGACAGCGCGTGCGACATCGGGCAGAATCCGCTCGACCGCGAGCGGCACGCGCTTGTCTTCATCATTGATGAGGCGCACGAGTTCGAGCGTCGGCACCTCGTCGATGTGCATCGTGCGCGGGTTGCGCTGCTCCGTCGTGAGCTTCGAAAGTTCGATCATATCTGGCATATCGGAAATCATCCTTTTTCATAGCTTTCCTACTAGTATAGCACAAATCTTTCATCAAAAAGAAAAAAGCGGCGCCAGCGCGGCGCCGCGAAAGGAAGGAATGGGTAATCGGGAATCAGTAAGCTGGAATCAGCCCGAGGCTGAGCACTGCCGTCATGACGACGATGCAGATGATGTAGTAGACGAACCACGGAACCGCGTCCGTCCGGATCAGCTTGCCTTCGACGCCGGAGATGCCGGTCGTCGCGCAGACAGCGACGATGTTGTTGATGCAGATCATGTTGCCGATGGCACCGCCCTGGTTCTGGAGGGCGACGATGGCGATCTGCGGGAGATTCAGGATGGTTGCCGTCTCAAACTGCAACGGCGTGAACATGATGTTCGAGACCGTGTTGGAGCCGAACATGAAAGCGCCGATACTGCCGATGATCGGGGAGACGTAGAAGAAGTTCTCGCCAGCGAGGTCGGCCATGCCGTGTGCCATCGCGAGCAGCATGGATTCGAAGCCAGCGGCATTCGCATTCGAATAACGATAGATGTAGACGAGCGCGAAGCCGAACAGCAGGGCGATGAACGCGCCGTAGACCTGGCGGCCCGAAGCGACGAACATGTGCTTGACCTGCGCGCCGTTCAGACCATAGAGCGCGATGCCGATCAGAACGACGAGGATGAAGGGCGCGATGCCCGGGTTGTTGACATACTTGAACGACCAGACGGCATTCTCGACGCCGAGGATGTTGCTCACAGAGACAGAGAAGCTCTGCACGATCGGCTTCAGGCCGATCTGCGGGATGCGCGTCAGGACGAGCCAGAGCGAGATGAGGAGGTACGGCGTCCACGCCTTCAGGAGCGACATGTGGGACGTTGCCACGGTGTCGCCGCTCTTCTCAGCAGCTTTGGCCTCCTGCGACTCAAAGCGCCAGACATCTTTCGGCATGAGGAAGCCCGTCTTGGCTGCGCCGAGCAGCACGAAGACCGTGATGGCAGCAGCGGCGAGCGACGTGATCTCGCTGCCGATGAAGCGTGCGAGCGGCAGCGAGAACAGCGAGAAGCTGAATGCTGCGAGCAGGCAGAACGGGAGGACGGGGACAGCATCGGAGAACTTGTGGTTCTTGCCGAATTTCTGCGTCGTGATGCCGACGACGAGGAAGATGATGATGAATGCACCAAGATCCATGCCGAGTGCGGAGATGAACGAGAGCGAGAGCAGCCAGTTGTCCGGCGAGATGCCGAGCGTCGGCAGGACGTCGCTGACGCAGGCAAACGCCGAGTTCGTCGGCGTGCCGGCGGCGCCGAATGGCACTGGCGTCGAGTTCAGGATCAGGCAGCTGATCGCGGCAGCCATCGGCGGGAAGCCGAGTCCGATGAGGAGCGGCGCCGCGATGGCTGCCGGCGTGCCGAAGCCCGCAGCGCCCTCGATGAAGCCGCTGAACGCGAAGCCGATGATGATGAGCTGGATGCGCGCATCTTCGGTGATGCCGTTGAACATGCCTTCGATGCGGCGCATCGCGCCCGCCTCTTTCAGCATGTTCATCAAGAGGATGGCGCCGAAGATGATGAGCAGCGTGTCGATGGATCCGAGGAAGCCGGTGACGGTGTAGGAGACGATGTGCTGGACATCCATCTGCCAGTAGAAGAGGCCAATGATGACGATGGAAAGCCATGCGATCGGCAGTGCTTTCTTCGCCGGGACGTTGAGACCGACTGTCATGACGATCGTCAACAGGATCGGGATTGCTGCGATGAGCGCGAGCATGAGATCAACTCCTTCTCTTGTGTGGAAGATTACCCATATGGAGAAGCGCGGAAAAACGGCCGCTGCCTCCCGCTAGCCTGCTGGATGCAAGCTTTCTAAAGAGTCCGTCGAATGAAACAATTTCATTATACGTTATAACAGGTCTTTCGGGCAAAAAAAGCTCCCCTGGACGGGGAGCGGAAAAAGCAGAATGTTATTTCACGAACGCCTGGCCGAAGTAGACGATGAAGCCCATGGCGATGATGAACGGCACGTAGACCTTCGCAGCGAAATGCAGCAGGCGGCCGTCGCAGCCCGGCGCGCCGATGGCGCCGATGGCGATGGCGATGCTCTGCGGCGAGATCATCTTGCCGGCGCAGGCACCTGTCGCATTCGCAGCTGCGACCCACGCCTGCACGGAGGGCCCTGCACCAATCGCGAGCGCCGAGTCCGTCTGGAGTTTGCCGAACAGCACGCATGACGACGTTGCCGAACCCGTGATGAACGTGCCGATCGAGCCGATGAAGGCTGCGATGGCCGGATACGTCGTGCCCGTCGCCGCGACGGCCCCATGACTTTCGCCGTCGCGATGACGGCGATGATCGTCACCATCGTGTAGCGCAGGTCATAGATGGTCTTGCCGAGCGTGCGCGTCATCATCGAGAGCGATGCGCCCTGCACATGGCCGCCGAGGAACGCGGCGAGGAGGATCAGCACGCCCGGCGTCGCGACCCACGTGAACGTGTACGGCGCACCGCCCGGGCCGTCATAGATGAGCACGGACGACTGGATGGCCGTCAGCGGGTCATGGATGACAGGCAGGAGCTTCGACGTCGCGAGCAGCAGCAGGAAGATCAAAATGAACGGCAGCCACGCGACGAGGCCGGAGCGCAGCGTGATGGGCGCAGCCTCTTCAGCATCGTCTGCTTTCGCCATGGCATAGGCAGGGTCGCTCACAGGGAATTTCTTTGCATAGGCGACGATGGCCCCCATCGTCACGATGGCGCCGGCGACGACGGCGAGGTCGGGGCCGATGAAATACGAGATTGCTAGCTCCGGCAGCAGGAACGCGAGTCCGGAGAGCGCGCAGAGCGGCGCCATGCCCGAGAGCGCCTTGAGCGAGCCGCCCGTCACGATCGTCATGAGGAACGGGCAGAGCAGCGTCAGCGGTGCGAGCTGGAGCGCCGTGTAGATGGCGAGCTCGTTCGAGGGAATCGACGTGAGGCCGCCGAGCGTCACGAGCGGGATGCCGATGGAGCCGTAGGCCGTCGGCACGGAGTTCGCGATGAGGCAGACGGACGCCGCGAGCACGGGCGGGATGCCGAGGCCGGCGAGCATGCCGGCCGGGATGGCGATGGCCGTGCCGAAGCCTGCCATGCCCTCGAGGAAGCCGCCGAAGCCCCATCCGATCAGGAGGATCAGCACGCGGCGGTCGGACGACACCGACGTCAGCATCCGCTGGATCGTGTCCATCGCATGCGTGCGCAGCGTCAGCGTGTACGTGAAGATGGCGGCGACGATGACGAGCAGGATCGGCCAGCAGGCGAGCGCGACGCCTTCGAGCGTCGCTTCTACGGCATGCGGCAGCGTCATGCCTTCAAGGCCGATGCCGACAGCCCAGGCGATGGCGAGCGCCATCGAGCAGGCCTTCCAGGCGGACATATGGAGCACCGTGAGCGCCACGATGAGCCAGAGAATCGGGGACAGGGCGAGGAAGAACAAAAAGACCAGCTCCTTGAATTGAAGTGAAAAAACGTGAAATAATGACACTTCATTATAAGGAGCTGGTCATAAAACGTCAAGAACTTTTTTGTTCGCGCAGGAAAACGCTGCTCAATAAATGCGTTCGACTTCGTATCCATGCTGTCCGAGCGCGCGGATGATGCGCTGGACGTGTTCTTCGTTGTGCGTCTCGCACGTGACTTCGAGCACGACTTTCTTGAAGCTGTCCGTCACTTTCGCCTGGTTGTGGTTGAGCTCGATGACGTTCGCGTTTTCGGCGGCGAGGATGTGCGCGATGAGCTCGAGCTGGCCGGGCTTGTCGGGGAGCTGGACGGCGAAGCAGAACACGCGGCTGCGCGCGATGAGCGCCTTGTCAATGAGCGCGGAAATCGGACTTTCTTGCCCTTCATCGGCAGCTTCGAGAGCGCCGCGAGCGACAGCACGCCCGCGCCTTCGGCGATGAGCTTGTGCTTCTCGATGAGCGACAGGAGAGCCCCCATGATTTCCATCTCGGAGACCGTGATGATGCCGTCGAGATATTTCTTGCAGAACGCATACGTCAGCGTGCCGGCCGTCTTGACAGCGCAGCCGTCGGCGACGGTGTCGGCGCTGTCGAGCGTGACGATTTCGCCCTTCTTGAGCGCGGCCTTCATGCAGGCGGCGTTCGCGGGCTCGACGCCGTAGACTTTGACGTTCGGGTTCACGAGCTTCGTCGCGAGCGCAACGCCCGAGGCAAAGCCGCCGCCGCCAATCGGCACGAGGATGGCATCGATGTCTTTCTGTGCGTCGATGATTTCGAGCGCCGTCGTGCCCTGGCCGAGCAGCACCTCGCGGTCGTTGAACGGATGGATGTAGACGTAGCCATGCTTTTTCTGCAGTTCGAGGCTGTGCGCGTAGGCATCGTCAAAGCCGTCACCATAGAGCACGACTTCGGCGCCGAGCGCCTTCGTGCCCTCGACCTTGAGGATCGGCGTCGTCGCGGGCATGCAGATGACGGCCTTGACGCCGAGCTTCTTCGCGGCGTAGGCGACGCCCTGCGCGTGGTTGCCGGCCGACGCCGTGATGACGCCTTTCGCCTTTTCTTCGTCCGTGAGCTGGCTGATCTTGTTGTAGGCGCCGCGCAGCTTGAATGCGCCCGTGTGCTGCAGGTTCTCAGGCTTCAGGTAGACGTCGTTGCCGGAAATCTCCGAGAAGTAGTCGCTGTGGATGAGCCGCGTCTTGCGCGCGACGCCTTCAAGCTGCTTTGCGGCGCGGTAGACGTCGGCAATCGTCGTCTGCTCGACGATGTCTTCGACGGTGGGTGCTGCTTTCTTTTCTTCTGCCATGGGGAAAAGCCTCCTGTTCGATGTTCTGTTCTTAACAAGTTTACACGAGGCGGACAATGGTGTCAAATAAAGAAATTTTTTGTTTCTTTCGTTGAAAGAAAAGGGTTTTTGACACGATACCGCGAATCATACAACATAGTACAAAGAAGTTTGCGATGAGGAGGGGGGATCAGATGGAAAAGTTTTCCCGGATCCTCGTGCCCGTGGATGGCTCCGCAGGCTCGCTCAAAGCACTCGAGACGGCCATTCTGCTCGCCCGTTCCAGCGGCGCGACGCTCGACATCCTCTATGTCTCGTATTTTGCGAGCAAGACGGATACGGAGAACCTCGTGAGCTGGCTGCCGGAAAGCCTGACGCGTCCGGTGGCTCCTGCCGTGCATGATGCACTCGGCCGCGCGGAGGAACGCGTGCGCGGGCGGGCCGCCTACGAGCTGCACGAGCGGACGGGGAATCCTGCCCGTGAGATTCTGCGCTTTTCCGAAGAGCACGATGGAGAGCCCATCATCATGGGCGGGCGCGGTCTCGGCAGGGTCGAAGGGTTCTTTCTCGGGAGCGTGAGCCAGGAGATTATGGAGAAAGCTCCGGGCACGGTCCTCGTCGTAAAATGAAAAACGAACGGAGGTATACATCATGGAAGTCAAAAACATTTTGGTACCCGTCGATGGTTCGGAAGGCTCGGACCGTGCGGTCACGCAGGCCATCTCGCTGGCGGAGGCCTGCGGCGCGAAGCTCAATTTCCTCTATGTGGCGAACATCAACCAGCTCGCGATCAATGCGTGCCTCAGTGATGCCATCCTCGATGCCGTCACGAAGGCCGGCAATGTGATCCTCGATCGCGTCATGGACATGGTGCCGACGGGCGTGGAAAAAGAAGCGTTTTCGGAGACGGGCTCGCCGGCTGTCGTGATTCTCGATTTTGCGACGGACAAGGACATGGACATGATCGTCATGGGCAGCCGCGGCCTCGGCGTCGTGAAGGGCGTGCTGCTCGGCAGCGTGAGCCAGTACATCGTCGAGCAGTCGAAATGCCCGGTGCTCGTCGTGAAATGAACGGGCAAACATCAAATTTTCAAGGAGACTTCTGAATGCCAGGACAAGGGACAGGAAAAAAAGCGCTGCGGATTCCATCGGAAAAATTTTCCCAGGTGCTCTTCAGCGGAGTCGGGACGCCGCTTGACGCAGCGCTCAAGCGGGGAGCAGGCGTGCGCCTCGTGGAGGAGCGTGCGATGGCCCTCGACATGATGCTCGAAAAGACGTCGGCGACAATCTTCTCATTCGATATCGAGGAGGATACGCTTTATTTCCTGAAGGTCTCGGTGGATGGCAAGCGCGAGGAACGCAAAGTCCTCAATTTCCACGCGGTGCTCGACATGGCCGTGCGCGGCAAAGAGCCGGAGGGGCGCCGTTTTGCAGAGGCGTTCCGCGAGGCCATTCGCGGGCCGCGGGAAGACGTCGTCGAGTTCTACGGCTGCATCTTTACGAAAGAGCCGCACTGGAACCGCGTCGTCTACCGCAGCGTGCCGGCACCGGACGGCATCGTCGCGAGCATCGTCGGCTACAGCTGCGTCATCGACGCGGAGCGTCACGGCGAGATCGTGCATGCATCGTCTGCACAGCTGGCATTGGAACGCACGCCAGACCGGCAGGCGCTCGCGGAACGCATCAATGCGCGTCTGCGCATCCTCCAGCCGGGCGAGAAGGGAACGATCTTCCTCATCGACCTCACGAATTATCGCGAGATCTCGGAGCACCTCACGGAAGATGCGAATCCCGGCGGCTTCCTCCATGCCGTCACGGACAGCATCCTGGCGGACTTCCGCGGAGAGGATATTCTCGGGCAGATTTCGGAGAGCCTTTTCGTGCTCTTCATCTGCGGCCATACGTCGCTCGACATCATCGAGCGGCGGGCCCAGCGCATCATCGAGCTCGTCCACCGCGTGTCCATCCAGGGCTTCGAGGACATCTGCGTCAGCGTCGGCGTCGCCGCGACTGGCACGCAGGGCGTCCGCTACCGCACGCTCTACGAGCGCGCAGACTCCGCCCTCAAGACGGCCGAATCGCACGGCGAGAACAACTATCGCGTGTATTTCGAAGAAGAAAAAATCTGAGCTGTTCATAGAGTGTCCGCACGGCGAATGATGAAAAAAGACGTGCAAGAGAAGTTTTGATGCTTCTCTTGCACGTCTTTTTCAGTCCGTATACAGCAGGACGATGCGTCCTGCTTTTTTTGTCTTCTTCATATCGATGACCCGCTGGTTCCGGGAGCCTCGGAAGTGCAGCGTGAGGTCGCGCTGTTCTTCTTCATACGGCCCGTCGACGAGGACGTCGAGTTCGTTTAAGAGGGCGCGCGTTGCGCGAGCTCTTCGAGTGTGAAGCCGCTGTAGCTCCAGACGTCGAGGCCGCGCTGGTGGACGGCGCGGGCGAGGCTCGCGAGCGGGGCGGGCTGGAGGAACGGCTCGCCGCCGCTGAACGTGATGCCCGAGAGAATCGGGTTTTCTGCCATCTGCTGGAGGATGGCGGTTGTATCGATAGTGCGTCCGCCTTCCATCGGCTGCGTCTCGGGATTCTGGCAGCCGGGGCAGCGGCGCGCGCAGCCCTGCACGAAGACTGTCAGGCGGCAGCCGTCGCCGTCGATCTGGAGCTTCATCAGTGCAGGCCGTGCTTCACGCGGTCGTGCTCCTCGGCGCGCTTGGCATCGTTCCAGCGGTCGATGGTGCCGACGAGATAGCCCGTGATGCGGCGGATGCGCTCAAATTTCTGCGGGCGGAGCTGGTAGTCGAGCGAGACCGTGCCGTCCGGACGGCAGACGATCGAGATGCGGTCGACCGGCTCCTGCGTCTTGTCCGCGACATAGCTGATGTAGTTCGTGATTTCCTTCTCGGACATCTCCGGGATGCCCTTGACCGTGACTTCCGTTCCGTTGACTACCATGACGAATCATCCTTTCCTATCAAAAGGAACTGGTGAAGCTTGCTGCTACGAACCCCTCAGCAGTAGTTTGAGGCACAAGCCTGACGAGTTCTTGTGTTGTATCTTTGCTCTGTTCCTGCATTATACAACATCTAGGGGAACGCGTCAACCTGTGCAACAATATGTGGATAAATTGTGGATAACCCTCTTCAGCGTTCGTCCACGGCCGCGTCCCCATGCAGTACCGTCCTTACCGGGAACGGAATCTCGATTCCCTCTTCGCGGAACCTCCGCGTCAGCGCCTTGATGAACTCATGCTTGAGCAGAAACTGCGAGTCGAATGCGCTGCTGTGCAAAATGACTTTGAAATTGATGCTTGAGTCGCCGAACTCCGTGAAGCGCACGAGCGGCTCCTGCTCGACTTTCTTGTCGACGCGCGCGAGGACTTCGCTCGCAACCTCGAGCGTGACTTTTTCCACGAAATCGAGGTCGCTGTCATAGGCGACGCCGACAGGGATGCTGATCGCCATGTCGCGGCGCGGCAGGCTGAAGTTCGTGATGTTCGACGAGGCGATCTTCTGGTTCGGGATGACGACCATGTTGCTCTCGCCGGCCGGGACGATCGTCGTGAAGCGCCACGTGATGTCCGTGACGCGGCCCTCTTCGCCCGTGCTGAGCTTGATGTAGTCGTCGATGCGCAGCTGTTTCGAGAGGATGAGGTGGAGTCCCGAGAAGATGTTTGCGAGCGTCTCCTGCAGCGCGAGGGCGACCGCCATGCCGCCGACGCCCATGGCCGTGAGGATCGGGGCGATCGAGATGCCATAGTATTGCAGCACGACGAGCACGCCCATCGCGTAGATGACGACCGTGAGGATCGTCGAGAGCAGCGTCGTCTTCGGCAGGCGCTCCTGCGAGCGCTCGATGTGCATCGCGACGACGCCGTTCACCGTGCGCGCGACGACGCGCGTGATCGAGAGGATGATGACGGTGAAGAGAATATAGGAAAAAAGTTTTGTGAGAGAGGGCGGAATGTCAATCGTGTTGACAATCCAATAGAGGCCGACGACGAGCGTCAGCGAGATCGGCACGCCTTTCATCGCGTTGATGAAGACGTAGTGCCACGTGCCCTCCTCGATGTCGAGATGCGTCCGGATGCGGCGGTTGATGAGCTTGTTGAGCGTGATGCCGACAGCGAGCGCGCCGAAGAGGATGCAGATCGGCACGATCAAGGGCTCAAGGAAATGCTCCCAGTCGGCGAGCTTCGTCCAGTCAAAGGATGGCAATGGAATTCCTCCGTTTCTTTCAGTCTGCTTGGTGATTCTGTGTGACTCGGTTGCTTGCAGTTCGCCTGCCCGCCCATTATACTATAGGAAACCATGTCACACAATGCATTTTGAAAAGGAGCGTCATCCTATGAAAGAAATCCTCGTCGAGGGCCCGCGCCTGCGCCTGCGCCGCGCTGGGACGGAAGACCTCGATTACATCCTGCAGCTTGAATACGAGCCGGAAAACGTCAAGTTCATCGTGCCATTCGACCGCGATTTCCACACGAAGATTCTCGAGGGCACCGTGCCGGAGTCGATGGACGTCATCGCTGAGGAAAAAGCGACGGGCGAGCGCGTCGGTTACTTTCTCGTCAACGGCCTCCAGACCGAGGCGCATGAGATGGAGTGGACGCACGTCGTCGTGCAGAAGAAGGGCATGGGCTACGGCCACGAGGCGATGAAGCTCCTCAAAAAATACTGCTTCGACGTCAGGAAGTTCCATCGCGCCTGGCTCGACTGCAAGGACTACAACGCGCGCGCGCTGCACCTCTACGAGAGCGAAGGCATGCAGCGCGAAGGGTTGTTCCGCGAGACAATCATCACGAACGGCGTCTACGAGAATCTCGTCGTGCTGGCGATCCTCGACCGGGAATACGCGGCGCGGAAAGCGGAAGGGAAGGAGCTCGAGGCTTTTAGCGGTTGCGGAGGCTGATGATTTTCGCTAAAATAAGAGCAAAGAAGGGGGATGAACTTCATGGCGAACCGCCAGTACAAGGATACTGTCTTTCGGGCATTCTTCAATCATGAACGGGAGATCGCAGAGCTCTATCAGGCGATTCGCCCGGAGGACGATGTCCGTGCGGAGGACATCACCATCACGACGCTCGATGACGTGTTTCTCGATCAGCAGAAGAATGACCTTTCGTTCCTCTGGAAAGATCAGTCCGTCGTCCTTGTCGAGCATCAGAGCAGTCTCAATCCGAACATGCCTTACCGTCTGCTCATCTATAGTGCGCTCGTCATGCTTGCAAGCTTTGCGGACAGCAAGGCGCTATATGGCACGAAGCTCGTGAAGATTCCCGCGCCGCATTTTTATGTGCTCTACATTGGCGACGATATGGAGCAAGACGAGGAAACGCTGAAACTTTCGGCGGCGTTCAAGGAAAAGGGAGCAGACCTCGAGCTCGTCTGCCATGTGTTCAATATTACGTACAAGGAACATCGAACGATCTTGGAACGTTGTCGGCCGCTACGGGACTATAGCTTCTTCGTCCATCGCATCGACGAGGACAAGAAGAGTGGCATGACGCTCGAAGAAGCGATTCGGGCAACAATCACATACTGCATTACGTATGGCATCATGAGGGAGTTTTTGGAAGCACATCGGGAGGAGGTCCTCAAAATGTTTGCATTGAAATGGGACGCAGAAGAAGAGAAGAAAGTGATTCGCGAGGAAAGCCGCGAGGAGGGCGAGGCGGAAGGCCGCGCAGCTTCGGTACGTTCTCTGATGGAGACGCTTCACTGCACGAGGGAAAAAGCGATGGAGCTTTTGAAAATCCCCGCTGACCTCCAGCCGAAGGTGCTGGCGCTGCTGTAAGAGATATAAGATGCCGCAAGCAAAAAGAATCATGATGAAACATAGCGTGCGAAAGAAAGAATTACTTTTTCTCGCACGCTATTTTATATGAGTAAAATATGCATTCAACTCTATATTTTGTAAATATAGAGTTGAATGCATATTTTTATATGAAATACAAAATTTATATTGACAATAAAACGGAAATTTATTACAATACAACTATCAAGAGAAACGGGAGGTGATCGCATGGGGGCAGATGAAAGCAGGCATGAGCGTTTCCAGCGGGTAGCAGAAGCGCGGACGAACAAGATCATTGATATGCTGCGGCTTTTGGGAAATTGCTCGAATCGTACGAATTACGAGTACAGCGAGGATGAGGTGCAGCAGATTTTCGAGGCGCTGGAGCAGGAAATGGAGGAAGCGCGGGCTCGGTTCACGTTTTCTGGAGACAGCGGGCCGAGATTTTCCTTGCGTTCGCGCCGCTGATGCGCGGGAAGTGGGAGGTACATCATGGGATATGCAGGAAAATGGGAAGTCGTGATTGACACGAAGGCATCGCAGGCCGATGGGAGAAAGCCGCTGATGCCGTATCAGCAGGAGGCCATCGATCGTTTGAATGCATTCTTCGATCTGACGGGAAAGGTCGAGGAAAAGCAGAGCGGGATGCTCGTCATGCCGACGGGAAGCGGCAAGACGTTCACGACGGTCACATGGCTCTTATCGCAGGGCGTGGCACAGGGATACCGCGTCATCTGGCTCGTGCATCGGCAGGAGCTCGTCGAGCAGACGTTCCGTGAATTCTGCAAGCTCGCGCCGACGCTTGCGGCGTATGGAGTTTCGCGCGTCAAGCTGCTGCCGGTCTCCGGCAAGCATGCAGCGATGTCGATGGCGGTCGGCGATGACATCACGGTCGCTTCCATCTTGTCCGTGGCATCGAAGAACGGCATGCGCCATATCCGCCGGATGCTTGGGAATCCGGGCAAGGAAAAGCTCGTCG
>CACZFT010000150.1 GCA_902780535.1 uncultured Selenomonas sp. | reverse complement strand
GCCTCAACCTGGGCCAGCGCCGACACCTCTTGAAGCTGTGCAAGCCGTTCCTGCTCACGCTCCGTCTTGAACTGCGTAACAGTCAAATGTTCTTCGGAATTTCGCACGGCCAGCTCCGCCAGTTCAGGAACGGTGCTATGTGCCGGTGCATCAAACGAAATAGTCGTAAACGTATACTCAGATGCTTTCACGTCAAGGGGATTGCTAGGGATGCCAATCACAGCCACATACTCAGTCAACGTCACCATGTTTCTCAGCCTCCTTCGGCTTCGTAGATTTTGCCAGTACCGTTTCCAGTTCAACGATTCGCGCGTTCAGCGTCGCAACCTCCTGCAGATGCGCCCTCTCAGCTTTCGCCGCTGCCGACTCCGCCGCTGCCTGCGCAGCCGCAACCTGCGCCGCCGCGCGCTCCTTGGCCGCTTCGACACGCTCCTGCATTCGCTGGCGCCTGCAATCTCGCTTGCCGATGCGGATTGTTCCTCAGTCGCGGCCGAGACATTCTCCATCTCGCTCGCGACCGTGTGACCTTGCGCTTCGACTTGCTGCACTTGCGCAGAAATGGCGCCTGCCTGCGTGTTGACGTTCTGGATCTCGCCCGCCATCGCCTGCGCTTCGCGCGAGACGCCGTCTACGAAGACACGGATCTCGTCGAAGATCTCCTTCAGCTGCTCGACGGACGATGCGCCGCCGCCGACGGCCTCGCTGCCGTCTTTCATGGACGCGACGGCAGCATCCGTATCGCGCTGGATCGACTCGATCAGCGACGTGATGCGCTGCGCGGCTTCCGCCGACTCCTCGGCGAGCTTCCGGACTTCGTCCGCGACGACGGAAAAGCCGCGTCCAGCCTCGCCCGCGCGTGCCGCCTCGATCGCGGCATTGAGCGCGAGGAGGTTCGTCTGCTCCGCAATGCCCGAGATCGTCTCGACGATCTTCCCGATCTCCTTGGAATTCTCTCCCAATTTGTCCACGATCTGTGCCGACTGCCGCACCGTCGCGGCCGCGCCCTGGATGCGCTGGACGGAGCCTGCGATTGCCTTGCCGCCCGATGCCGCGCGGTCGTACGCTTCGGAGGCATGCGCTGCCACGCGCATCGCCTGGTCCTGCATCTTGTCGACCGCCGTGCTGACACTTGCGACGGCTCCCGAAGATTCCTGCACTTCGTTTTCTTGCTGCGTCACGGCAGACGCCGCGCGCTGCACCGACTGCGCGACCTGGTCCGACGCTTGCGCCGACTGCGAGGAGCTCGCCGTGAGTTCTTCGCTCGCTGCCGCGATCTGCTGTGCCGAATCGTTCGTTCCGCGCATGAGCTTGCCGATGCTCGTGCGCATCTCGGCAACGGTCGCGGCCATCTCGCCAAATTCATCGCCGCGCACGACCCTGCGCTCGCTTTCACGGAAATCGCCGTCACGCAGGCGCTCGCAGGCCAGCTTCATTTCGTAGAGCGGCGAGGTGATGCCCCTGCCGATGACCTGTGCCACGACGACG
Source organism: uncultured Selenomonas sp. (assembly GCA_902780535.1). GTDB lineage: Bacteria > Bacillota > Negativicutes > Selenomonadales > Selenomonadaceae > Selenomonas_C. The sequence goes on along the minus strand of CACZFT010000150.1, from coordinate 3,137 downwards.
AGGACGATGAGCGCGACGATGCCCTCGATCAGCATGTTGCGCGTCGCTTCCGCCGCCTTCTCGAGGTTGCGCTGGTAGACCTCCTCCGCATTCGTATTGATGAGCTCCAAGAGCTCTTTGACCGGATTGCCGACCGCCGAGCTGTTCTTCTGCCCCTCGTCGTAGTAAAGAGCGCGCGCCTCATCCATCTTGCCATCCTTGACGAGCCCGTCGATCTTCTTGCCGGTCTGGTAGAGCTTCTCCCAGCTCGCCTCGATGGTCTGCACGCGCTCCTCGACGCCATCCAGCCCTTTCGAATTTTCCTCGTACGCGTCGAGCGTCTGATGGAAGCGGTCATTGATGCTCTCGATCGTCTTGCGGTTCTTTTCCTGCACTGCCGGATCTGTGCTGTCCGCGAGGTTCAGCTCGTGCACCTGCATGTCGCGCATGAAATACTTGAGCTCGCTGACCATCTGCACGTTCTTGAGCTTCTGGTTGTACATCTTGCTCATGCGGTAATTCGAGGCCTGCAGCATGCTGTACCCCGTGTAGCCGACCGACAGCAGAGCGACAGCCGCAATCACCGCGAGTGCCAGGATTTTGACGGACACCCGCACATCGTTGATCCATTTCATTTTTTCTGCATCCTCCTGTTCCTGCAGCCATTCTCATTTCCATTCCTCATTATACGTGCGGCATCTCCCGGTATTGAATCCAATTTTTTGCTTTTCTCGCCTCTTTTATAAAATTTTTTGCTTTTTGGGGAACTGCTGCCGAAGGACGGAAAAGCCGCAGCTTCGTGATTGCCACGGAGCTGCGGCTCTCTGCCGAAAGAAGAACGGCGCAATCAGAATTTCGTCGTGAATTTGAGGTAAAGGACGTCGTACGGAGCCTTCTCCAAAGATTTGCCCGTGCCGTTTTTCCGGTTGGCATCGTCCGGCTTCGTGTGCGCCCAATAGCGTTCGAGGGAGAGTTTCGAGTGGTCGCTCGTCATGTAGTCGAGCACGACGCCAAAGCCCTTGAACCCTTCTTCTCCGATATAGTCATCATACGACGTATAGTTGGAATTCATGAAAAGGTTCTGATCGACGTTGAAATAGTTGATGCTCGGGACGAAATCCCCTTTCTTCTCCGCCTTGCCGTACGCGAGGCTCAGGAGATAGCCGTCCGCATGGGATTTCGAGCCATAATATTTGTAGCCATACTTGATGGAATTGCCATCGCTGTCCGTTTCATTGAAAGCGTGATCCGTGTTCGTATTGTGCACGAACTCGCCGCAGAAATGCAGCTTGCCGACGACCGGCGTTTCCGCGTAGATGCCGAGATAGCTCTCCGGCTGCTGCTTGCCGCCGTAGATGCCGAGGAGCGCATCCTCCGCGAACGTGTGCTGATACTGGAGGAACGCGAGCGTGCGTGCGCGCGGTTTCGAGGTTTCTTCCGCAAGATACGCCTGCGAATCGCGGCCGTAGCCGAGATAAAGCGCATCGCGGGGCGTGACATCGTATTTCGCCGACACCATGTTGATGCTGCTCTTGCCGAGCCAGAGACCTTCGCCGATGGTCGCGGACTGGACGCCGCCTTTCAGGTACACGGGGCCGAACTGCCGCCCGACCGATGCCTCATCGAGCTTCACGCGGTTCTTCTCTGAAGGATACGCTTCATCGCCGCCCTCGGACTGCGTCGCCTTGAATTTCAAACCGAATGCCACGTCATAGCGGTCATCGACTTTTGTCTTCGCCTTGAGGCGGATCTCGCCTTTCGACTTGCTTGTCTTGTTCTGATCGTACATGTAGCCGACCTTCGTCGAGCCAGACCATTTGAGCTCCGGCGCTTTCTTCTTGTCCGCTTTCCCGGCATCCTTTCCGGCTTTCGCGAGCTGCGCCTCGAGCGTGTTCAGGCGGTCGGTCAGCTGCTGGATCTCCGCTTTCATCTGCGTGACATCCTGCACGTCAGGATCCTGCGCGGCGGCAGATGCCGGGGCAGCAGGAAATGTTGGCAGGAGCAGGGCGGCCGCGAGTGCGGCGCTGGTTGTTGCTATTTTTTTCATGTTGATTGATTCCTTCCTGCAAATCGTCCGGGAAGCCCGAATCATTTCAATCCACCTGATCGTTTTCCGCAATCCAGGCAGACCACGGGACTGCAAATCCAGAGGCTTTGTTTGCCTGCACGTAGCGATAGAACCACTTCACCATGCGCGCCTTGTCCCAGTAATACTGCGCCTTGTACTCTTTCGGTTTCGGGTTCGCGATCGTGTAGGCCGTGTAGTTGCCGCCGATGAGGTACTGACGGGCGAGGATGTCCTCAAGCGAGACATCCGGATTCTTCAAGATGTCCGTCATGACCATGAATGCCGTCGTGCGGCCGGCACCCGCTTCGCAGTGGAAATGAAGCCAGGCATTTTCCGGCAGGGTCTTGTAGAAATCCATGAAACGATCGACCATCGCAGGCGACGGCCAGAGATGGTCGCGCGCCGGGATGCGGAAGTAGTTGACACCAAGCTCCTTGGCGAGCTCTTCCTCCGTCTGCGCCTTCTGGACGTTCCGCTTCTCGACGTTCGTCGCGTACTTGTCGTATGCGCCGGACTCGAGGTCTGCCGTCACGACGCCGTCCTTGCTGTTTTGCGCGGCCTTCAAGCGCATTTTCTCATCCTTCTGGATCAGCGCGAGATCTTCGTTCTTGTCCGCGTTGCCCCAGTCGCGCAGGCCGTACCAGCTGACGGGCGTGCCGTCGAAGTAGCCGTGCGACTCCTGCCGGAGATCGACGTCGTAGATGGGGCCTTTCGCGTATTTCTTGATTTCCGTGAGCGCTGCCGCAAAGCCTTTGCGCGACATCTCGGCGCTGCCGGAAATGTCCAGCGTGTCAAGGCCTTCGCGCGTCGGATTCTGGTGGTTTTCCATGAAGGGCGCGACTTTGTCCGTGATCTCGTTCGTGTACGGCGACTGGCAGGTGCGGAAATTGCGCGGCAGCTCGGCCACGTCCTCCGCGTCGCGGCGCCAGACGAAGCCTTGGTAATTCACGGCACCGTCTGTGTAGTTGTGCTGCTTCGTCCATTCCTGATAGCGCATGTCGAGCTTCGGATGGGCGCAGACGTAATCGTAGAACTGCTTCGTGAAGCGGTAGCGCTCGATGTAGAGCTGGCGCTCCCAGTTCTGCTTCTT
>CACZFT010000149.1 GCA_902780535.1 uncultured Selenomonas sp. | reverse complement strand
GGGCGCACCGCGCCTCATCGCGTTCCTCGTGCCGTACCTCGTCGTCGGCTATGACATCCTTTACAAGGCCGTGCGCGGCATCGTGCACAAGAAGCCGCTCGATGAATGTCTGCTCATGGCCGTCGCGACGCTCGGCGCGCTCGCGCTCGCCATCTATGAGGACGGCGACTACACCGAGGCCATCGCCGTCATGCTGTTCTACCAGGTCGGCGAATGGTTCCAGTCGTATGCGGTCGGAAAGAGCCGCGACGACATCACAGACCTCATGGACATCCGCCCGGACTACGCGAACATCGAGCAGAACGGAACGCTCACGCGTGTCGATCCGGATGAGGTCGAGGTCGGCACGACCATCGTCGTCCAGCCTGGCGAGAAAATCCCGCTGGACGGCGTCGTGACAAAGGGCGCGTCGATGCTCGACACCGTGGCACTCACGGGCGAGAGCCTGCCGAAGAGCGTCCACGAGGGCGACAGCGTGCTTTCGGGCTGCATCAACAAGACGGGCCTGCTCTCGATTCGCACGACGAAAGCGTTCGGCGAATCGACGGCCTCGAAAGTCCTCGCTCTCGTCGAGGATGCGAGCTCGCGCAAATCGAAAGCCGAGAACTTCATCGCGCGTTTCGCCCGCATCTACACGCCGATTGTTGTCGGTCTCGCGATTGCGCTCGCCATCCTGCCGCCGCTCGTGCGCATGGCGGCGCTTGGCATGGAGCCAGCGTTCGGCACATGGATCTATCGCGCGTTGACATTCCTCGTCATCAGCTGCCCGTGCGCGCTCGTCATCAGCATTCCGCTCTCGTTCTTCGCCGGCATCGGCGGCGCGAGCCGCGCAGGCGTGCTCGTCAAGGGCTCGAACTATCTCGAAGCGCTCGCAAGCGTCGAAACCGTCGTCTTTGACAAGACGGGCACGCTGACGAAGGGCACGTTCGAAGTCACGGACATCCATCCCGAGACCATCGCGCCGGACGAACTGCTGCATCTGGCCGCGCATGTCGAGCGTTTCTCGACGCATCCGATTGCGGCGTCGCTGCGCACAGCCTACCGACACGAGGCTGACGGCTGCAAGGTCGAAAACGTCGAAGAACTCGCGGGCAAGGGCGTGCGCGCCAGCGTCAACGGCCACACGGTCTGCGTCGGCAACGCGAAGCTCATGGAGGCCATCGGCGCGAAATGGCATCCGTGCGAGAAGCACGGTACGATCGTCCATGTCGCGATGGATGGCGAATACATCGGCCACATCGTCATCGCGGATGTCGTCAAGGAACACGCGGCAGATGCCATCGCCGCGCTCCATGCGAATGGCGTGAAGAAAACCGTCATGCTGACGGGCGATGACCGCGTCGTCGCGACAGATGTCGCGCGCCAGCTCGCGCTCGACGAAGTCCACAGCGAGCTCCTGCCGCAGGACAAGGTGGAAAAAGTCGAAGAACTGCTCGCGGAGAAGCAGGGCGAGACGGGCAAGCTCGCGTTCGTCGGCGACGGCATCAACGATGCGCCCGTGCTCGCACGCGCCGATGTCGGCATCGCCATGGGTGCCATGGGCTCCGACGCCGCCATCGAGGCGGCCGACGTCGTGCTCATGGACGACGACCCGGCGAAAGTCGCAACGGCCATGCAGATTGCGCGCAAGACGATGCGCATCGTCCATGAAAACATGTATGGCGCCATCGGCGTCAAGGTTCTCGTGCTCGTGCTCGGCGCCATCGGCATCGCGAACATGTGGGCGGCCATCTTTGCCGACGTCGGCGTCATGGTGCTCGCCGTGCTCAATGCCATGCGGGCGATGTTTGGGGCAAAGGCGTCGAACAAAGGCGCTCGTGCGGAAAGAAAGGAACAGGACATGAAAAAAACTTACAAGATTGATGTGGACTGCGCGAACTGTGCGAGCCTCATGGAAGAAGCGGCGAAGCACACGGCAGGCGTCAAGAACGTGAACGTCAACTTCATGCTGCTCAAGATGAAGGTTGAATTCGAAGAGGGCAGCGACCCGAAGGAAGTCATGCCGCGCGTCCGCGCCGCCTGCAAGGCCGTCGAAGACGACTGCGAGGTTTTCATCTGATGAAAAGGTAACGAAAAGGCAGTACAAAGATAGGACATAAATCGGTTTCACATTTCCCCCGCGTGTGCTATAATAACTTTGTTATATACGTAACGGAGTTTGTTCGCAAATCTTATAGGGGGAATTTGATGAAGAGAGCCGCTATCCTAACACTATTCGCAACCTGTATTTTCTCGGCGTCCACGGCGTTTGCTGCCGTGCCGTCCGTTCATACATCTGCCGTGCCGTCCTCCGCTGTCACACGCGAAGCATCCCGCACGGCTGCCGTTCCTTCCACATCGACCCGTGCCCTCCCGGCGGAGGCGACGACGCTCCCGTCGCAGACGAAGGCCCTGCCCTCGATGCAGCGTCCCGGCACGTCGGGCGCGGCGGAGGTCGCATCGGCGAATCTCCCTGACATGAGCTCGTTCCGCATCCCGTCGCAGTCGTCGGCGTATGCATTCCACAATGACTTCGGCAAGAGCAACCTTCGCAAATGGAGCAGCACCGAGGGCATGGATACGCCCTGGAGCAGCAACCGCACGACTGATACCGTGCACCTCCAGAGCTCGACAAAGGCATTCCTCGATACGCTGAACACGGCCGCGCAGGCCGCAGGCGTCACGTTCGTCATCACGGGCGGCGCAGAAGAAGGCTACCACGCGAGTGGCCGCTATTCCCACGCGAACGGCTACAAAGTGGACATCTCCGATGCGGGCATTTGCGAAGGCGGCCGCGCCTATTCCGTCCTCATGAATGCCCTCTCGGCGTACAAGCATCAGATCACGCACGAATGGAACCTCAACCATTTCGACATCACGATTTATCCGGAAGACTACAACGCATAAGTCATAACCAAGGCACCTGCTTTTCACGAGGTTGCAAGAATCACAGACTTTGAAACAGAGCAGAAAGGCGGGATGCGGATGCGGTTGCGTGACAGGCGGGCCTGGCAGAAGCCGGAGGTCATCATCATCCCGATGATCGACATCATGTTCTTCCTGCTCGTCTTCTTCATGATGAGCACGCTCTACATGGTGCAGGTGAAGACGGTCGATGTCGATATGCCGCAGGCGGCGAGTGCCGAGACGCAGCTGGCGGTCTCGTATGTCGTGACGATGAAGCGCGACGGCTCGCTCTATCTCGAAGACCAGCCCGTCACGGAGGCGGCGCTCCTCGACCGGGCGGCGGCAGAGAACCAGCGCAGTGCGAAGTTCTCCGTCGTCGTGCGTGCCGACCAGGGGCTCGATTACGGCATGGTCGTCGGCCTGCTCGACAAGTTCAAGGCGCGCGGCATCACGCACATCGGGCTCGCTGCCGCCGATGGAGGCCGGTGAAATGGAAGCGATGCGCATGAGGGAACGCCGGTCGGGCGAGCTCCGGGCATGGGGCATCTCGCTTGTCGTGCATGTTCTCCTGTTCCTGCTGATCGGGGCGTCGGGATTCTTCCTGCTGGTGCGCGAGCAGCCGCAGCCATCAGAAGACGACGTCGTGGATGTCACGATGCTGGACGATGCGGGCGGGGGAGGCGACGGCGGCGAACGTGCGCCATCCGCGGCTCCCGCATCCGCGGCGTCCGCAGAGGCACCTGCCGTCACCCTGCCGCCCGAGACAAAGCTCCCCGAGATTGCGGAGACGTATACGAAGGAGCCGGAGAAGCAGCAGGCGTACCGGAAGGAGCATCAGGAGCATCCGGCCGCTATGGCATCGTCCGCAGCTGCGGCGGATGATGCTGCGGGTGCGGGACAGAGCACAGGGGATTCTGGTACGGCAAAGGGTGCAGGCTCCGGCGATGGGACGGGGCGCGGTGCTGGTTCTGGTGCGGGGAATGGCACGGGCAGCGGCGCGGGCGATGGAGGTGGTGTCGGCGCCGGTGTTGGTGCGGGCACTGGCACGGCGCCAGCTTCGCCGCCAGAACCCGTTGATGCTGGCGCTTATTGCACGTATCGCGCGACGCCTGCCTATCCGCAGAGCATGGTGCAGGCGGGCGCGCAGGGCAGCGTGACCGTGCTGATCACGGTTTCTCCTGCGAGCGCGGTGACGGATGTCTCCGTCGTGAGCTCCTCCGGCTATCCGGCACTCGATGCGGCTGTCGTCGCGGCTGGCTGGGCCTGCCGTTTCCAGATGAACGGCCATTCGGGCCGCTATCGGACGACGTATCGCTTCGAGCTTCGCGGCGGAGACGATGATTGGTGATGGCGTGCGCGGGAGGCATTCCTGCCGGAGGTGATGACAGTGCTGGAGCTCGTGAATCTTTCAAATGTCCGCTATGAAATCGACCGCGTCCTCGGCGGCGATACGTCTGCGCTTCCGGCGTTTTTTGCGCGGCACGGGCTGGACGGCCTCGAGCTCACGCTCTATGAGGATTGGGAGCCCGCGCAGTTTCCAGCGGATTGGATTCAGGGCGTGCATCTGCGGTTCTGGCCCAGCTGGATGGATTTCTGGCGCGGAGACCGAGAAGCGCTCGTGCGAGAATATGGGAGCGGGGCCGCATGGCAGGCGTCGTTCGGGAAGACGCGCGAAGCGTGGATCGATTTCTGGCGCCGCCACGTCCGCGAGGCCGTGCGGACAGGAGCACGGTATGTCGTGTTCCACGTTTCGCAGGCGCGGACGAGCGAGCTTTATCATCGCCGTCATGCCTATGGTTCTGCCGAGGTCATCGAGGCGACGCTCGAGCTCGTCAATACGGTCATGGACGTACTGCCCGAGGACTGCCTGCTCCTTTATGAGAATCTCTGGTGGCCGGGGCTGATGCTCCTCGATCCGCGGCTCGCCGACCATCTCCTGAGCGGCACGCATCATCAGCGCACGGGCCTCCTGCTCGATACCGGCCATCTCATGAACACGTCGACGAACCTTGCGACGGAGGACGAGGCTGTCCGCTATGTGCGGCGCGTCGTCCGCGGACTTGGCGGCCTTCGGACATCGATTTATGGCATGCACCTCCATCGCTCTCTCTCGGGCGCCTTCGTGCGGCGTCGGATGGCCGAGGCCGAGAGGGAAGACTTGCAGCCGCGAGGATTTTCCGAGGTCTTTGACTACATCAGCCATGTCGATGAGCATCAGCCATTCCGGACGGCGGCCGTGCAGGCGCTCGTCGAGGACGTCCAGCCGAAATTCCTCGTCCATGAATTCATTCAGGATTCCATGGAGGACTGGGAGCAGAAAGTCCATGTACAGCGTCATGCGCTCGGCTGGGAAAGCGATGCAGAGGATGGCCAGAAAGGAAAAACATCACGATGAAGACAGCACTTGATTTCAGGAACACATGGAAAAAGCGGCTCCTGCCGCTGGGCGGGATGCTTCTCGTCCTCGTGTTCGTCTGTATGCTTTCAGGCTGCAAAGACGTGCGGAAGATGTCATCGCCACAGGCAGACACGGCTGGGACGGCCTATGAGGTCACGGACGTGCAGGGAACGGTCGTCTCGCTGCCAGAAAAACCGCATCGCATCCTGACGCTCTCGATGAGCACGGACGAGGTCGTGCTCGGACTCGTCCCGCCCGATCATATGGTGGCCGTCAACAGTCTGCTCGACGACCCTGTGAGCTCGAACGTCGTGCCGCTCGCGAAAGAAGTCGAAGGGCGCGTCACGGATCCAACGGTCGAGGAGATTGCGGCTATGAAGCCTGACCTCGTCATCGTGCCGGACTGGGGCGACATCACGCGCGTCGCGTCGCTCCGCGACCTCGGCATCCCCGTCGTCGTCTGCAAGGGCGCGCGGAACCTCGAAGAGATCGAGGCGACTGTCCGCCTCATCGCACAGGCCGTCGGCGAACCCGCGCGCGGCGAAAAGCTCGTCCAGAAAATGGACGACAAGCTCGCCTCCATCACGGAGCAGACATCGAAGATTCCCGATGGCGAAAAGAAAACCGTCGTGCTGATCTCGCTCATGAGCACATACGGTGGCAGCGGCAGCTCGTTTGACGATGCCTGCAAGTATGCGGGCGTCATCAACGGGCGCGCGCAGGCGGGCATCCGGGACGGGCAGGCCATGAGCAAGGAACAGCTCGTCGCCATCAATCCCGATGTGCTGTTCCTGCCGACATACAACGACCACGGCTCGTATGATGTCGCGTCATTCCGTTCGCAGTATCTCGACGATCCGTCGCTCCAGACAATCCGCGCCATCCGGGATGGCCGTCTCGAGGAGCCGGACGAGGCGTACATCTACAACTGCTCGCAGGATTTCGTCTTCGGCGTGCAGGAAATCGCATATCGCGTCTACGGCGATGCGTTCCGGCAGGAGGCCGGGCAGCATCTGTCTGCTGTGGACGAGTGATAGATGCATGGATTCATGAAGTTTGGAAAGGAAGGGACTCATCATGAAGAAACAACAGCTCACAGCTGCCATCCTGTCCGCGCTGGCGGCGGGAACGCTCTCGTTTGCGGGAACGGCGTCGGCTGCCGCTTCGGACGAGGTCGCGGAAGACCTTGGCGAGACGGTCGTCACGGCCGAGCGCATCCCGACGGAGAACATGAGCACGCCGGCCGACGTGGCGGTCGTCACGGCCGAGGACATCGCATCGAACCATTACGCCGATGTTGCCGAGGCGCTGAACCATGTCGACGGCGTCGTCATGACGAATGGCGCGAGCGGCAATGACCAGGTCGTGCGCATCAACGGCGAGGAGCGCGTCGTCGTGCTCGTCGATGGCGAGCGCCTCAATGACGATCAGGGCTCGATGAGCCGCGCGAGTGCGACGCTCACGCGCATCCCGTCCGTCAAGGACATCGAGCGCATCGAGGTTGTGAAGGGCGCGGGCTCGGCGCTCTACGGCAGTGATGCCGTTGGCGGCGTCGTCAACATCATCACGAAGAAGGCGAAAGAGAACCGTACCGAGGTCGATCTCAACACGGGCTCATGGAAGTCGCACAACTACGAGCTCTACAATCAGGGCTCGGACGGCGGCCTGAGCTGGACGATTGCGGCCGGTCTCCAGAAGCGCGGCGATTTTTACTACAAGGACCAGCAGGGCGATACGACGCGCATGGATGGCAGCGAATGCAGCAACAATGGTGTATCGCTGAATCTCCGTCAGGAACTCGCGGATGACCAGTCCGTCGGTCTGCGCTTCGCACATCGCACGATAGATGGCGGTTCGCCAGCCTATGACACCTATGGTTCCTATGGCCCCGCAGGCGCGTTTTATTCGAAAAATCAGCAACAAATCATGAACGATGTCTCTGTGACATATCGTTTCAAGGAAGATACGAAGCTGCCAGGCTATCTGCGCTATTTCAATCACTACAAGGCGACGGACTTCAGCGGCAAGTTCAACACGCGCATGCAGGGCATCGACTATCAGGACGGCTGGCGCCTTGACAAGAGACAAATGGACGCTCGTGCCGGGGCTGCGCATGGATCATCACAGCGAGTTCGGCACGCACTGGTCGCCGAAAGTCGCCATCAACTACCGCCCGGATCACGATACGAAGGTCTATGCATCGTGGGGACGCGTGTTCAAGGCGCCGACGGCAGATGACATGTACTACACGGATGCGTATATGAAAGGCAATCCGGATCTCGATCCTGAGTCCGGCCATGTCGAGAATATCGGCATCAGCCATGTATTTACACCGGGGACGTCTCTTGACCTGAGCTATTTCAATTCTGATCTGCATGATGCCATTGCCTGGGGCCCGGATTCAACAGGGATTTGGACATCGCTGAATCTGAATGAAGAAAAAAAGCATGGCCTCACGCTGAGCTGGAAGCAGGAACTTTCCAAGCAGTGGAGTTACAACCTTGGCTATTCGTATACACATACGGAATCGGATGCGAAGTCTGGCTATCTCCTTCATAACAGCATGCCGAACGGCTACCGCATCGGCCTTCACTATCATCAGGGCCCGTGGAAGGCAAACCTTGAAGGCCGCATGGGTTCGGGCCTCGATGAGACGTACTATGGCGACCACCACTATGCCGTGTTCGATTTCAACACGAGCTATGCGGCAACGGATCAGCTGACGTTCTATGCAAAGGCGCTGAACTTCACGAATCAGGCGTATTCGCGCTATGCAGGCTGGAACTATCCGGCACCGGGCCGCTTCTTCCAGATCGGCATGACGTATACGTTCTGAGGAATGGATTGCGATGCCAGTGATGACGGAAACGAATGAAACGGTCTTGCAGGCGGAGCATCTCTCGGCCGGCTATGAGGGCCGCACAGTGCTTGAGGATGTTTCCTTTGCCATCCATCCCGGCGAGCTCGTCGGGTTCCTCGGGGCGAATGGCGCGGGAAAGAGCACGCTCCTGAAGACGCTGCGCGGGATTCAGCCTGCGCTCGGCGGTATGGTCTGGATTTTCGGGCAGGACATCCATGCGTTTTCGCCGCGGCAGCAATCCTCCATCCCGTTTGCCTACACGGTGCGGGACATCGTCCGGATGGGGCGGTATCCCTATCTTGCCTGGTGGCAGCGCGAGGGCGCGGAAGATGCAGCCATCGTGCAGGCGAGCCTCGCGTTCGTCGGCATGGAGGCACTTGCTGAACGGCCGATGCGCGAGCTTTCGGGCGGCCAGCGCCAGCGGGCACTGTTTGCAAAAGTTCTCGCGCAGCAGACGCCGCTGCTGCTGCTCGACGAGCCGGCGACGGGCCTTGATATCATCTATCAGGAAGAGCTGTTCCGCTTCTGTCAGGAACTCTGCGCAGCCGGGCGCACAGTGCTCATGGTCGTGCACGAGCTCGGCCTTGCGGCGCGGTTCTGCTCGCGTCTGCTGCTCTTTGGCGGCGGCAGGCTTCTCGCAGATGGCACGCCGCGTGACGTGCTGACATCCGAGCGGCTCAGCGCGGCCTATGGTGCGCCGATTGCCGTCGAGGAGGTTCCGCAGACCGGCCATTATGACATCTATGTCGAGCCGGGGCCTGCGCGGCCGGATCATCAGGAGCTCTTGAAGCTTTTGCTGGGCTCTCAATCTTCAGCCTCCCTCTTCGAGGGAGGCTGCTGAAAAAGTCCCTTTAGTGGGTCGATTCTTATTGGTACTTCCTGTATAATAGAAGTATCAATTTGCAGGAGGCCCGACCGTCATGCT
>CACZFT010000148.1 GCA_902780535.1 uncultured Selenomonas sp. | reverse complement strand
GCAGCTGGTGCTTTGGAACTCATCAGCTCGCCCTTCAGAATATCTTTTCGACGAGAAGGGGCTGTGGCTCAATGCACGGTCAGCATCACCTCTTCCCGTTCGGCTTCTTTGCTTCCTTCAGTAGCTGGTAACTACTTCAGAAGCTGCAGAATGCCAATCACGATTCCTGCGAACGCCAGCACACATGTGCTGGCATTTTGCTATGATAAAGAAACTGCGAAAAGGAGCGGTCACCATGCTGCCAGAAGAGCGTCAGAATATGATTGTCCAGCTCGTGAACGAGCATGGGGCGGTGAGCGTGAAGGAGCTCAGTGCGCGGTTCGCGGTGACGGATGACAGCATCCGCAAGGATCTCGCACTGCTGCAGAAGAACGGGCGCCTCAAGAAGACGTATGGCGGGGCGCTAAGAATCACACCGGACGAGGATCATTTCGTCTCGCAACGCAAGCCGAAGTATCGCGCGGAGAAGCAGCGCATCGCGAAGAAGGCGCTGAAGCTCTTACATGACGGCGAGACCATCTTCCTCGACATCTCGACGACGAACATCGAGCTCGCGAAACTGCTGAAGACGTCGGGCCTTTCGCTGACGGTCGTGACGAACATGGTGGACGTGATGACGACGATGGCGGGCGACGAACACAACCGGCTCATCTTCATCGGCGGCACGTTCAGCGAGGGATGCGACGGCTTCGTCGGGGCGCTGACAAACCGGGAACTTGCGTGCTATCATTTCGACAAGGCATTCCTCGGCGTCGTCGGCCTCGACCTCGCGCGGCGGCAGGCGACGACGTACACGCCGGAGGACGCGACGACGAAGGAGGCCATCCTCGCCGCGAGCGCGGAAAGCTGGCTGCTGCTCGAAACGCGCAAGCTCGAAAAGGCCGGGCCGTATGTCTTCTCCGACCTGCGCGACGTGAAGGGCGTGCTGACGGAGAAAGCAGTCGATGAAAAAACGGCGGCACGGCTCGCCGCGCTCGGGATTCTCTGCCAATAAGACAAGAAAAACCGTTGGAATGTTCCACGTGGAACACTCCAACGGTTTTTCGTATACCGCTTTTTTCAATCTCACTCGATGACGTGGACTTTCTTCGGGTCGTAGCGATCCTGATGCGTGCGCTTTTCGGCCGGATAGCCGACAGGAATCAGGCAGAACGGGATCGTGTGATGCGGCGTATGGAGCACGGTCACAACGTTGTCGATGCGGTCCTCGTAGGGTGCGATGCAGAGCCAGACGGCACCGAGGCCGAGCGTCGTGGCTTCGAGCAGGATGTTTTCCGTTGCGTTCGCGAGGTCGTAGTTCGCGAGCTCGGGATGCTTCGCATCCTTGCGCAGGATCGGCACGATGACGACGGGCGCGTCTGCCGCGCAGGCCGCGAACGGGCTCGCTTTCGAGAGCTCGACGATGGTCTCGCGATTCTTGACGACGTAGAATTCCCACGGCTGCTGGTTGACCGCCGAAGGCGCCGCCATCGCTGCGCGCAGGAGCTTCTCGATCTTTTCCTGCTCGACGGGGCGGTCTTCGTATTTGCGGATACTCATGCGTTCGAAGATGGCATCCATGATGAAAATCCTCCTTTATATAATGAAGTGATTTCTTCTTTCTTTGCCTTTATTCTACCATGATTCTGCCGCATTGTCATCTGATTTTATGCTTTTTTCTGCGCGAACAGCCACTCGCGGATGGCGTCGATATTGTAGGCGAATGACCAGGTATACATGTGGTTGCCGTCCGCGATGACGACCAGCTGTTCGCGTCCGTCGTCATCATGCCGAGCTGCGTGACGAGGTCGTCCGTGTACTGGAGCGCGAGGACGATGCAGGGATGTTTCGTCTGCCAGACGGGATCGGCAAAGACGGTCGCGCCATTGCCCTGAAAGAGCGGCGTCGTGGGTTCATTGATGTTCACGCTCGCGGAGGCAACGGCCGCCGCGCCAGCAGCCTGCGGCAGAACCGGCGTGCCGTCTGCCGCATAGAGGCGTCCCACCTGCCGCACGGCAAACGAAAGGTCAGGCACGATGCGGTCGGCCCGCATGACTCTTCTCGGGCACGTCCTCCGTCTCACCGACGCGCACCTCGTCAATCGTCTGTCCGTCGATGGAGAAATCGCCGGGCTCGACGGATGCCGGGTCCATCGCCACATCATAGCGCACGACCGCCCACTCAACGAACTCGCCGTCACCATACGTCTTTGCAATCCCCGTGACCTGCTCGATGGGCGCGACGAGCGACGCCGTTGTCGCCGTCGCCGTTTCTGCCGCCACCTGCGCAGCCTCCGCTGCCACCGGCACGCCGCCAATCGCCAGCATGCCCAGGACGGCCGCCGTCAGCGCCTGCTTCCTCCATAACTTCTTTGCGTTCTTCATCACAAAACCTCTACTTCCCCAAAAACAAAAAATCGACACTCCCCCGAGGGATGTCATTAAGCAGTCATTCAAACTTCAGCCTCCCTCCAGAGGGAGGGGGACCGCGAAGCGGTGGAAGGAGTAGTAGGATACTGAAACCTGACAAGGATGCAGTCGTTGCAAAAGTCTTTTAGCAACCCTTTGCATGCTTGTTTGTCTCCAGCAGCTAACTACTCCCCCAGTCAGCTTCGCTGACAGCTCCCTCTAGAGGGGGCCTGCCTTAAACTTAATGGCAACACTAAAGGATGTCGATTTTGTCATACGAGATGACGGGCTCCTACACAGCCAGATGTGATTTTTTGTCGGTATAGCGCGCAGAGATAAAAATCATCCAAGAATCTCTCCACAGATTTTCCGATGCACGATGTCGAGGTTGTTCGTGCTCGTCAGCACGAGGACAGCGCCTTTCGCGGCGCGCTTGGCCTTTTCCGTCGCGGCATGGGAGACGGCGTTCGTATTGACGACGAGCACGTCAGCCGTGCGGAGCGGTGCATCGTCGAAGTTCTTTTCGTTGCCGACGAAACGCATGTAGGGAAAGCGCTCGGCCGCCTTGCGCTGCCACGCTGCCGAGCCGCCAACGACGAAGATGGCGAGCGCGGCCAGCGGGTCGGCGGCACGGCCATCCGCAGCATCAGACGCCACGCCGGCAGCTGTGTCTTCGCCGTCTTCGCCATCCTCACGTTCCTCCCCCGGCCGCCGCTTGCCCCGTTGCCAGAGCCGCAGTTCCTCGCGCAGCGCATCGACTTCGGCGCGGAGCTCGATGGTCCTCTGGATGGCTTCGTTCCGCTCCGCGCGCAGGCGCTCATTTTCCTCGCGATACGCCGCGAGCCGCGCGGCGAGCTCCTCCACCCGCGCAGCCGCCATCTGGCGTTCCCGCGCCTTCATACTTTCATCGTCCGATACACGTACCCCGCAATCGCCATCTCGACCACGACGAGCATCGCGAGGAAGAAAAACGCGTCTTCGAGGCCGACAGCGTGGGCGAGGAAACCGATAGCGGCCGGGCCCATGAGGACGCCGAGGTAGCCGAGCGTCGAGACGGCAGGTACGGCCGTCGAAAGCGGCATGGCGTCCTGACGGCCGAGCAGGCTGTAGAAAACGGGCACGACGTTCGCGCTGCCGACGCCGATGGCGAAGAAGCCCGCGTAGAGCAGCGGCAGGTTCGGCGCATAGATTAGCAGCAGGAAACCCGTTGCCGCAAGCGCCGAGCCGCCGAGCACGACAGCTTTCTGCCCGAGGCGGCCGACGAGCGCATCGCCCGTGAGCCGCATGATGAGCATCGCCGCCGAGAAAATCGTGAAGCCCGTGCCCGCGAGCGCGAGGTCCATGTTGCGCACCGTCGTCAGGAAGACGCCGCTCCAGTCCATGACCGCGCCCTCGACGAGGAATGCGATGCCCGCGATGACGCCGATGAACGCGACGATGCCGCGCGGAATGGCGATGAGCTGCCCGCCGCCTCCGCCGCCATACGGCAGCAGCCCGCATCGGCAGAGCGCAAGCAAAACGAGCATGAGCCCGACCGCGATGCCCGTCGACACGAGCGGCGTCAGGCCGACCTTTCCGACCCAGATGCCAAAGAGCCCCGCGCCCGCGAAGCCGCCGACGCTCCAGAGGCCGTGGAAGCCGCTCATGAGCCGCCGCCCGGCCGCCTGCTCGACCATGACGGCATCGATGTTGATCGTCGTGTCGATGCAGCCCATGAACGCGCCAAAAATCAGCAGCAATCCCGCGGCGACGGGCAGCGTATCGACGACGGAAAGGCCGAGCAAAATCAGCGAAAACGCCGTGCAGGCGACCGTCAGCACGCGGCGGCAGCCGAACCGCTCCGCCGCCGCGCCCGAAAGCGGCATCGTCACAAGCGACCCGATGCCGCAGCAGAGCAGCAGCAAACCGAGCACGTCTTCCGCGAGGCCGAGCCGCATCTTGAGATACGGCACCAAGGGCGCCCACGACGCCGTCCCGAACCCGCCGAGAAAGAACACGGCCCGCACGGCCCACTGCTCGCGCACGCCAGGCTTCGGCCGCGCCTGCTTTTCCAGTATTTCTGCCATGAAAGGCTCCTTTCCGCGCACCGCTTTTTCTTGTCAGTGCCCGCCTGAAATGGTATAATGGTAGCAACAAGAGCAGCTGGTGTGTGCAACCATCAGCTCGCCCTTCAAAAATCTTTTTTAGACGAGAAGGGGCCTTGGTTCGACACAGGGTCAGCATCACCTCTTCCAGATTGGCTTCTTTGCTTCCTCCGTAGCGGGAACTACTTCAGAATACTTCAGAAGCTGCAGAATGCCAATCACGACTTGCAGAAATGCCAGCGCAAGCGCCAACTTTTCATAAGTGGTCATGGCATCCACCTCCCCTTGGGGGAGAGCTGATGTCAGCTGCTCTTACGAAAAGTATAGCACATGCGCTGGCATTTTTCTATGTCTTGTTCCGGCCATTGCTGCCATTCGGCAGCAAATCTGCTTACTTCGCGTCCTTCATCGTGACGCCTTTGCCGCAGAGGCTTTCGAAGTCGCGCGTGAAGTCGTCGATGGCGGCAGCGACGGCGGCGTTCCTCACGAGCCCTTCGATGACGGCGGGCGCGATGGTCGCTGCGCCGACGCCGTACTGCGCGAGCGCTTGCACCTGCTGCGAGTTCTTGAAGCTCGCAGCGAGGATGTTGCAGTGAAGGCCGTTCTTCGTGAACATATCCTGGATGATTTTCGCCGTCGCGATGCCGTCCGCGCCGAGGTTGTCGATGCGGTTGATGTACGGCGCGGCATAGTCCGCGCCCGCCTTCGCCGCGAGAAACGCCTGCATCGGCGTGTAGATGGCAGTCGCCGTGATGTGGGCGTCGGGCTGCGCTTTGCGCAGGCGCTGGATGGCTTCGAGGCCGGCCGGGTTCACGGGAATCTTCGTGTACGTCTGCGCGCCGAGTTCCGCGTGGATGCGCTCGACGTCATCGAGTATCGCGTCCGCCGTGCGGCCGACGACCTGCACATGGAGCTCTGCCTCCGCGCCGATGAACGCGCGGATCTCGCGCAGCACATCATACGGCTGACGGCCGCTCTTCGCGAGGATGGAAGGGTTCGTCGTCACGCCGTCGATGGGATAGACGGGATAGAGGGCCTTGATGGCGTCGATGTTCGCGTCGTCAATGAGGATTTTCATGATGAGAGATAGCTCCTTTCAAAAATTTCGTTATCGGTCAATCGTTACGTTTTTCAGCCCCGCGCCCCGCGCGATTTCGGCAAAGCGTTCCATTTCTGCTTCCGTGAATTTTCGCGGATTCTCGTCAAAGCAATACGCACGCCCGACGAGATGGTATTTCGCGGCGGCAAGGGGATTGTAGTTGAGAAGTTCGTAGTGGATGGCCGGGTTCTCGCTCGCAAGGAACTGTGCGATGGCGCGGATATTCTCGTCCGTCGCCGTGAACTGCGGAATCAACGGCGTGCGGATCGTGACCGTCGGGAAATCGGCCGTCTGCGCGCCGCACAGGAGGTATCGCAGGTTCGCGAGAATCCGGTCATTCGGCACGCCCGTCGCAGCGATATGCGCCGCACGGCCCCACACCTTGCAGTCGGCAAAGACATGATCGAGATGCGGCAGGACGGTGCGGAGGTTCTTCTCCGGCACGGCAAGCGCCGTCTCGATGGCCGTATGGACACCCGCCGACTGCACGCGCTGCAGGACATCAGCTGCAAACTCCGGCTGCAGCAGCGGTTCGCCGCCCGAAAGTGTGACGCCGCCGCCATGACGGAAGAACGGCAGGTCGCGCAGGAGCACATCCGAAAGAGCCGCGCTCGTGACCGTGCGCGAATCCCATGCCAGCGCGCCCGAGGGACAGGCTTCGATGATGCGCTCCCAGAGCGCGTTGTTTTCCGCGTCGCGGGCACGGTACGGGATGCCGCGGACGAGGACGTCCGCCTGTACATCGTCCCTCGCCGGCGTCCGTTCCGCTCCGAGCTGCTCTCCCGCCGCCCGCGCGGCTTTTTCGCAGAGCTGGCAGCCGATGCAGCGTTTCTCAAAAAAGAGCGGCCGGCGCGTCGTCGCGATGCCCTCAGGATTATGGCACCAGCGGCAATTCAAAGAACAACCTTTGAAGAATACGGTCGTTCGGATACCGGAACCATCGTGCGTCGAAAAGCGTCTAACGTCAAAAATCGTGCCGACACTCCGCAGATTGCTTTCGTGCTGCTTGACAGGCCGTGCCTCCGCACTACTCCCCCCGCCGCTTCGCGGCCCGTCCCCCCTCAATGAGGGGGGCTTTTTTTACATCATACCCCTGCATAGCTCGTCCTTGCGATGATTTCGTCCTGCAAGTCCTCCGCGAGCTCGGTGAAGTACGCCGTATACCCCGCCACGCGCACGGTCAGACTGCGGTGGTTTTCGGGGTGCGCCTTGGCATCGAGCAGGTCTTCGCGGCGCACGACGTTGAACTGGATGTGCGGGATTTCAAGATCGACGAACGTCCGCAGGAACTGCGCGAACTTATCGACGCCCGTCTCGGTCGCGAAGAACTCCGGCAGGAACTTCATGTTCAGCAGGCCGCCATTCGTCGTGAGCTCCTTGTCGAGCTTTGAGACGGATTTCAGCACGGCCGTCGGGCCGTCGATGTCGCGGCCATAGACCGGCGACATGCCGCCATCGGCGAGCGGCTGGCCGGATTTGCGGCCGTCCGGGCTCGCGCCGACATTCGCGCCCATCGGCACATGCGCCGAGACCGTGTACATGCCCGTGTGGAACGGGCCGCCGCGATAGTTGCGGTATTTGCTGATGGCCTTGCGGAAATAGCGCGCCCACTGCACGCCGAGCGCATCGACCCAGTCGACATCGTTGCCGTACTTCGGCACCTTGCTCTGGATGCGCGTGCGCAGGAGCTCGTAGCCCTCATAATTTTTGCGCAGTGCATCGAGGAATGTTCCACGTGGAACAATTTTTTCATCATAAACGAGCGCCTTGAGCGCCGCGAGGCTGTCGGCGAGGTTTGCGACCTGGATCATCTGGATGCCCGAGAGGTTGTGCTCGGCGCCGCCCGCCGTGACATCGACGCCCTTCTCCATGCAGCCGTCGATGACGGACGAAAGGAACGGCGTCGGCAGCAGCTCGATATGCGCGCGCTCGACCTCAGCACAGGCCGCGATCATGCGTTCCATGAAAAAGTCGATTTCCTTCGCGAGTGCCTGCTCGACGTCCGCAAACGTCTCGTATGCCGCGAGATTGCCGAAGTCCGGCGAGACCTGCTCGCCCGTGATGAGGTCACGGCCTGAATTCAGCGCGAGCTCGAGCGCCTTGCAGAGATTGAACATCGCCGCGTCACTCCAGCCGAGATTGTTGCCCTGCGTCGTGAGCTCCACGCAGCCGACGATGGCGTAGTCGCGCGCCTCCTGCGTGCCGAAACCGAGTTCCTCGAACGCCGGGATGACCGCCTTGTCATTGAAGAACTGCGGCATGCCGCTGCCCTTCGCGACGACGCGGATGGCTTTTTTGAGCAGATCGTCGCCCGTCTTCGAATGGAGCCGCACGGAAAGATTCGGCTGCGGCAGGCCGAGATGCGCCTGCGCCTGCAGGCAGAGGAACGAGACATCGTTGACATAGTCGTCCCCCGCCGCATCAACGCCGCCGACCGCGACATTGAAACCAATCGGGAAGCCTGCGAAATACTTCGCGCTGCCGCGGTTCCGCAGATACACGATCTGGTTGAACTTCAGCCAGAGACATTCGAGGATTTCGAGGGCCCGCGCCTGCGTCATGCCCGCCGCACGGCTCCGCTCGTAGTACGGCGCGAGAATCTCGTCGAGGCGCCCCGGCGAAAACGACGACGCATTCGACTCCATCTGCAGCACGACGAACAGGAACCAGAGCGCCTGCACCGCCTCGTGGAAACTTTCGGCCGGACGCTCGGAAAGATCCGTGCAGATGCGCGCGCATTCCAGCAATTCCTCGCGCGTCGACTCTGTTTCCGCTTTCGCCATCGTCCGCAAGCGTCCCGCATAGCGGCGCATGAAAGCCTGCACGCCTTCCATCACGATGGCGACCGCTTCATAGAATTTTTTCGCGTCGCCCGTCGCCTGCGCAGCTTTCTCCTCCGCCTCGGCACGCAGCCCGGCCGGCCCTTTCGCGAGCCAGCGGCGGCAGTCTGGGCAGATATGGCCCTGCGCGTGATCTTTCTGGTTGATCTTCACGACGCGCGCGATGGCGTCCACCTCTTTGCCCGCGCGGCTCCGCAGCACATCCTCGAGCGAGCGCCCCTCCCAGTACGGCAGAATCTCGTCGCGGAACTCGCGGATGTCTTCCTCATGAACCTGGAAGCGGTCCTGCGGCCGCGTCGGCAAGTCCTCGAACTCACGGTCGACCCAGCGGCTGCCACTCTCCGGGAACACGACGCCCGCGCGCACGCCCGCCGTCCGGTTGCCCACGATGAGCTCGCCCGGCGTCACGCGGATGGCCATCTCCCTGAGCGCCGCCGCGAGCGCCTGCGCCCGCACGAGGATGCGCGGCTCGCCCGCATGCTCCTGATAGACGCGCGTCACGATGCGCGCCTGCTCGATTGACACAAACCGCGGCTCC
>CACZFT010000147.1 GCA_902780535.1 uncultured Selenomonas sp. | reverse complement strand
TTGTGATATACTATTCGGCGTATCGGACGTACTGACGTCTGATTCCAGTTACATGTGACTGGCTATTCCCCAAATGCGGGAAGCTAGGTCAGAACCAAGGAGGCGCAGAGCTTCCTTGTATCCTATTCCCAGTCTTTGGGGAAAAGCGAGGTGGAAAAATTGAAGCAGGGCATTCATCCGAAGTATTACGATGACGCAAAGGTCATCTGCGGTTGCGGCAATACGTTCACGACGGGTTCCACGCAGCCGGAGATCCATGTTGACGTTTGCTCGAAGTGCCATCCGTTCTTCACGGGTCGTCAGCGTGACGTCCAGGCGGGCGGCCGCATCGAGAAGTTCAACAAGCGCTACGGCAAGCACTGATTGCGCGTCGGAGTTTGGGGAGCTGTTGCAGATTTGCAACAGCTCCTTTTGTGTTGCGAAATCAAGGCCCCTTCATTGAGGGGGCTGTCAGCCGAATGGCTGACTGGGGGAGTAGTCGGGTGCTGTAGCCAAACTTTCTACTATGATTTTTCACGCAGATGTGGTAAAGTGAGAGACACAGAATTTCAAAGGAGGAGTCACCATGGGCAAGCTGAGTGTTGGCGGACAGGCCGTCATCGAGGGCGTCATGATGCGCGGGCCGGGAAAGGTCGCGACGGCGGTACGGAATCCGGACGGCCGCATCGAGGTCGAGAAGGGCCCCGTGCATTCCATCGCGGACAAGTATCCGATCTTGAAGAAGCCGATGCTGCGCGGCTCGGTGTCGCTCGTGGAGTCGCTCGTGCTGGGCATCCGCTCGCTGTCGTATTCGGCAAAGATGGCGGGTGAGGAGGACGAGCAGCTGTCGGACAAGGAGATGGCCGGGACCATCATCTTTGCGTTCGTGCTCGCGGCGATTCTCTTCATCGCGATTCCGACAGGTGCGGCGAAGTTCTTCCATTTCATCACGGACGACCCGGTCTTTCTGAATCTCATGGAAGGCTTTCTGCGCCTCGTCATCTTCCTCGGCTACATCTGGGGCATCTCGCGCATGAAGGACATCCGCCGCGTGTTCCAGTACCACGGCGCGGAGCACAAGACCATTCACTGCTACGAGGCGGGGCTGCCGCTGACGGTGGAGAACGTGCAGAAATTCAGCCGCCTGCACCCGCGCTGTGGCACGAATTTCCTGCTGATTGTCATGCTCGTGTCGATCTTCGTCTTCGCGTTCCTCGGCTGGCCGAGCCTCGTGGAGCGCATCGCGAGCCGCGTCGTGCTGCTGCCGGTCGTCGCGGGGATCAGCTACGAACTCATCCGCTTCGCGGGCCGCACGACGAATCCCATCGCACTGAAGCTCATCCAGCCGGGCCTCTGGCTCCAATACCTCACGACGCGTCCGCCCGAGGACGACATGGTCGAAGTGGCCATCGAGTCACTGAAGGCTGTGCTGCCGGAAGAGGAGATCGTGCCGGGGACGGGGTCATATATGGAGAAAGACGTAGCGCCAACGACAGAAACATCCGAATTGATGCCGAGCGTATCGCAGTGATAAGCCCCCCTCATTGAGGGGGGACGGGCCGCGTGAGCGGCGGGGGGAGTAGTAGGATACTGAAGCCTGACAAAGATGCAGGCGCTACGAAGGTCTTTAGCAACGTTTCGTATGCTTGTTTGTCTCCAGCCCCCTACTACTCCCCCAGTCAGCTTCGCTGACAGCCCCCTCTAGAGGGGGCCTGAAATTGCAGAAGAAAGGAACATCATTCTTGCTCGAACAACTTCAAGCGGTCGAAGACAAATTCCGGGAGCTGGAGTCCCTGATTGCCGACCCGGCGACGATGGCGGACATCGACCGCTGGCAGCGCATGAACAAGGAGCACGCGAAACTCGCGCCCATCGTCGAGCGCTTTCGCGTGTACAAGGACGTCACGCGCCGCATTGCCGAGGACAAGGCGATGTTTTCCGAGCAGCCGGACGACGAGATGCGCCACCTCATCGAGGAGGAACTCGCAGACCTCATGACGCAGAAAGAGGAGCTCGATCACGAGCTCCCTATTTTGCTGCTCCCGAAAGACCCGAACGACGAGCGGAATGTCATCATGGAGATTCGTGGCGGCGTTGGCGGTGATGAGGCGGCGCTTTTCGCGGGCGACCTGTTCCGCATGTACAGCCGCTATGCCGAGCGCAAGGGCTGGCAGGTGGACATCCTTTCGGAAAATGCCACGGAAATCGGCGGTTTCAAGGAAATCACGTTCCTGATCGCGGGCGAGGGCGCGTACAGCCGCCTCAAATACGAGAGCGGCACGCACCGCGTCCAGCGCGTGCCCGTGACGGAGTCGGGCGGCCGCATCCATACTTCGGCCGCGACGGTCGCCGTGCTGCCGGAGGCCGAGGAAGTCGACATCGACATCGACCCGAAGGACCTGCGCATTGACACGTACTGCGCGTCGGGCGCGGGCGGCCAGTATGTCAACCGCACGGAGACGGCCATCCGCATCACGCATCTGCCGACAGGGCTCGTCGTGCAGTGCCAGGATGAAAAATCGCAGCGAAAGAACAAGGATAAGGCGATGAAGGTGCTCAGGGCGCGGCTCCTCGACCGCGCACAGCAGGTGCAGGAGGATGCCGTCGCGGCAGACCGGAAGAGCCAGGTCGGCTCGGGCGACCGCAGCGAGCGCATCCGCACGTACAATTTCCCGCAGGGCCGCGTGACGGATCACCGTATCGGCCTGACCGTGCACCGCATCGACGCCGTGCTCGGCGGCGATCTCGACGAAATCCTTGCCGCGCTGATCACGGCTGATCAGGCGCGGCGGCTGAAGCAGGTGAATGAATGAACGAAATCTGGACGATCGGGCGCATCCTCAAGTGGACGGAGAACTTCTTCAAGGAAAAGGGCATCGAGAGCCCGCGCCTCGACGCCGAGGTGCTGCTCGGCCATGTGCTCGAAAAGGAGCGCATCTATCTCTATGTCCATTTTGACGAGCCGCTCCAGCCGCAGGAGCTCGCAGACTACCGCGAGGCCATCAAGCAGCGCATCCGCCGCGTCCCCGTCGCCTACATCATCGGGCAGCGCGAGTTCATGGGGCTGACGTTTCATGTGACGGAAGACACGCTCGTGCCGCGGCCCGACACGGAAATCCTCGTGCAGGCAGCCATCGAGCGCCTGAAGATGATGAGCGGCGCGGAAGAAGCACACCCCGTGCATTTTGCCGACATCGGCACGGGCACGGGCGCGATCTGCCTGTCGGTGCTGCATTATCTGCCGCAAGCGACAGCCGATACGGTCGATATTTCCGAGGCCGCACGAAAGGTTGCGGAGGAAAATGCCGAAGCGCTCGATGTCGCCGACCGCGTAACGTTCTATACGGGCGACCTGCTGACACCGCTCGCAAAAGCGCAAAGCGGTGGAGCGGGCGGTAAGGCGGGCGCGGCGGAAGAGACGACGGGCGCTCCCTACGACGCGATTCTCTCGAATCCGCCCTACATCCCTGACGCCGACATCGAGGGTCTCGCGCCCGAAGTCCGCTGCAAAGAGCCGCGCACAGCTCTCTCGGGCGGCGCGGACGGCCTTGACTTCTATCGCCGCCTCGTCGCGGACAGTCCCGCGCTCCTCAAAGACGACGGCTTCCTCGCCGTCGAAGTCGGCATCCATCAGGCGCAGGACGTTGCAAAGATGGCGGCCCAAAGCGGGAGCTTTGCGCGGACGGAGGTCATCAAGGACTACGGCGGCATCGAGCGCGTCGTTGTTGCGTGGAAGAAATGAAAGAAAGCATCTGAATGAAAACAGAAGTTCGAACGATTGAAGATTTGAAGAGTGCAGCGGCACAAGACGCCCTTGCCGAGGCGGGAAAGCTGCTCCGCTCTGGCCAGCTTGTCGCGTTCCCGACAGAGACGGTCTATGGCCTCGGGGCGAACGGGCTTGATGGCGTGGCGTGCGCCCGCATTTATGAGGCGAAGGGGCGGCCGTCGGACAATCCGCTGATCCTCCATGTGGCGGACCGCGCGATGGCGGAGACGGTCGCCGCGGGGATTCCGCCGATGGCGGAAAAACTCATGGCCGCATTTCTGCCCGGCCCGATGACGCTGATCCTGCGCCGCAAATCCATCGTGCCGGACCGCATCACGGGCGGGCTCGACACGGTCGGCATCCGTATGCCGGAGAGCGCGGCGGCGCGCGCGATGATCCGCGCGGCGGGCGTGCCAGTCGCGGCGCCGTCGGCGAACATTTCGGGGCGTCCGAGCCCGACGACGGCAGCGTCCGTGCTGCGCGATATGGATGGCCGCATCCCACTGATTCTCGATGGCGGCCCCTGCCGTTTCGGCGTCGAATCGACGATTGTCGATTGCACGGGCCCCGTCGCAGTCATCCTGCGTCCCGGCGCCATTACGCGCGAGATGCTGACAGAGGTGCTCGGCGGCGTGAAGCTTGACCCGGCGCTCGTCGGCGCGGGCACGGTGCCGAAAGCACCGGGCATGAAGTACAAGCACTACGCGCCGAAAGCGCCAATGACGTTGCTCGAAGGCGCACCCGCAAAGATGGCGGCCGCGTTCCGCCGCCAGGTGCGCCAGCTGCAGAAGGACGGCCATACGGTCGGCATCCTCGCAAGCGACGAGACTTGCACGGCACTCGAAGGCCTCGTGCCCGATGCGCTTCGCAAATCCTACGGCCCGCAGGGTGACCTCTCAGCGATTGCCGCGCATATCTACGAAGCGCTGATCGCTTTCCCGACGCGCTGCTCGGCGAAGGCACGACGGAAACCGGCCTCGGCCTCGCCATCATGAACCGCCTGCACAAGGCAAGCGGGTTCCATACCATCCAGATTTGAAGACAAGCTGCATCCTGCACGCCGTCGCCCTCGTGGCTGACGGCGTTTTCTTTTGTCCGGAATTGTTCATTTACCATATCTTTACATAAAAAATCATAGAGTCTTTTGGTACTTTAGTAGGAATTTGCACATTTTCATGGAAATATACGACTAGATAACGAGAAAATTACCGAAAAAGTTCACTCCAAGCAAGTCAAAGGGAGATGATGCGCGGTGGCGGAACATGAGCCGATGGTGGAAGTCTTCATCTACGAGACGCGGCAGTTCCTTGAGCAGCTCGAGCAGATGGCACTCGCAAGCGAGCAGGAGGGGAGCTTTTCGTCCGACGACGTCAACGAGATTTTCCGAGCCATGCATACGATCAAGGGCTCGGCGGCGATGATGATGCTCGACGAAATCTCGAAGCTGGCGCACGCCGTGGAAGACATCTTTTTCTATATCCGCGAGTTGCATCCGAAGAAGGTCGATGTGTCAGCCATCACGGACATCGTGCTGACGGCGGTCGATTTCATGAATGGCGAAGTCGACAAGCTCGACGCGGGCGAGACGCCGGACGATTCGAGCGAGGACATGCGGCAGCATACGCACGATTTCCTGCGCCAGTTCAAGATTGACAATGGTGACGACCCGGATGTCGATCTCCGCAAGGCGAAGCCGTCGCAAAAAGCCGCGGCCTCGGGGGCAGGCGCCAGCGCACCTGCCGCGCCTGCGCCGCCGCCCGTGGAGGAAAAGCCGCAGCAGTACTTCATCCCGGCCGCGAAGCCCGAGCCCGCGAAGGCGGACGGCCTCCACGTCTATGCGGCGACGCTCCATTTCGAGCCCGATTGCGGCATGGAGGAAGTCCGCGCGTTCGGCGTGCTGAACCGCATGAAGGATGTCTCGCCGGAGTTCCATTTCCTGCCGGAGAAAATCCTCGAAGACCCGCAGGCCGTCGATACGATCAAGGACGTCGGCTTCCGCATCTGGTTCCAGACGGACATGGCGGCGGATGCGGCGAAAGCGTTCCTCGAAGAGACGATCTTCCTCGACAAGCTCGAATTCCAGGAGCTCGCGAGCACGGCGGAGTGCGAATACTGGCCGACGCCGCAGCAGCAGGCCGTCATCGAGGCATCGGAAGCCTCGGAGCCCGTCGTGCCGCCGCCACCAGAAAAGAAGCCGCGCCCCGCGCCGCCCAAGGCGCATGCGGCTTCGGCAGAGCACGAGTCGCAGATGATTTCCGTGCGCGTCGACAAGCTCGACCGCCTCATGGACCTTGTCGGCGAGCTCGTGATTGCGGAGTCGATGGTGACGCAGAACCCTGACCTTCAGGGCCTCGAGCTCGCGAATTTCTCGAAGGCCGCGCGCCAGCTCCACAAGCTCAACGAAGAGCTGCAGGACGGCGTCATGGCGCTCCGCATGGTGCCGATCAGCGGCACGTTCAAGAAGATGAACCGCATCGTCCGCGACATGACGAAAAACCTCGGCAAGAAGGCGCGGCTCGTGCTCGTCGGCGAGGACACAGAAGTCGACAAGAACATCGCAGAGCATATCGGCGACCCGCTCATGCACATCGTCCGCAACTCCATGGATCATGGCATCGAGATGCCGGATGAGCGCAAGGCGGCCGGCAAGTCCGAACAGGGCATGATCCTCTCGGCGCAGAACGAAGGCGGCGAGGTCGTCATCAAGATTCGCGATGACGGCGGCGGCATGAACCGCGAAAAAATCATGAGCAAGGCGCGCGAGAAGGGGCTGCTGACGAAGCCCGAAGAAGACTACACCGACCAGGAAGTCTATGGCTTCATCTTCGCGCCGGGTTTTTCGACGAATGACGAAGTCACAGAGTATTCGGGCCGCGGCGTCGGCATGGACGTCGTCGTTTCGAACATCCGCGGCCTCGGCGGCAGCGTCGCCGTCGACAGCGAAGAGGGCAAGGGCACGGTCACGACGATCCGCATCCCTTTGACGCTCGCCATCGTCGACGGCATGGTGCTCAAAGTCGGCGCCTCGCGCTATACGCTCCCCATCCGCTCCATCCGCCGCTCGTTCCGCCCCGAGCCTGGGCAGGTCTTCCTCGATGCCGAGGGGCGCGAGATGGTCATGGACGAAGGGCGCTGCTGCCCGATCCTGCGGCTGTCGAAGCTCTATGACATCGAGGACGCGCAAGAGGACCTCACGCAGGCCATCCTGCTGCTCGTCGAGGCGGACGGCAAGCCGTTCCTGCTCGCGGCCGACGAGCTCCTCGGCGTCCAGCAGATTGTCGTGAAGCCCGTGCCCGAATACATCCGCGGCATGACGGAAAAGACCGGCATCACGGGATGCACGCTTCTTGGCGATGGCGGCATCAGCCTCATCATCGACCCGGAGAAGACAGCCCATCTCATTTATGCATGAAGGGTGTTTTCATAGATTCCAGGGGAATGACCCAGAAGAGGGAAAGAAGTATCTTTTGAGGGGGAATCATTTTGGACGAGGAAATCCAGTCGGAAGAAGACACGCAGAAAGACAAGTACCTGACATTCACGCTCGAGGATGAGCTCTATGGCATCGACATCAGCGTCGTGATCGAGATCATCGGCATCCTGCCGATCACGGCCGTCCCGGAGGTGCCGCCCTACGTCAAAGGCATCATCAATCTGCGCGGCAAAATCATCCCGGTCGTCGATATGCGGCTGCGGTTCCGCCGCACGCCGCGGGAATACACCGACCGCACCTGCGTCATCGTCATCGAGGCGGACGGAGTGCTTGTCGGCCTGATCATCGACGGCGTCAGCGAAGTGCGCGACATCCCTGAGGGCGAAGTCGTGCCGCCGCCGAAGCTCAAGGCGGCACAGAACCGCTATGTCAAGGGCGTCGGACGTTTGTCGGACGACAGGGTCGTCCTGCTGCTCGACTGGCAGAAGCTCTTCTCGGAAGAGGAGGCCGAGCTTTTCGAGGCGATGGCAGACGATGGGGCAGAAGATGAGGCAGCACCTGCTGACAGTGCAGGGAACGGAGGGACGGAGAAATGAACGGAATCAAGGGGATCAAGATCGGGACGAAGCTCGTCGCGCTCGTCGCACTCATGGGCATTCTGATGTTTGTCTCGGTTTTCATGACGGGAAACACGGTCGAAAATATCAATAATTCGTATCAGCGCATTGACAAGTATGACACGCAGGCGGCACTCGATGCCGTACAGGCGGGCAAATCGTTCAGCGAGGCGCGCGGCAGTCTGACGCGCTATCTGTTCCGCGTCGATGCGACGGAGCGCCAGCAGATCGCGAGCGAGATGGCGGCGCAGGACAAGAAGATTGACGAGGAAATCGCGGCCATCCAGCCCGTCATCGAGAGCGATGCGGCGAAAGCGGCGATGGAGAAGCTGCAGAAAGACCTCAGTGCCTATCGCACGGCGCGCACGGCGCTCATGCAGGCGCAGACGCAGCCGGGCGCTCCGGTGGACAATCTGCCGCAGCTCAAGCCCGTCCATGACCTCGGTGCCGACCTCTCGTCGGACTTTGACAAGATTGCAGAAATCGGCACGAAGGGCGCGGCGCAGGAGACGTCGACGCTCGGCGACAAGATCACGAGTGACCGCGTTGTCATGATGACAGGCTCGATCATCGTCATCGTCATTGCCATCCTCATCGGCCTCTGGCTCGCACGCATGATCAGCCAGCGCCTCACGCGCCTCCAGCAGCGTGCGGACGCCATCGCGGATGGCGACCTTTCGCAGGCCGTGCCGGTGCTCAATAACGACGAAATCGGCCAGCTCGCGGCCGCGCTCGAGCAGATGCGCCAGAACCTCCAGCAGTCCATGAGCGAGATCCACCTGGCGGCCGACCAGGTCGCGGCAGGCGCGCGCAACGTCTCGGATGCAAGCGTTTCGCTCTCGCAGGGCGCGGCCGAGCAGGCATCGTCCGTCGAAGAACTCTCGTCCTCCATTTCGGAAATCTCGTCGCAGACGGCCAGCAACGCCGAGAACGCCGACCAGGCGCACGAGCTCACGGAGAAAGCGCGCCAGCAGGCCGAGGTCGGCGATGGCGACATGAAGGAAATGCTTCAGGCGATGGATGCCATCAACGTCTCGTCCACGAACATCTCGAAAATCATCAAGGTCATCGACGAAATCGCGTTCCAGACGAACATCCTCGCGCTCAATGCCGCCGTCGAAGCCGCGCGCGCGGGCCAGCACGGCAAGGGCTTTGCCGTCGTCGCCGAGGAAGTCCGCAACCTCGCGGCGCGCAGCGCGAAAGCCGCGAAAGAGACGACGGACATGATCGAGGACTCCATCGAGAAGGTCGAGAACGGCCGCGCCATCGCGACGAAGACGGCGGATGCTTTGCAGGCCATCATGTCGAATGTGGCAGAGGTCACGGATATCGTCGGCTCGATTGCGAAGGCATCGAACGAGCAGAAACTCGCGCTCGCGCAGATCGACCAGGGCGTCACGCAGGTCTCGCAGGTCGTGCAGTCGAACTCCGCGACGAGCGAAGAAGCCGCGTCTGCCAGCGAAGAGCTCAGCGCGCAGGCTGAGCGCCTGAAAGAAACGGCAGGCCGCTTCCGCTTCGACTCGACCATGCATTTTGACCGTCCACCGCAGGCGCGTCCGGCCATCAAGAAGCCGCAGCTGCCGCCAGCCGCCGCGAAGAAGCGTCCTGCGAAGATTGCGCTGACGGAAGAAGAAGGGTTCGGCAAGTATTGAGCCCGGAAGTCTTTCAGGGGTACGCGGCCGTCGTTGCGCGGGAGTTCGGCATCCAGCTGCCGCC
>CACZFT010000146.1 GCA_902780535.1 uncultured Selenomonas sp. | reverse complement strand
CGAATTTCAAGGAATCTGCGCAATCGTATCCCGAGGATTTTTCAGAATGCCGATTTTACGAGCTTCGTTATAGTCCGGTAAATTGGGGAAGTTTTAATATATACATTCAACAAAAAAGTAGAAGATAAATGGAGGCAATATTGGAAGCTGCACCGTAGTTGCAATGGTAATCCTCGCTTTAATGATTTGTCTTACTGTAATCATAAAACAGGAAAATGGGAGCATATTCCATATTACAAAAGCCGACAATTCATAGGTGATTATATGGATGTATTTGGCTTTGGAACTTTTGTAATGACTTTTCATGCTATGGAATACTATCCGTTTAAAGTTGCCTATCGGCAAGTTTATGGGAAAGTATATCCAGATGGATTATCAGATAATGAGTTAGAATGATGGGGAGGCTGCTGAAGAAGATATGCTCCACAACAGATGGATTGGATGCGCGGAGCCGCCGCTTTTTCCGGACGCGAGTCAGAGATAGCCCCTAGAGGCCGCGAGCTGTGGAATATCTTCGGGAGGGCGGGGGCTTCCATAAGGGCTCTTTTAGCTGTAAGGAAACGGAAAAAGACGAGAAATGGTGATGTGAACTGAACCTTCCAAAAACGATTGAGCCCTCCAGGCCGTGTCAGCGTTGAGCCCGTTGGAAGCCCCCGCCCGACCGCGACCGCAAGCCAACCTCCGCGACCGCGCGCTCTCATCCTTTCTTTTCCATTGAAATCCCCCGCGAACTGTGGTAAGATAGAGCATAACTTGTGATGAAGAAGGAAAGTAGCCGTCACGTGCGTCGAAAGAGAGTCCCGTTGCTGGAAAGGGATGATGGCGCGGGCTGTGAAGTTCCCTTCGG
The DNA here is from genome assembly GCA_902780535.1 of uncultured Selenomonas sp. Taxonomy (GTDB): domain Bacteria; phylum Bacillota; class Negativicutes; order Selenomonadales; family Selenomonadaceae; genus Selenomonas_C. The sequence continues at coordinate 11,929 of CACZFT010000146.1, read as the reverse complement.
AGCAGCCGGGGGAAGCGCCAAGCGGCGTGGTAGTCCGGACGCTGGCCGCGCACGGCTTTTCAAAGAAAGTAACAAATCAGGGTGGTACCGCGAAGACATGTCTCCGCCCCTGCTGCAAGGCGGGGACGGAGCTTTTTTATTTTCGCCCCCCGTATTCATCGTTTCCTTTTTAGGAGGTAGTTTTTCTCTATGATGGAAGAAAAGATCGAACAGCTGAAGGCACAAGCTGCCGAAGCCATCCAGCATGCGGCCGGGAATCTCTCGGAGCTCGATGACATCCGCGTCAAGTTCCTCGGCAAGAAGGGCGAATTCACGTCCATCCTGCGCGGCATGGGCACCCTCGCGAAAGAGGATCGCCCGAAGGTCGGCAAGATCGTCAACGAGGCGAAGGCGCAGATCGAGGCGCTGATTGCCGAAAAGAATGAGGAGCTCAAAGCGCGCGCACTCGCGGACAAGCTCGCGAGCGAGAAGGTCGACGTCACGCTGCCGGGCCGCACGCAGCCGCTCGGCCATCTGCATCCGCTGACGCTGACGCTCGAGCGCATCAAGGACATCTTCTTCCGCATGGGCTTCTCCGTCGAGGAAGGCCCGGAAATCGAGAAAGATTACTTCAATTTTGAAGCGCTGAATCTGCCGAAAGACCATCCGGCGCGCGACATGCAGGATTCGTTCTACATCACGGAGGACATCCTCATGCGCTCGCAGACGTCGCCGGTGCAGGCGCGCACGATGCAGAAGAACAACCCGAACACGCCGATCCGCATGATTGCGCCGGGCCGCGTCTATCGCCGCGACGAGTACGATGCGACGCATTCGCCGATGTTCACGCAGGTCGAGGGCCTCGTCATCGACAAGGGCATCACGATGGCCGACCTCAAAGGCACGCTCGAACTCTTCCTGCATCAGATTTTCAGCGAGGACGTCAAGATTCGTCTGCGTCCGAGCTTCTTCCCCTTCACGGAGCCGTCGGCCGAAGTCGACATTTCCTGCGTCATGTGCCATGGCAAAGGCTGCAAGGTCTGCAAGGGCACGGGCTGGCTCAGCGGCTTCGCGTTCGGCATGGGCGTCGAGCGCATCGCGATGCTGTCCTACGGCGTCGATGACCTGCGCCTCTTCTACGACAACGACATGCGCTTCCTGAAACAGTTCTGATCTGTGCCCCTCAGGCCCCCTCTCCGAGGGGGCTGTCAGCGAAGCTGACTGGGGGTGTGGCGAAGGCAGGGTGTAACATAAAGCACGATTTTTACATCGAAGTAACGTATCTTCGACATTCATGAAGTGCTGTTACGTATTGCCGCACCTTCGACACACCCACCACCGCTTCGCGGTCCCCCTCCCTCGGAGAGGGAGGCAGGAGGTTGCGTGCTATCTTGCGATAACAATGAAGGAGAATTTCATAATATGCAAGTTTCCATTCAGTGGTTGAAAGATTATATTGATTTCGATTGGACGGCGGAAGAGCTCGCAGACCGCTTCACGATGGCCGGCGTGCCGGTTGAGAATGTCATCCGTGCCGACGCCGGCCTCGAGAGCGTCGTGACGGGTCGAGAAGATCGAGCGCCATCCCGATTCCGACCATCTCTGGGTCTGCCAGATGAATGTGGGCAAGCCCGACCTCATCCAGATCATTACGGGCGCGCAGAACGTCCGCCAGGGCCAGGTCGTGCCAGTCGCGATGGTCGGCGCGCACCTGCCGAACGGCGTCCACATCAAGAAGGGCAAGCTGCGCGGCCTGCCGTCGAACGGCATGCTCTGCTCGGCAGGCGAGCTCCATCTCGACACGTCGAAAATGACGGAAGACCAGCTGAACGGCATCTACATCCTGCCGGACGATACGCCTGTCGGCGTGCCCGCGAAGGACGTGCTCGGCAAGAGCGACGTCATTCTCGAATTCGAACTCACGGCGAACCGCGGCGACTGCTTCAGCGTGCTCGGCCTCGTGCGTGAAATCGCGGTGCTGACGGGCAATGCGCCGAAATGGCCGACAATTGCCTGCAAGGAAGACGATGACGCGAAAGCCGCCGACCTCGTGAACGTCGGCATCGAGGCAGATGACCTCTGCGACCGTTTCAGCGCGCGCGTCGTCAAGAACGTCAAGATCGGCCCGTCTCCGGCCTGGATGCAGGAGCGCCTCGAAGGTGCCGGCATCCGCGCCATCAACAATGTCGTCGATGTTACGAACTTCGTCATGCTCGAACTCGGCCAGCCGATGCATGCTTATGACTATGACGAAATCACGGGTCACCAGCTGACGGCGCGTCGCGCAGCCGCAGGCGAGAACCTCCATACGCTCGACGACACGTCGCGCATCGCGAAGGGCGACGAGCTTGTCATTGCTGATGCCGAGCATCCGGCCGGCCTTGCGGGCATCATGGGCGGCTATGAGACGGAAATCACGGAAAAGACGACGACGGTCGTCTTCGAGGCCGCTTCGTTCTATGGCCCGAGCATCCGTCGTACGTCGCGCGCCTGCGGCCTGCATTCCGAGGCGTCGGGACGCTTCGAGCGCGGTGTCGATGTGACGAATACGCCGCGTGCGCTCGACCGCGCCTGCCAGCTGCTGCAGGACATGGGCGCCTGCATGGTCACGCAGGGCATCGTCGATTGCTATCCGGCACCGAAAGCGCCGACGACGATTGATTTCACGGCCGCGCAGATCAATGGCCGCCTCGGCACCGAGCTTCCGGGCAAGGACATGGTCGCCATCCTCACGAAGCTCGGCTTCGAAGTCGAAGATAAAGGTAGCGAGAGCTACCATGTCACGGTTCCGTCGTGGCGCAACGACTGCTCGCGCATGGACGACCTCTCCGAGGAAGTCGCGCGCATCTATGGCTTTGACAACATCGTCAGCACGACGCCGTTCGGCCGCATGATGCAGGGCCATCAGAGCGAGAAGCAGGCATTCGAGACGCAGGTCAAGCACATCCTCGTCTCGCTCGGCATGACGGAGGAGCTTTCGTTCAGCTTCACGAGCAATGACCTCTTTGACAAGCTGCGCGTGCCCGAGGACTCCGAGCTCCGCCGCGCCATCCCCATCATGAACCCGCTGACGGATGAAGCGCCGCTCGTCCGTACGTGCCTCTTAACGAGCATCATGGAGAACGCCGTGCGCAACTTCTCGCGCAAGAATATGGACCTCAAACTCTTTGATGTCGCGCCGGTCTTCTATCCGAAGCAGCTGCCTCTGACAGAACTCCCGGACGAGAAGCTCAAGATTGTCGGCCTCATCACGGGCCGCCGCAGCGAGGCTTCTTGGAATCAGACGAACGACATGGTCGATTTCTACGACATGAAGGGCATCGCCTGTCAGCTGCTCGCGCGCCTCAGCATCTCGAAATACACGGTCGAGGCTGGCGAGCATTTCGCGCTCCATCCGGGCAAGACGGCGTTCTTCAAGAAGGGCCGTGAGGTCATCGCGGTCGTCGGCGAGCTCCATCCGGAAGCGGCTGCGAACTTCGGCATCAAGCAGAAGGTCTACCTCTTTGAGATGGACCTCGAGACGCTGATGAAATACGCGGGCAAGAAGTTCCATTTCGAATCGCTGCCGAAGTATCCTGCCATCGAGCGCGACCTCGCGCTGCTCGTCGATATGGATGTGCAGGCGGCCGACATCGAGAAGGTCATCCAGAAGAATGGCGGCAAGCACTTCACGGGCGTCACGTTGTTCGACGTCTACACGGGCAAGAACATCGCAGCGGACAAGAAGAGCCTCGCGTTCCGCCTGACGTTCCAGAGCAAGGACCGCACGCTGACGGACGACGAAGCCGACACGGCTTTCCAAAACATCGTCGCGGCCGTCGAGAAGTCGTTCGCTGCCGAGCTTCGCGCTTGAAGGTGATTTCATGGAAAAGAAACCGAGCCAGAAAGTGAATGTCGAGATTTTCGGCGACACGTATCCGTTCAAGACGGATGGCGATCCTGAGGAGCTCAAGCGCCTCGCTGCCATCGTGGACGACCGCATGAAGACGGCCGCGAAGATGACGCGCAGCCTCGACACGCGCAAAATCGCCGTGCTCGCGGCGATGCAGATGGCAAGCGAGTACGCCGACCTCAAGAAGGATTATGACGAGCTCGTGCAGCTGCTCGAGGACAAGTAAGGAGAAGGTCATGACACAGTTTGACAAACGAAATCTCACGATGATGATGGATTTCTACGAGATGACGATGGCGAACGGCTACTTCGCGAGCGATGACAAGGACGCGAAAGTCGCGTTCGATGTCTTCTACCGCAAGAATCCGGACGAAGGCGGCTTTGCCATCTTCGCCGGCCTCGAGCAGGTCATCGAGTACGTCGAGAACATGTGCTTCTCCGAGGAAGATGTCGAGTATTTCCGCGCACAGCACATGTTTTCCGAGGAATTCCTCGATTATCTCCGCAACTTCCATTTTACAGGCGACATCTATTCGCTGCCCGAGGGCACGGTCATGTACCCGAATGAGCCGATTCTGACGGTCGTTGCGCCGCTCATCGACGCGCAGCTCGTCGAGACGGCCATCCTCGCGCAGGTTAACCACCAGTCGCTGATTGCGACGAAGTCGCGCCGCATCTGCAAGGCGGCGGCGGGCCGCGCGGTTTCCGATTTCGGCGCCCGCCGCGCGCACAACATGGATGCCGCGACGTATGGTGCGCGCGCGGCCTACATCGGCGGCGTCGTCGGTACGGCGACGGTCTCGGCCGGCCAGATGTTCGACATCCCGATCAGCGGCACGATGGCCCACAGCTGGGTCATGTTCTATGGCGACGAGTACGAAGCGTTCAAGAAATACGCGCAGACGTATCCTGACGCGACGGTGCTGCTCGTCGATACGTACGACGTCATCCATTCGGGCATCCCGAATGCCATCCGTGTTGCGCACGAAGTCCTCGAGCCGATGGGCAAGCGCCTTGTCGGCATCCGCATCGACTCGGGCGACCTCGCGTATCTCTCGAAGCGCGTGCGCAAGATGCTCGATGCGGCGGGCCTGCCGGACTGCAAAATCGTCGTGTCGAACAGCCTCGACGAGTTCACGGTGTCTTCGCTGTTGCAGCAGGGCGCATGCATCGACAGCTTCGGCATCGGCGAGCGCCTGATTACGGCGAAATCCGAGCCGGTTTTCGGCGCGGTCTACAAGCTTGCGGCCGTGGGTGAGAACGGAGAATTTGCGCCGCGCATCAAGGTCTCGGAGAACGTCGAGAAAATCACGAATCCGGGCCTCAAGGACCTTTACCGCGTCTATGATGCCGACGGCCATGCCGTCGCCGACCTCCTGGCGCTCTCCGGCGAGCCCATCGACATGAGCGAGCCGTTCCGCTACGTTGATCCCGTCAAGCCGTGGAAGAACCGTTCGTTCGAGGGGTGCACGGTCAAGAACCTGCGCCGCCTTTATGTGAAAGATGGCAAGCGCACGGAAGAGCTGCCGAAGCTTGACGAAATCCGCGCCTATGTCAAAAAGCAGCTCGATACCGAAATCTGGGAAGAAGAGCAGCGCTTTGAGAATCCGCACCGCCACTACCTCGACATGACGCCGGATTACTACGAAATGAAGATGGGCCTTCTTTACGAGACCCGCAAGCAGCATGGCTGATATTTTTGTGAAATGAGGTGAAAACGATGAGGGTGACAGGAAGCACACAGAATCTCGGCGTCATGGGCTGGCCCATCGCACATTCCTTTTCGCCAGCCATGCAGAACGCGGCGATCGAACAGGCGGGCGTCGATGCCGTCTATACGGCATTCGCCGTCGAGCCGTCGATGCTGCCGCTGGCCGTTGCAGGATTGCGCGCGCTGCATTTTCGCGGCTGGAACGTCACGATTCCGCACAAGCAGGCGATCATGAACTACCTCGACGAGATCGACGAGGATGCGGCGGCCATCGGCGCCGTTAACACGGTCGTCAATGATGGCGGCGTTCTCAAAGGATACAATACCGATGTGCTCGGCTTCCTCGGCGGTCTCCGCGACGCGGGCTTCGACCCAGCGGAAAAAGAAGTCGTCATGCTCGGCGCGGGCGGCGCGGCGCGCGCGGCGCTTTGGGGCCTCATGAAGTCTCACGCTATGCGCGTCACGCTCGCCGTGCGCCATCCTGAGAAAGCCGAAGCCCTCATCGATGATTTCGCTGAGCGCGCAAGTATGCTCGGCACGCGGCTCAAGGCGATTCATTGGAGTTCGATGGACTTTGAAGGCGCCTTCGCGCATGCCGACCTCGTCGTCAACGTCACGCCGCTCGGCATGACCGTCGACTGGCGCAGCGCCAAGCCCGGCGCTTTCGCCTACGACATCATCTACACGCCGGCAGAGACGCGCTTTCTCCACGAAGCCGCAGCGCTCGGCCACAAGACGCTCAACGGTGAAGACATGCTCGTCCTTCAGGGCGCAGCGTCGTTCCATCTCTGGTTCGGCAAAGATGCCGACACCAGCGTCATGAAAACCGTCCTGCGCGAGCAGCTCGAAGCCGCGAGCATCAGCAGCCACGTACAGGATTGAGAAAGCATGGACAAATCTCCGTTAAAGCGTGAAATAGGAATCAGATTTTCCTTGTCAAAATTCACGTCCCGTGCTAAGATGAAGGCGTAGAAGGAACTTTGTAGACATAGCTACACCAATAGGAGCACTTTCAAGCTGGTAACTTGGGAGCGCTCCTTTCGTTTGCATAGACAAAGGCCTCGAGCATAAATGTGCGGCCGGTGGGCTTATTTTGTTGTTGCTTTTTCTGCCCGATTTCCATATAATCAAGGTAGGGAGGTGCTCGCTATGTATGAGAATGTAAAACACGTTGCTCGCATGGTGGCTCATGGAGCGGGCAGTTTGTCTATCATGAAAAAGAGGGACTATTCTAGACACATACCGATGAGCCCATCAAAAGAAGCGAAAGCTAGATGGCTCAATCTTGGCGTACGCATGCACAATTCCATGAATAAGGTTGTTGGTGAATTTGCAAAAGCATAGCAGAAAGCAGGCTGTTGTTGCTCAGGAAGGAAATCGGGACTCAGGGAAAATGACCGTTGGAATTTCTTCCGTTACAGAAAGCCCGTTTCCAACGCCGGAGCAGCTGGAAGGGTATCAGCGTGTTATTCCTGATATGCCAGAAAGAATTTTGAAACAGTTCGAAGCTGATTCCGAACACATGAGAGCGTCTCAAGTGAAAGCGTTGCAAGGAGACATAGACTTCGATAAGCGAAGCCAATGGATGGCATTCGTTATCATCATGTTCGGCTTAGGAATTACATCTCTTCTCGCATATCTCGATAAGGATGCTGCTGCTATTGTTACAGGACTTGGAACGGCTACTCTGATTTTCAAAGGAACATTTGCAAGGTAACAGGAGCTCTCGGCCATTACGGTCGGGAGCTCTTCTTTTGTTGAATGCTTTCTATTTCTGCAAGAATCTGCTAAAATAAATTTGCCCACCAAAATGATGGATTTGCCCACCATTTGCCCACCTAAAACAGGCAAATGAAGGATGATGAAAGATTAAGATGTATACATAGCCCCTTGCAGAATACGGAAGCGTATGCACAAAAAATCAAGTAAAATCAAGGCTTGAAAGGATATATTGGTGATGGAAGAAAAAGATACACAAAGGGAATTGCCGAGCCTCCAGTGGTTCCCCGGCCATATGAAGAAGGCGCAGCGGCTGATTGAGGAAAATCTGAAGCTTGTGGATGTCGTCGTGGAGCTGCGGGATGCACGGATCCCGGCGGCGAGCGCGAATCCGATGCTCGCGGAGATTATCCAGGGGAAGCCGCGCGTCATCGCACTGAACAAGTCTGACCTCGCTGACCCGGCGGCGACGAAGGCGTGGCTGGCGTATTTCCGTGCGCAGGGCATCCGTGCCGTGGCGATTGACGCGAACAAGGGCAAGGGCATGAAGCAGCTGACGCAGGCGGCGGAAGACCTTGCGCGGCCGAAGACGGAGAAGTTCGTAAAGAATGGCGGACGCGGGCGGGCGGCGCGCTGCATGATTCTCGGCATCCCGAACGTTGGCAAGTCATCGCTGATCAACCGTCTTGCAGGCGCAGCGCGGACGAAGACGGCGAACACGCCGGGCCTGACGCGCGCAAAGCAGTGGGTGAAGATTGGCGCGAATCTCGATCTCCTCGACATGCCGGGCATTCTCTGGCCGAAGTTCGAGGACATGGAGGTCGGTTTGAAGCTTGCGTTCACGGGCGCCATCAACGATGACATCTATGATCAGGAGCAGGTTGCGAGCCTGCTGCTGGAACTGCCGGAGAAGGGCTGGGAGCTCCTCGAGCTCATCGGCCGCAAGCGCGGCTGTCTCGTGAAGGGCGGCGTCGTCGATACGGAAAAGGCCGTGCGCATCGTGATGACGGAGTTCCGCGCGGGCAAGCTCGGCTTCGTGACACTCGATGAAGTGCCGCAGGCGGAAAGCATGTCGGAGCATGAGGAAGCGGCAGCAAAGCCAGCCGAGGGGAGGCCGTGAGATGGACACATCGGGCATGAAGATTCGCGAGGTGGAAGCGGCACTTTTCCCGGCGGATGGCACAGAGGCTTCGCAAGACCTCGTCGAGGCTTGCCGCCTCGATTCGCGGCAGGGCGTGGCGCGCCTCGTGCGGCGCTACGAACGCGAGCAGGCGGAGCGTGCGCGCGTCGCGGCGCTTTACGCTTATGAAGATGCGGCGGCAGAAGAAGGTTTTGAGCTTGTCGCGGGCGTTGACGAGGCTGGCCGCGGGCCGCTCGCGGGGCCCGTGTCCGTTGCGGCCGTCATTCTGCCGCGCGGCCTTTATCTGCCGAAGCTCAACGATTCGAAGAAGCTTTCGGCGAACGTGCGCGAGGAGCTTTACGATGAAATCCAGGAAAAGGCCATCGCTGTGAGCTCGGTGCTCGTCGATGCGAAGACCATCGACCGTGTCAACATCTATCAGGCGACGATGAACGGCATGTACGAGGCGATTTTCGGCCTCGATCCCGCGCCGCAGAAAGTCCTGATCGATGCCGTGCATCTTGAAAAATTGCCGATGCCCGAGGAATCCATCATCAAGGGTGACGCGAAATCGGCGTCGATTGCGGCGGCTTCGATCATCGCGAAGGTCACGCGTGACCGCCTGATGATGCAGTATGACAAGGCGTATCCAGAATACGGTTTCGCGCAGCACAAGGGCTATGGCACAGCCGAGCACATCGCCGCGCTCCGAAAATATGGACCGTGCCCGATTCACCGCCAGTCGTTCGAGCCCATCCGCTCCATGGTCGGCTGGATGGACGAAACGGATGAAGCGGATGCAGAAGAGGTGAGATGAAATGCCGATTGAAACAGCAGCTGTCAATGGCGTCCGCCCCGTTGCGCGCCCGCAGGCGCCGGGCGGTGTCGATGGCGTCAACCGCAGGGATGGCGAAAGCACGCCGTCCGGCTTCCGACCGCAGACAAACGTTTCCATCGAAAACGCCGTCAGCGATATGGCGGGCATTCTCTCGAAGATTTCCTCCGAAGAGATGGAGACGGTCGAGAAGATGCCGCAGGATTTGCAGAAAGTCATCGAGAACCAGCGTTTTTCGATGGAGCAGCTCACGACGGTCGCGCGGACGCTCTTGCAGATGAGCTCGCTCGCGGAAAAGGGCTATGATGTGAACATCAGCGACGGCCTGCAGACGCTCCTGACGAATCTCAAGGCGGCTGTTACGCAGGAGGCAGGCGGAAATGCGTTCGAGCCCGTGCTGCTCTTGAAAGCATCGTTCGACCTCATCAATGGCAAGGATCCGCAGGATCTCCCAGCCGCGCTCCAGCAGTTCATTGCCTCGATGCAGACAGCAGGCGCGCAAGGACAGCAGGCACCAGCCTCTGATGCGCCGGGCTTCCTCAAGCAGCTCGTACAGTATTTCATGCCGCGCGGCGATGCCTCGGCCGAGGGCGGGGCGCAGACGGCAGGCCAGCCTGCTGCGCAGGAAGGGCAGGCCGCACAGGGACAGGCGACGGCGCAGACCGCCCAGCAGGGCACGGGACAGACAGGGCAGGCCGCGCAGGGGCAACAGACGCAGAACGGCGGGGCTCAGCAGAGTGCGCAGGGGGCCCAGCAGGGACAGACGGCGCAGGGGCAGAACGCCGCAGGCAATACGGCTGGAACTGCGCAAAACGCGCAGAATGCACAGAACGCACAAAACGCACAGACTGCCCAGAATCCCCAGCAGGGCGGCCAGCCGCAGAACGCACAAGGACAGCCAGTGCAGGCAAATGCCCAAACGGCACAGGGGACGGCACAGCAGGGACAAGCAGGGCAGACCGCACAAGGCACACAGGGGCAGGCGGCGCAAGGCCAAACTGCACAAACCCAAGGACAAGCCACAGCTCAGAACAGCACAGCGCCGCAGACCTCTTCGAATGCCAATGGTACCGCGCAGGGAAACAATGCGGGACAGCCCGCCGCAGAAGGCCAGCCGCAGAATGCTGCACAGACGGCGAATGGCCAGAATGTGCAGGCCGCGTCGCAGTCTGCGCGGCCGCAGGGTGCCGTTCTGCAGCAGCAGCCCGGCAACCTGGCCGAAGAGCCGCAGGCACAACCAGCGGCAGGGCAGGAACAGCAGAATGCGCAGAATGCAGAAGGCCAGCCGACCGCACGCAGCCAGCAGCAGGCTCCGATGCAGGGACAGGAACAGCTTCGTCCGATGCTGCAGGCGCAGGAAAACCAGAATCTGACGATGACGGCGCGCGAAGCGAAAGAGCTCCTGATGCAGCAGCCCATGCAGAACACGCCGGAGTCCATGCAGACGCTGAAAGACCTCGCGCGGCTGTTCCTGCAGAAGGGCACGCTCTCGCAGACCGATGCCAGTCTTTTGCAGAACTTCGTCGACGGACAGGGGAAGACGCTTTCGACGAAGGAATCGCGCCAGCTCGAAACGCTGCTGCGCCTCTGCCAGCAGAACATCCCCGCGACGGTGCAGCAGGCGGCGCTTCAGCACGACATGCCGGAGCTGCCGCGCCTCTGGGCGTTCATGCAGCTCTGCGACCTTTCCGTTGCAAAGAAGCTCAATGCACGCCAGCTCAAGAAGGCGGGCAAGGATGTCGCGGAGTTCGTCTTCTCCATGCGCGGCTCGATGGAAGGTGACCATGCCATCCAGCCCGGCCAGCGCTCGATGAACTTCATGATGCCGCTCTACCTCGGCGAAAACGAGAAGAGCTATCCCGCCTATATCCATGTTTATGACGAAACAAAACCGGACAAGGAAACGGGTGCGCTCAAAAAAGAAACGTGGCTGCGCCTCTGCGTCCTGACAGAAAACCTCGGCGCCGTCGAACTCACCTGCCGCGTCTATGAACACGAGCACCTCGACATGCGACTGTTCTTCGCGAATCGAGAAACAGCAGCAGAGTTCCGCGACCATGTGCCAGAACTCCGCCGCAGCATGCGCGGCTCGAAGCTCCACCTCGAAGACGTCGCCGTCGGCGCACCGGGAGAATAACAAGACATGCGGACGTACTTCATGCAGAAAAGCCAGAATCTATCGCTTGGATGGATTCTGGCTTCTTTTATTCGTCAATTTGTCTTTACGGGGGGGTCATTTGTAGTAAAATAAAAGACAGATAGAAATTGCATAAAGTTCGAAGGAGATGGTCGAAGTGATGAAAGAGGTGGTTGTCGTGAAAAAAATCTGTCAAATATTTTTTGTCCTGCTGGTGTTTTTGGTCGGTTCTTCCTCGGCGTGTTTGGCGGAACGTTGGATTTCAATGTCAGAATTAGATGATGATGATACACAATGGTTTTTCGATGGCGATTCCGCGTGGTTTAATTCCATTTCTGGGGATGGTGGGGTAAACGAAAAATGTGTATGGTTCCGAGATCATGAAAGCGCGATTATGAATATTCATTTTCATCTAGATGCAGATGAAGCAGATATAACCTGAATTATTCAACGAGGCTCATTCCTGACGGAATTGCCTCTTAGTGAATCAGCATTGCCGATTCGGTTGTGTTTCAGCGAAACACTACCTGACAAAA
>CACZFT010000145.1 GCA_902780535.1 uncultured Selenomonas sp. | reverse complement strand
TGAGCAGGGACAACAGTTCTCCATCCACGTATCCTAGCGGTTGAGAACTACGAGTTTTAGGTACATCTATCCTGACACGTCATATTATTGGGCGCTTACCCTATTTCAACGATCTTCCGCCGTGAGGAAGATTCCATAAGCGGTATCAGACTGCACCAGCTCGGCGCGGATGCGGCGGTGCGCGGCTTTGCACCAGACGCTCGCGTCATTGCCTTGCGATGTCATTACATCAGATTCTTCTTCTGTCAGGCCAATGACACTGCCCATGAGGTCGCCGAGGTCAGCCACGTTGTTCATAGCGGTCTCGTCGCCCTTCTCCCAAAGGAGGGTGATGTGCTCGATGGGACTGTCGGTATCGCGTGCGGAATAGAGGATCACGGCGCGGTGCGTGCCATCATTGTAATCGAGCGGATAGACATCAAAATCCCCGTCCTTCCTTCCCGTCGGCGTGAGGTGCCGGTAGTCTGAGAAATAAGTGGGGGCGTCCTCCTGCGCGGCGAGCCGTTCGACCGCCTGCGTGAACTCGTAGATGTTCATGTCGGAAATATGGGCCGGCGCGGCAACTGCACCAGCCTGCCAGCAGAAGAACGTCAGGCAGACCAGCAGGAAGATTCTCTGGACTCGATGCATCGGAATCAGCCTCCTTTTTGTGAAAGATGCGCGAACGTGAGTATTATTCACTATAGTTCCATTATACTACGGATTGTTTGCTTGTAAAGATGAAGACCCCCCCGATATCAAGTATACAAAAATCCCCGCAGGTTTGGTGTCCTGCGAGGACAAGGATTCCAGCAAAAATGTTCTCACAAACGGAACTCGTGGAAAAGTTTTTTGCGCAAGGACGCATCGGTCATGGCCTGAAACGCTTCTTCATCGCGCCCTGCGGCATGAAGTTTCGCAAAAAGTTGCACTGTACGGTCTTCTCCGCGTTTTTCACCACGCTTCTCACCACGCTTCTCACCGCGCTTCTCACCGCGCTTCTCGCCGCGTTCCTCCGCGCTCAGGATGCCGGAGCGATAATCCATCAGCGCCATTTCTCGATTGATATATTTCAACCGCTCTTCTTTATTCTGTAAGAAAATGCCCGTCGCGTCATACGCGCCGCCGATTGCTGCCTCGCTCATCGCCAATTCCTCCTTCTCGCTCGAATTCATCCGGTTCGCAAAATAAGCCATCCAGCGTTCCATCTTCGTCATCTCACGGATGGGCTTCCTAACCCCCTTCACAAATTTGGGAAGCTCGAGAAAATGGAGTTCCATATCATGATTCAAACGGTCTTTTGTCTCGATATTGTAGATGCTGTACATCGCATGCGGCTCTGCTTGCGGCAGCAAATCAAATGCGAGAATGTTGATGGTGATGGTCGGACGCAGGTCATTGTAATTCGCCCCGGATGGCAGGCGCATGAGGTAGACTTGCGACCAGTAATAAAGCGTCCGGCGCTTCATATTCTGATAATTGACGACCTGCACTTCGACATCGACGTGCTCGCCCGTGTCAAGTGCGCAAGCCACATCAAGCCGTGAAAGTTTGTCTTCCTCATTTTGAGGAATCTGCTCCGTCGGCAGAAATAGAATATCCTTGATCTTGTGACCAAGAGACGATTCGAGAACGGCATTCAAAAAATCAATCGTGATATTCTTCCGCTCAATCTTTCCGAAGATGAACTTGAACAGCACATCATTCATTGGATTTGCCTGATGAACATCCAGCTCGTTCAAAACTTGTTCTGTCAATTCCTGCCTTCTCACGCTGCACCGCCTCCTCTTGTCACAAGCTCACAGTTTCATTATATCATCGTCAAATTCACGGGACAATCAAAAATTGCATAGGAAATGCCGCCTCCGTTGGTTTCATACCTTTCAGAGGCGGCACACGCTATTCTCATCCATTCACACATACTGCAACACAACATAGCGGACATTATTCGCCATCTGACTCGATGACACCAGCGACCAATACCCTTGTCCTGCAACGTTCACTTCCTGTATTGCTCCAATGCAATGTTCAAGATTGCCTCTTCGATGCTGCCGCTTTCTACAGGCTGGTTATGGGGGCTGCGAAAACCGAAATGGCTCCATTGACCTTCATACTCATGGAAGGTAATGTACCAATTCTTGTACGAGCTATTGCCGTAAACCTCTTTGAAGCCGACATAGAGGCAGTCCCCATCATAGTGAACTTTTTCGGAAATCACATAAATCGGATCGCCATTGAGTTCCCCAGCGTAAATATCCGCTGCGAATACCACATTTTCACCTGAGAGACCGTCGGAAATGCAGAACGCGGCCGCGAGCATGAGCGTTACCAAGAATTTCTTCAGCATAAGATGTCACTCTCCTATTCTTTTTAGGACTCTTCCGCCGTGAAGAAGATTCCATAAACAGTATCAGACTGCATCATTGCATAAAAGAGTCGCGGATTTTAAATTCTTAACCGCCCGCAGCGCCTCTTCCGGCAGCATGCCGTTGGCGAGGATGCGGCCGTCGGGAAAGATGCGGATTTCGAGTTTGTTTTTCTTTTTCTCGTAGGCCGCAACGCTTTCGCGGTAGCGGTCGGTGAGGTGGTGGTACTGCTGGTTCGAGGAGCCGACCCAGGGCTTGTCTGTGCAGGCGAGCGCCTCGATGTAGGGGCCGTCGATCAGGAGGTCGGTGGCCGCGAGGAGGGCTTCGGTGGCGGAATCTTTTCGGGCTTTTAGCGCGGCGAGCGTGAAGCCTGTGAAGGTGATGACGCCGAGGCCCGCCGCACGGAGCGGCGCGGCGAGAGCGGCAAGGGCGGCGGCCTGCGCGAAGGGCTCGCCGCCCGCGAAGGTCACGCCTTCGAGGCCGGGCGTGGCGAGGATTTCCTCTGCGAGGGCAGTGGCCTCCATGTCATAGCCGTCTGTGAAGCTCCAGGTCTCGGGCGTCATGCATCCTCTGCAATGGTTCGGGCAGCCCTGCACCCAGACGGCCGCGCGCAGGCCCGGGCCTTCGGTGCGCGTGGCAAGGAGATATTGGTAGAGCCGCAGCGTGTCAGTCGCCATGGCGGAGCCCCACGGTCTCTTCGTCGTCCACGGTCTGCGCCGTGTCGCTCCGGACGGTGGTGCGGACTTCGGCGGCTTCGTAGAATTCCGGCGTGTATTCGGATGTGAGGATGCGGCAGTTTGTCATTTCCTCGATGAGGCTGATGTAGTCGGTGCAGCGCTTGCCCTTGATGCCGCGGATTGTACCCTGCACTTTGCCGTCGGGGAAAATCCGGATCTGCATGTTCGCCATGATGGTCGCCTCCCTGCGTGTGGAATTCAGAAATCAATGATGCGGGCGCTCTCGCCCACGATGTGCTCGATGACGACTTCGTGCCGGAGCTCTGCGTAGACGTGCGGCTGGATGCCCTGCTCGACGAGGAAATCAAGAAAACCGTCGAGCGTGTCAAAGCCTTCGCGCCGTTCGCGATCCGCGACGACGGCCTGTGCTTTTGAGAGATCGAGTGGCAGCAGCAGGAGTTCTTCGAGCGGTGCCTTGTTGACGTTGACTTTCATCGGGATTCCCCCTTTCGCCCGTCAGAAATCAATGATGCGGCCTTGTTCCTCGGACGCATTCTGCGCAGGTGCCGCGCCCGGCGCCGTCTGCCCGCCGCGCACTTCGCAGCGGCGGGTGATTTCTTTCTGCACCATGGCGGGCAGGGATGCTTTGTCAAAGAGCTCCGAGAGCGACGAAAAACGTCCCTGATCCTCGCGGATTTTGAGGATCTTGCGCGCGAGAATCTTGTTGACGGCGGGGATGCTTTCGAGGTCTTGGAGTCTGGCGCGATTGATGTCGATTTTCGGCGGATCGGGAGCTTTGGGCGGTGGCGGCGGAGTCTTTGGCTGCTCGGGCGGTTTGGGCGGGGGCGTCTTTGGCTGCTCGGGCGGTTTGGGCGGCGTCTGGGCTTTTGGTTGTGATGGCGGTGGCGCTTGCTGCCTGCGCTGTTCTGCCGCCTTTGCCACGGCCTCATTCTGCTCGTTCCGCAGTTCCGCCGGGGTCTTTTTCGGCTTCGTCTTCTTCAATGCGACGATGCCTGGGACGACGAACCATGCAATCACCAAGAGTGCCTGCAACGGCCCAGGCAGATGGCTGCCGATCGCCAAGACAACGATCAGCAGCAGGAGCCAGATGCCTGCATACCAAAGAAGGATATGGAGCAATCGTTTGAGAAATTTCATAAGAAACGTCTCCTTTCTCGTCCGGCTACAGCATCCTACTACTCCTTCCACCGCTTCGCGGTCCCCCTCCCTCCAGAGGGAGGCTGAAGTTTGAATGCCTCCGTTGCTTGCCGATTGTTTTCTTCAGATCGACACCGTCAGGACGATGGAGTTGTCGTCCATGATTTCTTCATCCTCGATGATGAAGTGCTTTTCGTCGAGCTGCTTCTTGACGTTTTCATACGTCGCTTCCTGCACGTTGCTGCGATAGCCTTCGTCGAGGCGGCGGATGGTGTCGTAGACGGCGCGGGTGTCTTTTTCTCCAAAGCTCAGTTCATACGTCGTGCCCGCGACCGGCTGGTGAAACTGCATCTCGATGCCGTCGATGCGGCAGGCGACGTCGAGCCCCTGCACCTGCACCTGCTGTGCCCCGTATTTCTGAAGCGTGCCGAGGAGCATGTCGCGGTCAGCATAGATCGTCGGCAGCGTCTTCGAAATGACGGGCTCGACCTTGCTCTGCTGCGGCGCGACGAAAAGAATCTGCCGGTTGCTCTTATCCTGAATTATTCAACGAGGCTCATTCCTGACGGAATTGCCTCTTAGTGAATCAGCATTGCCGATTCGGTTGTGTTTCAGCGAAACACTACCTGACAAAA
>CACZFT010000144.1 GCA_902780535.1 uncultured Selenomonas sp. | reverse complement strand
ACGGCGGATGGCAGCCACAGCCTCATGGAAGGTGTGGTGCGCGATGAATAGAAAGTTCCATTGGGATTTCTGGGCGGGCATCACGGTGCTCTCCATCGCGGTCTTCGCGCTGTTTTTGATCTATCCGTTGTTCTCGCTGTTCGTCAGCGCGTTCCAGGATGCGGAGACGGGCGCGTGGAGCATGGCGAACTTCGTGCATTTCTTCGAGCGCAAATACTACTACCAGTCGATGATCAACAGCTTCTATGTCACGACATGCGTGACGGTGCTGGCCGTCATCATCGGCACGGCCGTTGCGTATTTCATGACGCTCTACCGCGTGAAGTTCAAGAACGCCGTGGAAATCTGCATCGTCATCTCGCTCTTGTCGCCGCCGTTCATCGGCGCGTACTCGTGGATTCTGATTGGCGGGCGCAACGGCTATATCACGAAGTTCCTCGCGCAGTACGGCATCAGTTTTCCGTCGATTTACGGCTTTGCGGGCATCCTCCTGGTGCTCACGCTGAAGCTTTATCCCTTCATCTATCTCTACGTCGCAGGCGCGATGAAGAACATCGACTCGGCGCTCATCGAGGCGGCCGAAAGCCTTGGATGCAGCGGCATCCGCAAGGTCGTGACGATTATCGTGCCGCTGATTACGCCGACGATTCTTGCAGGTGCGCTCATGGTCTTCATGAATGCGATGGCGGATTTCGGCACGCCGATGCTGATCGGTGAAGGCTTCAACGTCATGCCGGTCATGATTTATTCCGAGTTCATCAACGAGGTCGGCGATCAGGCGAACTTCGCGGCAGCGATGGCGGCCATCATGGTACTCATTACGTCGAGCATCTTCATGGTGCAGAAATACATCGTCAACCGCAAGTCGTTCACGATGAGCTCGCTGCGGCCGATGCAGATGGGCGCGCTCCATGGCTGGAAGAATGTCATGCTTCATGTCTGCATCTATGCGCTCGTTGCGCTTTCACTCATCCCGCAGCTTGTCGTCATCTACACGTCGTTCCTCAAGACGAGCGGTTCGATTTTCGTTGACGGTTATTCGCTTGACAGCTACCGGACGATTTTCTCGAGCCTCGGCACGGCGATTTCGAACACGTACCTCTTCAGCACGACGGCAATCATCGCCATCATCTTCCTCGGCATGACGATCGCGTATCTGACGACGCGGCGGAAGAGCTGGCTGACAGAGGTCATCGATACGCTCTCGATGTTCCCGTACATCATTCCGGGCTCCGTCCTCGGCATCACGCTGCTCCTGGCATTCAACGATGAACCACTGCTGCTCTCGGGCACGGCGGCCATCATCATCATCTCGCTCGTCATCCGCCGCCTGCCGTACACGCTGCGTTCGAGCTCGGCGATCCTCTACCAGCTGAGCCCGAGCCTCGAAGAGGCGTCCATCAGCCTCGGCGCATCGCCCGTGCGGACGTTCTTCAAGGTCACGGCCGTCATGATGCTGCCAGGCGTCATGAGCGGCGCGATCCTCTCGTGGATTACGGCTATCAACGAGCTCTCGAGCTCCGTCATCCTGTTCACGGGCGCGACGAAGACGATGTCCGTCGCCATCTACACTGAGGTCATCCGCGCGAGCTACGGCACGGCGGCGGCGCTCTCGACCATCCTGACGCTCACGACCATCACGGCCATGGTGATCTTCTTCAAGGTCTCCGGACGCCATGATGTCACACTCTAAAGGGTTCAAGATTCACGTTTCATGTTTTTCGGGTGTTTTGAAAAGGAGGAACTTTCCATGAAGCTCAAAAAACTGGTGGCATCGCTCGTCGGCGCTGCCATGATCACGATGTCGTTCGCCGGCTGCGGCGGCGGTGGACAGCAGGCGGCTACGAGCGGCAGCGGCTCGGACGGCGATGATAATACGCTCGTCGTCTATTGCCCGCATCCGCTCGCGTTCATCAATCCGCTCGTCGAAGAGTTCGAGAAGGAAAGCGGCATCAAGGTCGATGTCGTCGCGGCTGGCACGGGCGAGCTGCTGAAGCGCGTCGAATCCGAGAAGGCGAATCCGCTTGGCGACATCTTCTGGGGCGGCTCGCTCTCGACGATGAAGCCGAAAGCCGACCTCTTCGAGCCGTACAAGTCGGCAAACGAGGAGCATGTGCAGGCGGCGTTCAAGAACGAGGAAGGCTCGATGACGCGCTTCACGGACATCCCGAGCGTCATCATGGTCAACACGGACCTCATCGGCGACATCAAGGTCGAGGGCTATGAAGACCTTCTGAATCCAGCGCTCAAGGGCAAGATTGCGATGGCCGATCCATCGAAGTCCTCGTCGTCGTACGAGCACCTCATCAACATGCTCTATGCGATGGGCAACGGCAATCCTGACCAGGGCTGGGACTATGTCGAGAAATTCTGCAAGAACCTCGACGGCAAGCTGCTTTCGGGTTCGTCGGCCGTCTATAAAGGCGTCGCGGATGGCGAGTACGTCGTCGGCTGCACGTTCGAGGAAGGCGGCGCGAAGTACGTCGCTGATGGCGCACCCGTCAAGCTCGTCTATATGAAGGAAGGCGTCATCTCGAAACCGGATGGCATCTACATCATCAAGAATGCAAAGCACATGGAGAATGCGAAGAAGTTCATCGACTTCATCACAAGCAAGGAAGCGCAGACGCTCATCACGCAGCAGCTCCATCGCCGCAGCGTCCGCGATGACGTGCCAGCGCCGAAGGGACTGCTCGAGAAGTCCGAGATTCATATCATCACGGACGATGAGACGGTCGTGAACCAGAACAAGAAGGCATGGCTCGACAAGTTCAAGGACATCTTTACGAGCGTGCAGTAACATCTGAATCGCTGGAAGCATCAGCAGGCGGCCGGGCGCTGCCTGCTGATTTTTTTCGGCAGCTTTGTGTTTTTGTATGATTTTGGTATACTGGAAAAAGAGGGGAGGCAGGCGGATGGCATCGAAAGCAAAATCATTCCAGCGCGAGGCGCAGAAGACGCTGATGCTCTATGCCTGCGGCCCTGCTCTCGTGTTCCTGCTGCTCGGCGCGGTCTTTGTCGCGGCGAGCTGGCAGCATTATGTCGTGCAGCGCAGCAGCGACGTGCGCATGGCGGCAGCCGGGCGCATGGAATCGTGGATTGCGGGATATGAGGCGGCGACGGATTTGCCGGAAGGTACGAACATCGCGTGGCTGCGGCAGGATGCGGCGGCGCGCGCCGCGCTTTCGGCGCAGCTCTACCATGCGGCGAATACCTCGCGGTCAGGAGCCCTGTTCTTTCTGCTCGACGATGAGCGGCAGATCGTGCTCGGAACGTGGAAATACCTGCCTGCGCCGATTGGCGAGACGCCCGAGAACATGGGCCTGCTCGCGCGCCTGCAGCAGTCGGACGGAGCGCCTGTCACCGAGTGGGTCGAGGGTGTCAGCGCCTCGGAGCTCAATCTCGCCATTGGCAGGAGCCTGCCTGGCGGCATGGTCTTCTTCCTGCTGCCGGGAAAATTCCTCGTGCAGGAACTCTTTTCGCCGTACCTCGATATCATCGTGACGGATCGCTATGACAACGTCGTGCTCGCGACGGGCGGCCGCTATCTCGAGCGCGGGGAGACGGCGCCGCGCAAGCTGTCGCCGGAGCTTCGGAGCGCTGACCGGATGATTGCCGAGCATGGAGGACAGTATTACTATGTGACGCATGCGGTACTTTTCACGGGCTGGCGCGTCACGACCGTGCTGCCTGTGACCGATCTCCTGACGCGGTATGCCATCAGCATCGGGAGCTTCGTGCTCGTGCTGCTGCTCTTTTTGCCGATTCTCTGGCAGAGTGCGCGGCGCGAAGGCGATGCGCGTGCTCGCGCCGTGCAGGAAGAGGCGGCGCGCGCGACGGCCATCGCGGACATCCGCCGCCTCGAGAGCCAGTTCCAGCCGCATTTCCTCTTCAACACGCTCGAGAACATCAAATACATGATCAGGCTCGAGCCCGATAAGGCGGCGCAGATGGTCATGGCGCTCTCGCGGCTGCTGCGCTACAGCATCCACGGGCAGAAGCGCCTCGTCTCGTTCGCCGAAGACCTCTCGTATACGCATGGCTTCCTTGAAATCCAGAAAACGCGCTTCGGCCGGCGTTTCACGTATGAAGAAGAGATTCCGGAGGAAGCGCTCGACTGCGCCGTGCCGCGCCTGATTTTGCAGCCAATCATTGAGAACGCCATCAAAGGCACGGCGGAAGCACAGCCTGTCCGAGGATGCGCTCGTGCTGACCGTGCGCGATAACGGGCGCGGTATGGAGCCTGTGGAAAGCGAGCGCCTGCGCGCCCTTCTCGTCCGCACGGAAGACCCCGCGAACCATACGGGCCTCTACAACGTGCATCGGCGGTTGCAGCTGCTGTTCGGCGCGGCGTATGGCGTATCATTCGAAAGCGCGCCGGGGCAGGGCATGACTGTTATCTTAACTCTGCCATGGCAGCACTCCCAAACTTCAGCCTCCCTCTAGAGGGAGGGGGACCGCGAAGCGGTGGTGGAAGTAGTAGAATGCAATAGCCAAACAATTTTATGTGACGTGTCTAAAGCATGAAGAAAAGGGAGGCATCATCATTGCTTCGCATCGTGATAGCCGAGGATGAAGAGATGATCCGGCGCGGCCTCGTCGAGACGATCGACTGGGCCGCGCTCGGAGCCGAGGTCGTCGGCGAGGCGGCCGATGGCGTCGAAGCGCTCGAAGTGCTGCGGACGGAGCACCCTGATGCCGTCTTTGCCGACATCCGCATGCCGCGTCTTTCGGGCCTCGACTTTGCCGAGAAGATACGCGCGGCGGGCGACGATACGCCCATCATCTTTCTGACGAGCTATGCGGATTTTTCGTACGCACAGCGGGCTGTGCGCCTTGGCGCGTTCGATTATCTATTGAAGCCCGTGGATGAAATAGAGCTCGCGCGCGTGCTCGGCGCTCTTTCTAAGCGGCAGGAGGCGGATGACGGGGATGATTCCCATCTGCCGACGCTCGTGGACTGGTCGATGGACGATGCCGATGGCAATCCCTATGTGGCCGACGTGCTCACAGCCGTTCAGACGCGCTACCGAGAACGCCTCAGCATCGAGGAACTGGCAGACGCCGAGGGCGTTTCTGTCAGCTATCTGTCGCGCAAGCTCAAGGAGGCGACAGGCCATACGTTCGTCGGCCTGCTCGCGCGCACGCGCGTCCAGTCGAGCCTGCCGCTGCTGCGGGCACGGCGGCTGCGCGTCTACGAGGTGGCCGAGGCGACGGGCTTCGGCGATTACAAGAATTTCAGCCAGGTCTTCAAGAAATATCTGAAGGTGTCGCCGCGTGCCTGGTGCGCGGCGGCAGGAGAGGAGAACTCATGAACCAGCCTTTTGCACATACCATTCTTCTGAGCGATCTCGACGGGACGCTGATTCCGCGCGGCGGGCGCGTCTCGGAGGGGAACCGTGCGGCTGTCGAGCGCTTCGTCGCGGGCGGCGGCCGTTTCGGTGTGGCGACAGGGCGGACACCCGAGGCGGCGGGCGGCTATGTCAGCGGCCTGCCGATTGGTGCGCCGAGCGTCTTCTTCAATGGCGCGATGCTCTACGACTGGGCGGAAAAGCGCGTGCTTGCCGAGCGGCCGCTGCCGGGTGGCGATGCATGGCCGCGCTTTGCGGAGCGTTGCCTCGCAAAATTTCCCGAGGCCTGCATCGAGGTCTACACGGCGACGGATTGCAACATCGTGAGCAACCCGGAAAACGACGACCCGCGCCTGCCGCATGAGTATTACCGTTACCGCCATGTCGCACTCGAGGAAGTGTCGGACATCGCGCAGACGCCGTGGCTGAAGTTCTTCGTGCGCGATACGCCGGAGCATCTGCGCCAGCTCGAACGCGAGGCGGCAGAGGCAGGCATCCCGGAGCTTGCGCATGGCTTCTATTCCGAGGTCGAGTATTATGAGTTCGTCGCGCAGGGCACGTCGAAAGGCGCGATGCTCGAAGCCATCCGCACGCTGCCGGAGTATCAGGGCTGGCGCATCATCGCGCTCGGCGATGAGCGCAACGATGTCGAGATGCTGCGAAACGCTGACATCGGCATCTGCGCGGGCGGTGCGCGCGCAGAAGTCCGCGCGGCGGCGGACGTTGTCGGCTGCCCCGTCGAGGACGATCTCGTCGCCTGGGTGCTCGACCATGTCCTTGCAGATGAGGCCGTTGCGCGACATTGACGTTCTTTTCCTGAAATTGGAGACCCTTCTCTCGTTGACAATAACTGGGATGCATGATAGCATAAGATACGTTATTTCGTATTTTTTGAGAGGAGCGGTTTCATCGGATGGAGGCTTTCTGTATCGCTGTGGCCCTCGTCGGCCTGATGTATTTTGCGTACCGAGGGTGGTCAATCATACTGATTGCGCCACTTTTCGCGGGCATTGCAGCGCTTGCGAGCGCGTTCGGCGTGCTGCCGACGTACACGGAGCTCTACATGACGCGCATGGCAGAATACGTCAAAACGTATTATCCAGTCTTCTTGTTCGGTGCGGTTTTCGCGCGGTTAATGGAAAAAGGCGGCCTCGCGGCGTCCGTCGCGGGCAAGATCGTCGAGGTGCTCGGTGAGAAGCGCGCCGTGCTCGCCGTGCTCCTGGGCTGCGGCGCACTGACGTATGGCGGCCTGTCCGTCTTCGTTGTCGCGTTCGTCATGTATCCGTTCGGCGCCTATGTGTTCCGGCGGGCGGACATCCCGAAGCGGCTGCTGCCGGCAGCGCTCTGGATGGGCATTTTCTCGTTCGCCGAGGTTTCGCTTCCGGGCACGCCTCAAATTCAGAACATTATCCCTTCATCGTATTTCCAGACATCGACATGGGCCGGACCGGGCATCGGCATCTTCGCTTCCATCCTGTTCCTGGCCATCGGCTGGGGCTGGGTGAGCTTCCGCGCGAAGCGCCTGCAGGCAGCGGGCGAGGGCTATGGCGCCCATACGGAAGGGCGCAAGCGCCGCGAGCCGAAGATCAAGATTCCCTGGTACTGGGCGGCATTCCCGCTGCTTTTGGTCATCGTCATCAATGTCGTGCTCTCGAATCCGTTCCATTGGGCCTGGGGCTATCATTGGAGCGAGGATGCGCTCACGGTCTTTGCACCGCTGCACTTGACCCTTCTTGCGGAAAAGGTGGGCAAGGTCTCGGCGATCTGGTCGATCAGCGTCGCGCTCATCGTGAGCTCGATCGCGGCGGCATGGATCGGGCGCAAGCGTTTCATCGTCATGGACGGCTTCCTCGCGCCGATCAACTACGGCGCGCTTTCGTCGGCGGCCGCCGCGCTCAACGTCGCGTCGGGCTATGCATTCGGCTGCGTGCTGACGACGCTGCCGGGCTTCGCGCCGGTGACGGAGAGCCTCATGGGGCTCGCGCAGTCGTTCGGCCCGCTCGTCTCGGCTGTCGTGACGACGAACATCATGTGCGGCATCACGGGCTCGGCTTCGGGCGGCATGACGATTGCGCTTTCGGCGCTCGGCGACCAGTGGATGCAGATGGCGCTCGCGCAGGACATTCCATTGGAGGCATTGCATCGCATCGTCGCCATCGCCTCGGTCGGCATCGACCCGGTGCCGCACTGCGGCGCGCTCGTGACACTGCTGGCGATCTGCGGCCTCACGCACAGTGATTCGTATGGCGACATCGCAATCTGCATGGCGATGAAGTTCTTCGTGCCGTATCTCTGCATCCTGTTCTTCTTGTTGACGGGCATCTGCTGACGATGTAAACTAGTAAAGTCGTTTTCTATTACAACTACAACTTCATATTTTAGGAGGGGTTTCATTGTCTCTGCAATTTCGTGGCAACCTCTATCTTCTCGGTGCAGCCTTTCTCTGGGGCACGACGTTCGTCGCCCAGATGACAGGTATGGACGAGTTGGGTCCCTACAGTTATTCGTTTGGACGCTATCTGATCGGCCTGTTATCTGCACTGATGATATGGGTGGCGTTCCGCGGCCAGCGCGCGCGGGCGAAAGCTGCGGGGACGTACCAGCCGGGCTGGAAAGCCGGTCTCGGCGCTGGCTCCTTCATGATCGTCGGGTCTCTCTTGCAGCAGGTCGGCATGACGGGCACGACGGCGGGCAAGGCGGCGTTCATCACGTCGCTCTACATCGTGATCGTGCCGATCGGCGCCGTGCTGCTCGGCAAGCACATCCGGAAAGAGAATTGGGCGGGCGCTGCTGTTGCCATCGTCGGTCTCTATCTCTTGTCGCTTAATGGGAGCTTCGAGCTCTCGTTCGGTGATTCTCTCGAGCTCGTGGGTTCGTTCTTCTGGGCGGGCCAGATTCTCTTCATCGACCGCTTTGCTTCGCGCGTCGATGGCGTCGAGCTTTCCGTCGCGCAGATCTTCGTCTGCATGACGGGCAGCCTCGTGCTGATGGGGCTCTTCGAGACGCCGACGATGACGGCATTCTCTGACAGCTGGTTCGCCATCGTCTACGGCGGCGTCATGTCGGCCGGCGTGGCGTTCACGCTCCAGATTTTCGGTCAGAAATACGCCGACCCGGGCCCGGCCGCCATCCTCATGAGCTTCGAAGCCGTTTTTGGCGCGCTCTCGGGCTGCCTGCTCCTCGGCGAAGTCCTTTCCGCCCGCGAAATCGTCGGCTGCATCCTGATGCTCGCCGGTGCTTTGATTACGCAAGCAGGACTTTTTTTCAGGCATCCGCTTACAAGCCAGCCCCCTTCCCAGAGGGGGGAGGGCCGCTTGCGGCAGGGGGAGTCCCCTGCAGGGCCTGACAAAATGCAGGATTAAACTTCCGCGGGTGCGAAAACGTTGACTTCTGTTCATTTCAGGTGTATACTTTCCTTATCTCCAAACCAAAGGAAGTGGAACGGCGTGAAGCTCGATACGATGAAGATTCTCCTGGCCTGCCTGGCCGTCGTGCTTTTCAGCTGAAGCACGTTTGCATTGATGAATAACGCATGGCAAATGGGACAACGTTGCTCCCGTTTGCCATTATTTTTTTGGATGGGTGGCAGGATTTCCCATTTTCGTGTAGAATAGTGTAGAAGATTTGTGACGGACAGAGAGGGGCCTGGTTTTATGATGGCAGACGATACAGCGCTGAAGCGGGCGCGCGTGACGATCAAGGTGATCGGCGTC
>CACZFT010000143.1 GCA_902780535.1 uncultured Selenomonas sp. | reverse complement strand
CGCGCTCGGCGGCTTCATCGTCGTCGGCTGCGTATTCTGCGCCGTCGGCCTCATCATCCGCGCCATCGGCACGAACTGGATTGACGTCATCTTCCCGCCCGCATCCATGGGCGCCATCGTCGCCGTCATCGGCCTCGAGCTCATGCCGACAGCCGCGGGCATGGCCGGCCTCACGGCCGAAACGCCTGACATGACGACGATCACGGTGTCTCTCTTGACGCTCGCCATCACGATCATCGCGTCCGTCGCGTTCAAAGGCTTCCTCTCGATCATCCCGATCCTCATCGGCGTCATCTCGGGCTACGTCATCGCCTCGGCGTTCGGCATCGTCGACTGGAGCCTCGTCGAGAATGCGTCGTGGTTCGCGCTGCCGACGTTCTACCATCCTGTCTTCGAGCCCGGCGCCATCCTCATCATCCTGCCGGCCTCGCTCGTCGTCATCGCCGAACACATCGGCCACCTGATTGTCACGGGCAACATCGTCGGCCACAACCTCACGAAAGACCCGGGCCTCGACCGCTCGATTTTCGGTAACGGCCTCTCGACCATCATCTCCGGCTTCTTCGGCTCGACGCCGAACACGACGTACGGCGAAAACATCGGCGTCCTCGCCATCACGCGCGTCTTCTCGACATGGGTCATCGGCGGCGCGGCCTGCTTTGCGATCCTGCTCTCGTGCCTCGGCAAGCTCGCGGCGCTGATCCAGAGCATCCCGGCGCCTGTCATGGGCGGCGTCTCGATGCTGCTGTTCGGCCTGATCGCGGCCTCCGGCATCCGCATCCTCGTCGAAGCGAAAGTCGATTACAACCAGCCGATGAACCTGCTGCTGACGTCCATCGTCATGGGCATCGGCGTCTCGACGGCCAGCATCACGATTGGCACGGTCACGCTCAAGGGCATGGCGCTCGCGACCATCGTCGCCATCCTGCTTTCCATCACGTTCCGCATCATCGCGCGCCTGCGCGGCGAGCCGTTCACGCCGTCAGGGGAAACGGCGGAAAAGGCAACCGGGGATTTGTCGAAATGATGCACCTGACCATCCAGCTCGACGAAGGCGAAACCGAGCTCCCCGCCGAGACGTATCTCATCAAGCGCTACGGCATGTCGAAGTCGCAGTGGAAGCGCATCAAGCACAATGGCTCGTTCCGCTACAACGGTGCGCGCGTCAACGCGAAGCATACCATCGTACACACGGGCGACGTCCTGACATTTGAAAGCGAACGGCAGAAGCCGCCCGGGGCTTTCCCGATGATTCCCGAAAGCATCCCGCTCGACATCCGCTATGAAGACGACTGGCTGCTCGCCGTCAACAAGCCGGCCGGCATGCTCGTCCATCCGCTCCACCACACGCCGCACGGCACGCTCGCAAATGGCGTGCTCGGCTACTATCAGAAAAAAGGACTCACGCACCATTTCCACTCGCTCCACCGCCTCGACCGCGACACGACGGGCCTCGTGCTGATTGCCAAAGAGCCCGAACTCCAGCACATGCTGACGAAGAACGGCATCCAGAAGCTCTTCCACCGCACGTACCTCGCGATTGCCTGCGGCAAACTACCCGCGCGCGAAGGCTGGATCGATAGGCCCATCGGCGGCGTGCCCTGGAGCATCGTCGAGCAGCGCATCCTGCCCGAAAGCGAGGGCGGCAAGCCCGCGCGCACGCATTATGAAGTGCTCGGCGAGGCTGAGGCCGACGGCCAGCCGCTTTCCTACGTGCGGCTCTGGCTTGAGACCGGCCGCACGCACCAGATTCGCGTGCATCTTTCCTCGCTCGGCTGCCCGCTCCTCGGCGACGACCTCTACGGCACGCCGAGCCCGCTCATCGGCCGCCAGGCGCTCCACGCCGCCGAGCTCACGTTCTGCCATCCCATCACGAAACAGGACATCCGCATCACCGCGCCGCCGCCCGAGGATTTCCAGCAAATCCTTGCCAAATTCTTTAAAAAAGTCATCTGACCCTATACACGAGAAGCCGTTTCTATGGTATAATAAACAAAGTTCATGAGTTCACGAGGGGTGCGACTGCGCTTTTCTGCGTGGACACAAATTCTAGGGGGTAATGTAAAATGCCATTAGTTGGAACGAAAGAAATGTTCAAGAAAGCTTACGAGGGCGGCTACGCCATCGGCGCTTTCAACGTCAACAACATGGAGATCGTCCAGGGTATCACGGAAGCTGCTGCTGAACTGAAGTCCCCGGTCATCCTCCAGGCATCCGCCGGCGCCCGCAAATATGCAAAGGGCCCGTATCTCCGTCATCTCGTCCTCGCTGCCCTCGAGGTCAACGACATCCCTGTCGCCCTGCACCTCGATCACGGCCCGGACTTTGAGACGTGCAAAGCCTGCATCGATGACGGTTTCACGTCCGTCATGTATGATGGCTCCAAGTATGAGTTCAAAGAGAACATCAAGCGCACGCAGGAAGTCGTTGCTTACGCACACGAGCACGGCGTCGTCGTCGAGGCAGAGCTCGGCAAGCTCGCCGGCATCGAGGACGATGTGAAGGTTGCTGCGCATGATGCAGCTTACACGCAGCCGGAAGAAGTCGAAGAGTTCGTCAAAGAGACGGGCGTCGACTCCCTCGCCATCGCCATCGGCACGAGCCACGGTGCTTTCAAGTTCAAACCGGAGCAGTGCACGCGCAACGCAGACGGCGTCCTCGTTCCGCCTGAGCTTCGTTTCGACATCCTCGCAGAAATCGAGAAGAAGATTCCGGAGTTCCCGATTGTCCTCCACGGCGCTTCCTCCGTCATCCCGAAATATGTCAAGATCATCAACGACAACGGCGGCAAGCTCGATGACGCTGTCGGCATTCCTGAGGATCAGCTCCGCAAAGCAGCGAAGTCGGCCGTCTGCAAGATCAACATCGACTCCGACCTCCGTCTTGCCATGACGGCTGGCATCCGCGAGCACTTCATGGCGCATCCGGAGCACTTCGATCCGCGCCAGTACGTCGCAGATGGCCGTTCCTACATCAAGGAGCTCGTCGAGCACAAGATCAAAGACGTCCTCGGCTCCGATGGCCGCGCCGACGAAGTCATGGCTCTCGTCAACGCCAACAAATAATCGGATTTCCAAAATTACCGAACAAAAAGAGACAGTCGCTCAAAATGCGGCTGTCTCTTTTTGTTCAGCCTCCCTCTCAGAGGGAGGACAGGCGCGTCAGCGCCAGGTGGGAGTCGCCTGCACGGCCTGACAATCTGCATGCCGTTTCTTCTGGCCGGTGCACGCACGCCGCCAATCACTGCAGCGCTTCTTTCAGCGTCTCCATGTTTTTCCGCATCGCGTCGAGATATGCATCCTTCGCGTCCGGCGTCGCCTCCCCTGTCACGACAGGGTCGAGGCTGTAGAGCTTCGCGCCAGTTTCGCGCGCGATGGTCTCGGCGGCGGCAGGCGAATACTGCGGTTCGGCGAACAGCACCTTGACAGGCAGCGCCTTCACCTGCTCGATCGTCGTCTCAAGCTCGGCCGGCGTCGGGTCGGCACCGGGCTCGCGCTCGATGACGCCGATGATGTGCAGGCCGAACTCCTCGGCGAAATACGGGAACGCCTCGTGAAATGTCACGATGCCCTTGTGCGGCACGTCATCGATCGCCGCATGCATTTCCGTCTTGAGCGCTTCGAGCTTCGCGAGATACGTTTCGGCATTCGCTTCATACTGGTCGGCATGCGCGGGGTCGGCCTCTTTGAGCTGGTCGCGGATGTTTTTGACCTGCTCGATGTCCTTCGTGATGCTGAGCCAGACGTGCGGATTCGCCTCGCCATCTTCCTCCATGAGGTCGATGCCGCGCGAGGCGTCGATGACGGTCATGCCTTCCTGCATCTTGATGACCTTGTCGAGGAAGCTTTCCATGCCCGCGCCGTTGACGACGAAGGCGTCGGCTTTTTCGAGCGTCTTCATGTCCTCCGTCGTGAGCTGGTAGTCGTGCAGGCAGCCCGTCTGCGGCTTCGTCATGTTCGTGACCGTCACGCCTTCGACGCCGTCCGTCAGGTTGATGACATCGATGTACATCGGGTAGAACGACGTCACGATGTGGAACGTACCGTCCTCTGCTTTCTGCGATTGCGCGGCTGGTGCTCCGCCGCAGCCGGTGAGCAGCAGGCAGACCGCCAAAAGGGCAGCGCCCAGGACGGCCCAGAGGTTTCTGTGTTTCGTGGTTTTCAAGCGTTCACGCTCCTGTCTTTTT
Organism: uncultured Selenomonas sp.; assembly: GCA_902780535.1. Classification (GTDB taxonomy): domain Bacteria; phylum Bacillota; class Negativicutes; order Selenomonadales; family Selenomonadaceae; genus Selenomonas_C. The sequence goes on along the minus strand of CACZFT010000143.1, from coordinate 713 downwards.
GATGATAGCTTCTATCATACCACAGTTTTGCGGAAAAAGCAGATTTCTGCTAGAATGGAGACAGATTTTTCGATTTCTGAAAGTTGATGGGAGGGGTTTCGATGAAGTTCGCAATTCTCGGCGCTGGCGGCACGGGCGGCTGTGTGGGCGGATACCTCGCGCATGCAGGAAATGACGTGACGTTCCTCGCGCGCGGCGCACATCTCGCGGCCATGCAGAAGGACGGCCTGACGATTCATCGCAGCGAGGGCGGCGACATTCATGTGGCGGATGTCAAAGCCTGCACGGCTGACGCGTATCAGGAGACGCCCGACGTCCTGTTCGTCTGCGTCAAATATTACAGCATCGACGACGCCATCGCGCTCGCGCGGCGCGTGGCTGGGCCGGATACGCTCGTCATCCCGATTCTCAACGTTTTCGGCACGGGCGAAGTCATGCAGAAAGACCTGCCCGGCGTCACCTGCCTCGACGGCTGCATCTATATCTGGGCGCTCCGCGAAGCGCCGGGCGTCATCCGGCAGGACGGCAAGATCCTGCGCGTCTTCTATGGCTTCCGTCCGGGGCAGGATGACCGTCTCGCACCGAAAGCGCAGGAGGTCGAAAAGATTTTGCGCGATGCTGGCATCCATGCGCATTTTTCCAATGACATCCGCCGCGATGCCTTGCAGAAATTCGCGTTCGTCTCGCCGATGGGCGCGGCCGGGCTCTACTGC
>CACZFT010000142.1 GCA_902780535.1 uncultured Selenomonas sp. | reverse complement strand
GCGCCGCGGTCGATGTCGAGGCGCTTGACGAGGCGCGGATCCTGCGAGCAGATGCCCATCGGGCACTTGCCCGTGTTGCAGCTGTTGCAGCGGCCCTGCTCGTTGCCGATGCAGCCGAGGAGCTGGATGAGCACCTTGCCGACGAACACGCCGTTCGCGCCGAGGCACATCATCTTGAACGCGTCCGCCGCCGCATCGCCCGTCATGCCGATGCCGCCGCCGCCGTAGAGCGGAATCTGGCCCTGACGGCCCTGCTTGACGGCCGCGAGGTAGCAGTCACGGATTTTCGAGACGACCGGATGGCCCGTATGGTCGAGCGAGACCTCGTTCGCGGCGCCCGTGCCGCCCTGGATGCCGTCGATGAAGAAGCCGCCACAGATTTTGTACGGGTCGCGCAGCAGGTTGTTGTAGACGGAGACCGACGTCGCCGACGCCGCGCACTTGATGGCGACCGGCACGCGGAAACCGAACGCTGCGTTCATCGAGAGATGCATCTTCTGCACGGATTCCTCGATGGAGTAGAGGCCCTGATGGTTTGGCGGCGAAGCGAGCGTCGCTTTCGGGACGCCGCGGATGGCCTGGACGTGCTCGGCGACTTTCGCCTCCGGCAGCAGGCCACCGTCACCCGGCTTCGCGCCCTGGCCGATCTTGATGAGCACGCCGCCCGGATCCGTCACCATGTGCGGCATCGCCTTGATGATGCGGTTCCAGCCGAAATGACCGGAAGCAATCTGGATGATGAAGTATTTGAGGTATTCCGATTCGAGGAGCTTGACCGGCATGCCGCCTTCGCCCGAACTCATGCGCACGGGCAGGCCGCATTTCTCGTTGAGGTAACCGACCGCGAGCGCGACGGCCTCCCAGGCGCGCGTCGAGAGTGCGCCGATGGACATGTCGGAGAAGATGAGCGGGTAGATCCACTGCACAGGCGGCGTGCGGTCGGCCTTGACGAGCTTGCCGTCCACGACTTTGAATGGCAGCTCATGCGAGTCGAGCACGCGGCCGAACGGCGAACGGATGTCGAACGTATGGCGCGCGGCGTCGAGCGACGGGTCCGTCATCTGCGAGATGCGGCCGACGACGATGGAGTCGAGCGCGCGCTGCGCATTGAGGTTCGTGCGGCCGCCGCGCTTGATGGGGCCGTTGTCCTTCGACAGCAGCGTGCGGCGCCCGTCCGGATTGCGCACGGGGCGGATGGCATGGTTCGGACAGATTTTCTCGCACATGCCGCAGCCCCGGCAGAAATCCGTCAGGCTCGCGACCTGCTCGATGACGGGCCGCGCGATATGCGTGCGCTTCGGCTTTGGCACGCCTTCTTCGGAAATGGTGATGGAACGCTGCTTCGTCACGACGTGGATGGCCCTAAAAGAGCAGCTCGCCACGCAGCTGCCGCACATCGTGCAGCGCTCGGGATCGTATTCGATTTTCCAGGGGAGGTCGTTGACTCCCACATCCTGCGTCTTTACTGCTTGCATCTTGCTACCTCCAGGTTGTTGTCGATGGTGACGATCTCGCGCTCGTTCGGATAGATGTCTTTCGTCTCGTCGCGGTTCGGCATGATCTCGTTGATGCCGCAGACCTCCGACGAGATGGCGACCATCTCGTCCGTGCGGCCGACGACGACGGGGCGCAGCTTCTTGCTGTCGCAGCACGTCATCATCGTGCCGTCCGGCAGCACCGCAATGACCGTGTTCGGCCCGTTGATTTCGAGGTTCGCGAGGCTCTGGCGGATGGAGGAAAGCACGTCGGCATCCTCGCGCTCGCGCATTTCATCGAACGGCAGCGGCGTGATGACGTGCTTGTAGTAGACGAGCGGCCACTGCAGCTCGTGATGCACATAATGGAGGGTATTGAGGAAGCACTGCGAGTCGGACTCGAAGCCGATGTAGCCGCGGTGCAGCGATTTCTGGAACTCCTTGTTCTTCGTGTAGAACGTATTCTCGCCGTTCGCACAGAGCGTGTAGCCCTGGAGGAAGAACGGATGCGCCGCGTAGCGCACGATGTCGTAGTTCGTGTTCTGGCGGCACTGCGCGACGATGGATTTCGCCACGAGGCAGCCATTGTCGTCCCAGAGGTGGAAGTACGTCGCGATGTCGGCCGGGTCGCCGATTTCCTTCAGCGTCAGGACGTCCGGCCAGAACGAATAGACATAGCCCGCGTCCGCCTTTTCAAGGATCTTGCGGAGCGCGAGGCGCGTGTCCAAGAGCAGGTCTTCCTTTTCCTTCTGCGTCATGTGCGCCGTCTCTTCCGGATAGTCATAGTTGCGGAAAATATAGTACGGCATCGCCTGGATGTCGAGGCCCGGCCGCATCTGCACGAAGTTGTGCGCGTCCATGTACTCTTCCACGAGCTGCGCGCCGCGCTGCGTCACGGCCATCGAGAGGAGCGGCTTGTCCTTGTAGCCGGAAAAGATGCCATAGAGGTCTTGCATGACCATCGCAAAGCCCGAGTTGTCATGCCCCTCCTGCTGCGGCAGCATGAGCTTCAGCGCCAGGGACGGCTGAACGGGCACCTTGCTCTTGATCGAACCAATTCTGCACATATCGGTCTCTCCCTTGAAACATTGCGAGACGACGAGGCAGCGTAGCCCGAACAAGCGCACCAGCAGCAACTGCGCTGCCCGCGATGCCCGTTCCTCATCGGACGCCGTCGTCCGCAAAATATACACATTTGTTCGTCACTTGAGAATATGACGTTACGTAATTCCTATTATAAAAATGTATAGTTGGTATGTCAATGCATTTTTTCAGGTATACAAGAATACAAACGCAGGCCGCTGGCAGAAAATCCGCTTGCTTTTCTGCATCGTTCTGCTATACTCAACATAGGAGACGTATTACTTGTATGACAAAAGGAGGCATCCCTTCATGAGCACCATTTCCCTCCGGATCAGCGACGAAGAAAACCAGCTGCTCCAATCCTATGTATCGGCTAACAACCTCAATCTTTCTTCCTTCATCCGCGACACCGTCTTTGAAAAAATCGAAGACGATCTGCATCTGGACGAAGCCCGCATCCTCCATGCGAAGGAACTCTTGAAAAAAGAAAAGACCTATGATCATGAAGATGTCTGGAAGGAGCTCGGCGTCTGATGTACCGCGTGAAATTCTCCGCGCATGCCGTGAAGGAACTGAAAAAACTCGACAAGCCGACGGCCCGCGTCATCAAGAACTGGGTCATCAAGCACCTCGTCGATGCCACAGACCCGCGGCTGTACGGCAAAGCCCTCACAGGAAACCTCAAAGGCATCTGGCGCTATCGCGTCGGCGACTACCGCCTGTTCGCGGAAATCCACGATGACGAGCTCGTCATCTTCCTGTTCGACGTTGAATTTCAAGGAAAATCAATGTCATAAAAGATGTCCTTGACCTGGACACGAAAATCATCGTAGAGCGAGACAGGAATCTCCGTCTGCACTGCGTGGCGCTCGTCCTCGTCCATACGCGCGAGATCCTTTTCGGAAAACAGGGTGTACACGGCCGCGAGCTCGAAACGTTTTTTCTCATTATAGTAGACTTCAACGGATTTTGCGATTGGCGAGACAATCCAATACTCCCGCACGCCGGCTGCTGCATAATGGCGCATCTTCGGCCCGCGGTCGTTCTGCCTCGAGGGTATGAAATGGATATGGCCGAAATACGTTTTACGGGAACATGGCGAGCCATCGTGATTGCTCCTCTCCGGCAAGTGTATGTTTCATCAGCCCTTTTATAGCAAATCGGCAATAAAAGCGAATATTGCCGATTTGCTACTCAGCGATTCAATCCCAAAGCGCTAAAAAGTGTTCAGCATAAAGATGCAGGCCGTCCTGGATGCGCTTCCGGTACGCTTCTTCCTCTTCCCATACGCTATCCGGTGTCTCGGGCAGGTTGCTTTCATAAACAGAACCGGCTGCGTCCTTCTCTATGAATCGGAAGTGCGGGATGCCTTGCTTGTCAAGCTTGTCCGATTCTTCGGATGTCCAAAGATAAAGCGGCGAATCCGGGAAGTCGTTTGCAATCTGGTCGAAGATGTAGATCATCTCGCAAAGATCGGCATCCCATTCGGCACGTGCCTCGGCAGATGCCGCATCCATCGCTTCTTTGTGCTCCTCGTAGCTATCTTCCATACAGATGCCGTGCCGCTTGCACGCTTTCTCCAAGATGTCGTTCGGCGATGTCCCCCATCGCTTCATGGAATAGAACCTTCGCAGGCCGGCGAGGATGTATTCCGCCTGCGTGCTGAAAAGATCGAACGCTTGGTACTCGGAAACATATGTCTTGCCCATCTTGCGATATTGGCGTTTGCGAGCGAACGCTTGCTTTTTCATTGTCGTACCGCCTCCATTCTTCATATGATTGTCGTGTTTCTTATTGTACCGCGCTCCCGCAAGGTTTATCAAGTCAAAAAGCGTTGCGCTTTTCGCCGAATCGGTTATAATATCCATGATAGTGTTGCCCAAGGCGAGATGATTTCGTATGGGGACCAGGCCGAGAATTGCGCTCGGCCTTTTTGTTTGTGTGTCCTATGGAACACAATGAAAGCGCCCGGACGTTGTGGTGTGCTCCCCGTCAATAGGACACGCAAATAAATAACGAAACTATCACCTGCTCCTAAATTTGGAGCAGGTATTTTTATGCGACAAGATGTGTTTTGTGGTACGCCCATGGTGTCATGACATCGAGATGGCGTTGCAGTCGCTTGTGGTTGTAGTACCAGATGTAGCTTTGGATCATCTGGACAAGCCCGTTCTTGCTCGTGAACGTCCTTCCGTAGTAGCGTTCCCGTTTCAGGATGCCCCAGAAACCTTCCATCGGGCCGTTGTCGATGCAGTGGCCGACACGGGACATGCTTTGCGTCATGCCGTGCCCAACGAGCTTTGCATGGAACGTGCGGCTGGTGTACTGGAAGCCGCGGTCGCTATGGAACAGGGGATGCGCCTCGGGGTTCTCCGCCACGGCTTTGTCGAACGTATCGAAGACGAGAAGATTGTCATTGCGGTCGCTCAGCTGAAACGCCACGATCCGGCGGTCGAAAAGGTCGAGGATGGCGCTCAAGAAGAGCTTATGTGTCCCTTGTCCGTCCGTGTACTTGAACTCTGAGACATCGGTCAACCATTTTTCATTCGGACGGTCGGCATGGAACTTCCGGTTTAGAATGTTTTCTGCGGTGTATTCGGGATGCCGCGCAGCACGCGTGCAACTGTTGTGCCGCCCCTTCACGTTCGATTGGATGCCGAGCTTGCGCATGAGCCGCAGGGCGTGCTTGTCGTTGATGCGCTTGCCGTCCGGCGCGTTGGCGTTGAGGTCGTCGGCAATCCTGCGGTATCCCTTGGACGGGTCTTCCTCATGGATCTTCTCGACTTCTTCTGCAAGGCGTTCGTTCTCCTGCTCGCGCTGGCCTTTCACGCCGCGCTTCCAGTGGTAATAGGCCGACCGCGCGATATGCGCCTTTTCGCAGATGTCCTTGATCGTATACGGCCCGTTCGGCTGGGTCAATGCTTCTGCTGCTTCGTACTCGCGGAGCTTGCGCGTTGTACCAAGGCATCCCTTCTTTCCAGTTCCTTCACTTTTTTTAGGAAGTCGTTCTCCAGCTGGAGCCAGTAGACTTGCCGCTCCAGGCCCGCGACCTTGTCACGCAGCTCCTCTTCCTCCGTGCGGGAAGGCAAGCTGCCGACGCGGTGCCCCCGTCGGTCTTCGAGCCCTGCATCGCCCATCGCCTTGTATTTCTTCACCCACTGGTAGACTTGGTGGTAGGAGACCTGATAGGTCTTTGCGGCTTCCCCGTAGTTCATGTCATGTTTCAAGCAGTAATCGACGATTTCCTTGCGCTCGTCTTGCGTTGTCTTCCGTCCCTTCGTCATGCGGCTTCCTCCTGACCGAGGTTTGAACTCCTCATGACTATTATACTGCTTGATCCAATGGCGAAGCTGGAACGGTGACTTGATCTGGTATTTTTCGCAAAGTTGCGTCACCGATGTGATGCCACTCAGATATTCCGTGACTGCTTGGAACTTTAGCTCTGGTGAGTAAGAGCGGTTGCGTCCTTGCGGGATGAGCCCATCGGCTCCTTCGGATTGGTATCTCCCTACCCATCTCCGGACAGATGCCCGATCGACTCCCAGACGGCTAGCGATCTGAGTGAAGGAGCTTTCCCCTGCAATGTAGGTTTTACAGGCTTCCACCATAGTCGCTACTGCTACCTTTGTTTTATGTGGCATAAAAATACGCTCCCCTCAGTAGGACTTTGATTTTTTCATTGTCCTATCTAAGGGGAGCATATCACCAAAAGCTGAGCCTTCTTCAAATATTGTCACTGTTTTACAGCCACGCCTCGTCATCGTCATTCACCGCATAATAATAAAGCGACGCGACCGAGCAATACGGCGTGTATTTCTTACGGTACCGCTCGAACCGTAACTTCGATAGCGTCTTGAAGCCGTGCGCTTTCACCATGCCGCCGCGCAGGGCTGCATCGCCGTAGCTGAAAATATCGAGCCGCCCGAGCGTGAACTCCGCGATCATCTCTGCCGTCCATTTTCCAACGCCTGGAATTTGGCAAAGATACGCCACAACTTCCGCATCCGTCATGCCCTCCAGGCCATCGAAATCATACCGACCGTCCGCCGTTCCTCTTGCTAATCCGACGATGTAGTCCGCTTTGCGCCGGCTGATGCCGATGCCCTTGATGGCTGCGGGCGTCTGCCGCAAGATGCTCTCCGGCGTGTATTCGCCCACGAGCGTATGCAGCCGGCCATTCAGCACCGCCCCGACCTTGTTCGAAAGCATCTGGCTCACGATATGCGTGACGAGCGACGAAAACACCGTCTCCTCCACGCCGCGCTTGAAATGACCGTAGTGCGCGATGAGCTTCGCCATGACCGGGTCTTTACCCGCGAGGTAGTCCATTTCTTTCTGACCGTACGCAATCACGCCGCCCGCCTCCCATGATTCCTGCCAGTCATCGCAGAAGCAATACGATGTTGACCACCGCAAGAATGACATTCACGATCATCAAATACATGAGGATATCCATTTTCCGTTCTCTTGTCACGATTCGTTTCCCTCCTGCACGTTCTTCGCGCACGCATCATCTTTTCCCTTTCGCAGCAAACATCGTCCGCCAACGTATCATCGAGCACGATGGAAATCCAATATTTCTTGTTCATGTGATAGGCGGGATAGCGCCCTTCCTGCGCGGCCGCGCCGGCGGCATCGCCGACCTTGACGTTGAGGATTTCCACGCGCCCCTCCCGCCCCGGCACGAGTTTTGCCCACGTCACCGGCATAATGAGGCCGTACCATTTCTGCGTCTCCGGATGGCGGAACACGCCGCTTGTCGCATACGCCTTTTCCTTCCACGGAAACTCCGGCGCATCGCCCCACGTTTCTTGAACTTTCATGCAGATGCGGTTCGCCTGCGCCGACGCGAACGGCACGCGGACGAAGCAAGCCTCCGCGATGCCGCGCAGCAGTTCCTCGTACGCATGACGCACGCCGTAGACGTAGCTGCCAGCAGGATTTTTCAAGCGCAACGGCAGATACTCCTCATCCGTCATCGTATCGATGACCTCGCCCGTCACCCGCCCCACCGCATCAATCGTCACGGCCGCACGGAACGCACCATCGAGGAATGTCCGTTCCAACCGCCACACGTCTCCCGCCCGCTGGAATCCATACGCCTCACAGCGTTTCCCATCCGGCTGATGCCGTTCAAACACATCACTCTCGATGCTCATTCTGTCACCGCCCATAAATTTCTTCCTCACTGCCTAATCTCCGGATGTTTCAACCTTCCAACGGCTTTCCCTGAAATCCATTCATTTACGACGGCGACCGACGCGAGCCGTTTTTCTCCAGAAGAAATAGCAGATGGCATTCCCCACGATGACGGCTGGCAACACGATTCCATAGAGGAATGAATATCCGCAAGCCGTGGCAACGAACCCAAGCAAGACAGCAGCCAAGCCGACGCTGATATCGAGCGACCAGAAATAGGTCGCTGTCGCGACTCCGCTGCGCGCAGGCGGGGCGCTCGTGACAGCAAGCGTCTGGAAGGCGGGAGAAAGCGCACCAAATCCGAGGCCGAGCACGGCAGCCGCCACAAAAAGCCCGACGAGGCTTTCTACACTGCCAAGCAGCACCATGCCGAGGCCGAAAGCAACGAATCCCGGCCAGACGGTCGCGTCAGGGCCGAAGCGATCGAACATGCGGCCGATGAGCGGGCGCGAGACGACGATGACGGCAGCGAAGACCGCATAGAACAAGCTCGTCTCCTCCTGCATCCCGAGACTCCTCGCATAGAGCGGCAGGAACGTCAGCACGCCGCCATAAGCGAAAAATACGAGCCCGCCAAGGAAGGCTGCCGGCACCGAGCGCCGCTCGAAGAAATCCCGGAGCGACAATCCCTTCCTCCGTCGGCGCGATGGCTGCATGATCTCGTCCGGCAGCTTCCTCCAGAGCAGGAGCACCGCTGTCAAGACGGCACACGCCGTGAGGAATGCGAACATCACGCGCGCTCCGAGCCCCCCGATGATGAGAAGGCCGAGCATCGGACCGACCACCATCGCGAGATTCGTCGATAGGGCAAAATAGCCGATGCCCGTGCCTTTCCGTTCGGGCGGGAGGACAAGGACGGCGAGCGCCGCAGCAGCCGTCGTCGCCACAGCAAACAGGGCGCCATGCGCAAGGCGCAATCCATAGATGCCCATGAGTCCGGGCAAGACGAGAAACGCTCCCATGATGACAATGAAGAGCACCGCGACGATACGAAGCAACCGGCGTTTGTCGATGCCGTCAATCAAGCGTCCCGCTAGCGGCCGCGCCGTCACCGTGCCGATCTGGAAGAACGTCATCGCCATGCCGGCTTCGAGCTCACCGCCACCGAGGCTGTCCATGATATAGATGGGCAGCGCCGCGATCATGATGTATTGCGAAATGAACAGCAGGAAATTGCTGCCGCTCATGGAAAGAAATTCTGGTGTCCAGAGCCTTGCTGCTCCATTTGTGATTTCGTTCATGAATCCTCCTTCAATGGAAGCGGCCTTTTTTATGCGCGATGTGCCTCGCCAGCACCGGGTCCTTGCCCGCAAGGTCGTCCATTTCCTTCTGTCCGTACTCAATCATGCTATCCGTTTTCCTCCAAGGCTTTCAGCGGTGCATCCGCCAGGCGGTACGTCAGTCATTCCTCCAGCGGCTTCCCGCCGAGCGATTCATAAAATCCGATGCTCGGGCGATTCCACTTCAGCACCCGCCATTCGAGGAACGCGCAACCGCGCTCGTCCGCAAGCCGCGCAAGCGCGGCGAACAGTCCTTTGCCGCAGCCTTTGCCACGATGCTCCGGCCGGACGAACAGGTCTTCGAGATAGATGCCGGCCTTTCTCTGGAACGTCGCGAAATTGTGGAAGAACAGCGCAAAGCCGACTTCCTCGCCGTCTTCTATCGCAAACAGCACCTCGACCGTCCGGCGCTCGAACATCCAAGCGGCCAGATCTTCCCTCCGGGCGACAACCTCATCTTCCTTGTGCTCGTATGCGGCAAGGTCGTGGATGAACTGAAAGACGAGATCGAGGTCTTCCGGTTCCGCGAAACGAATCTCCATTGGTGCATCTCCTGGCTATTTCAAATGTCGATGCAAATGCCCTTGTGGTCGGAAAGCGTCTTATCGAGGTTCCACTCTCGAACAGTTACTGTGCCTTCTCGCGGAAAGCTGCGTGAAAGTGCGATATGGTCGATGCACTCCGGCTGGCCCCCTGTCACGAGCTCCAGGTCGCACGCTGCGAACGTTTCCGTCAGCGTCTGCCGTGCCCAGTTCGTGAAATAGTAGTTGTCGAAAAAAGAACAGTTGAAATCGCCGCAGAGGCAGATTGCATGACCATGCTCCGCCAAGCGCCGCACATCCTCCATCTGCTCTTCGATGTCCTGCCGAAACGACGGCCTGCGGTTTCCATAAATACCGAAAATCGTCCCGTAAACCACGAATGGGCCACGCTCCGTTTCGAGCTCGACGCAGAGGGACGTATTCGCGTCCGCGACTGGATACTGCCGGATGGCTGGATACTTCGTGAAGATAGACACACGATTCTCCGTCGGGCGGTAG
>CACZFT010000141.1 GCA_902780535.1 uncultured Selenomonas sp. | reverse complement strand
GTCTCAACCCATCGGGTGAAGGACGGAAAGAAGCATTTCGTTAGTTATGGCAAGGGCTCGACAGTGTTGATCCTTTGCCGGTTGAATAATTCAGGTTTATGATTTTTATTCGATTTTTCAGTGCGCCCCGCATGTCCCCGTCGACACTTCGCAGTCCTCATCCTTGTTCGTGAGGCCGAGGTCTTTGAGCATCTGCATGTCCTCTTTGATCGTCGTGCCGGACGTCGTGAGCATGTTGCCCGTAATCGAGGCTGATGCGCCCGTCTGGAACGCCGTCGCGCCATTCTGCGGCAGCAGCTTGCGGCCGGCCGCGAGGCGGATGTTCGCTGTCGGGTTGATAAAGCGGAAGAACGCAATCGTGCGAAGGATGTCATCTGCCGGGAGCTGCGGGCGGCCTTCCATGCCCGTGCCCTTGATCGGCATCAGCGCGTTGATGGGGATGGACTCGATGCCGAGCTCCTGCAGCGAGATGGCCATGTCGAGGCGGTCTTCCCACGTCTCGCCCATGCCGATGATGCCTCCCGAGCAGACGCAGAAACCTTCCTCCTGCGCCATCTTGATCGTCTTGATGCGGTCGTCATACGTATGGCTCGTGCAGATCTGGGGGAAGAAGCGACGGCTCGTCTCGATGTTGTGATGGTAGCTCGTGACGCCGGCCTCGTGCAGGCGGTGGAGCTGCTCGCGCGAGAGCAGGCCATGCGAGGCGCAGAGGTCGATGGTCAGCGTCTTCTTCATTTCCTTGTACGTGTCGATGGCCTTGTCGAAGTCCTTTCCGACAAGCGCGCGGCCCGACGTCACGATGGCGAAGCGGTTTGCGCCCGCATCCTGGTTTGCCTTCGCATTCGCGATGATTTCTTCTTTCGGCAGAAAGCCGTATTCGTCAATGCCCGTATGGTGGCAGGCGGCCTGCGCACAGTATTTGCAGTTCTCGCCGCAGCGGCCCGAGCGGCCATTGATGATCGTGCAGAAATCAACATGCTTGCCGCAGAAATGCGACTGCAGCCGGCCCGCGCCGCGCCGCAGTTCTTCGAGGTCGGCATCAAGGAAATACGAAAGATCGTCCGTCCGCTGGATGCGGTAGCCCGCAATAATCTTGTCAACAAGCTGGTCGATGGTGAGTTCGCGAAGGTTCATGGGAAATGCCTCATTTCTAATAGAGTTTGCGAGAAATCAATCCATAGTCAACATTATAGCGTTTTATCGGTTTACCGTCAACTGCGGCGGACGGGCAGATGCGGGCATTGTGGCGCGTGTTGTAAAACCCGGCTTGATGTTGTAGAATTGAGAGAGAATGATACAAGATGAGTGGATGCGAGGGAACATTTATGAAGAAGATCGTACTGGTTTCCATGGTGAAGAATGAGGCCGACATCATCGAGAGCTTCGTGCGCCACAGCCTGACGTATGCGGACGAGATGATCATCGCGGACCATCAAAGTTCGGATGCGACATGGGATATTTTGCAGAAACTGCGTGACGAGGGACTGCCTCTGACGCTTCATCGGCTTTATCGTGTGGAACTTGCGCACCGCGAAGTCATGAATAGCTTGACGCGAGAAGCTATTACTCAGCATGGCGCTGACCTTGTTCTGCCGTTTGATGCCGATGAATTCCTCGTGAACGACGAAAATGATCTTTCATGCCGGCAGATCCTGGAGATTCTGGATCCTGAGGGACTCTATTGTTTGCACTGGCGTCGCTATGAGCCGTTGTTTCCGGAAAAAGATCGAGACCAGTTTTTGCTTTTGCGTCCCTGCAGGCGGGAAAAGGAGTTCAGCGACGGACAAAAAACCATCGTCGGAGCGCAAGGATACATCCATGGTCGTTCCTATGAATTGATCCAGGGGGCGCATTCGGGAGAATATCTGGATGATGGCAGCGGCGTGCCCATGACAATGGTGCCGTTCCTGCATACGGCGCATTTCCATTGGCGCAGCCAAGACCAGTATGCAACGAAAGTCGCGACGAGCTGGCTGAACAACGTGTCGAAGTATACAGTTCATACGCTGACAGCATCCTACCTGAAACGATATTTTGACGGCCTGCGCTCGCATGAGGCAATCATGCAGGAAGATGCGCTGAAAGCACCCGAGACGTATGATCTTTCGCCCTATGTCCAGAAACAGGAGCTTCGCTATACCTCCTCAGCGCCGGCAGATCTCATCGGAAACGTCATGGCAGCAGCGGAACGCGTCGCTGAACAGCTGGCGGAAACAAAGGTCTTGCTGCGCCATAAAATTGTCAGCATCATCCTTGTATGGGAGGGAGAGACGGATGTTTCGTGGCAGCGCATGCTGCAAGATGCATGGGAACAGACGTATCCATATCGTGAAATTTTCGTGCTCTGCATGGCTGAGGGAAGACCGGAGGTCACCGAACCTTCTGTTGCTGATGAGATTACATGGATTCCTGCAGTCGAAGAGGGCTGGTCGCGCATCTTGGAAGACCGTGTGCATGGCGATTATGTACAATGGGTTCTGCCGGGGGAAAGCATGACGCCGGACAAGGTGCAACGCATGGTGTCATTCCTGGAAATGCAGGACTGGGAATACAGTGCTGCATTTGCTTCCGGCCCGGAAGGGATGGATGCGGAGTGGCAGATGGAAGCTGCATATCCTGTCCATGAGCCGCTCCGAGCAGAACGCCCTGCAGATGTTTTCGAACATCTTCTGCAAAATGGACGCTATCCTGTCGGTGGGTTGAGTGCAGGCGTTTTTCGGCGCCGGTTCCTGTCTGCTGTCCATTGGCTGGAATCCTGTTTCATCGATGGGCAGCCGATGATCTTCGTGATGTGGTGCGAATTGTTGCATGCGATTGCGCGGAGCGAGGGGAACGGCGGATTCGTCGGCATCTTGAGAGCGGACTTTTGCAAAGGACAGCCTGCCACGAAAGACGCCTTCCTCTGGCATCAGCTGCAATGGGCATCTTTGTTGCAAGCCGGACAGGGAACAACGCAAGCCATTCAGGCGGGATGGAAGAACTTCCTGGTACAGGGAGAGCGCGTCTTGCAGGAAGAACCGTCCTGGAAGGCATCGCCATTCTATCCGGAATATCGTCGCCTGATCGAGCAGGCATGCCGTTCGTGACGAGACAAAGATTGTCATTTTCTAAGGAATGCTGATTTAATCAATTTTTTGACACAAGAATAGTGATAAACTCGAAATGTCCTTTCTGAGTGGATGCTTTCGAATCAATTTTGACGGCAGGGCTTGCTATTTCGGTAGCTGTCTCCTTTTTGGGCGTAGCTACCCTTACCCGTAGCAGAATTCTACCTGTCGTCCTGCACGAATGCACATCAGGAGGTTGGCCGACCCGAACAGCAAGAAGAACCTGTGAAGATTTTTCTGAAGCCCGCGATACACAACCTTCGCATAGCCAAACTGTTTCTTCACGATGAGGAACGGATGTTCTACCTTGCACCGGATGGAGGATTTTCGACGGTCTTCCAGACGGTCATAGTCGATTCCTTGATAGGATTCTTTGATCCTGTGCTGCGACGGTCGCTTGACAATCCTGAAGTCCATATGGGAAAAGCGCTCGTCTCCTTTGATTTCTTCGCGCTTTTCCACGCCGAGATACCCGGAATCCCCATACATGACGTGATCGTCTTCGCGCAGCAATTTCTTCGCCTCGCAAATGTCATGAACGTTGGCGGCCGTGGCTGTGATGGTGTGAACATATCCCGTTCCAGCATCTACGCCGGAATGGATTTTCATCCCATGGTACCATTGATTGCCCTTGCGCGTCTGATGCATTTCGGGATCCCGTGTGTTGGTTGCATTCTTCGTCGAGCTTGGCGCGGAGATGATCGTAGCATCAACGATGGTGCCGCCTTTCATCATAAGCCCGACTTCCAGGAGGCGTGCGTTGATGTCGTTGAAAATCTTTTCTCCGATGCCATGGTCTTCCAAGAGATGTCGAAATTTCAGAAGTGTTGTTGCATCTGGAACTTGTTCTTTGCGGAAATCCAATTTGAGGAAGTTCTTCATGGAATAGCTGTCGTAAACAGCATCCTCGATTCCTTCATCGGACAGATTGAACCAAACTTGCATCAGGTACATACGAAGCATGCATTCGATTTCCTTTGGAGGGCGTCCGCGCTTGCCGTTCGGATAAACGGGACGGATGAGATCGACCCAGCGAGTCCAAGGAATGATGTCATCCATTTGATGCAGAAACATCTCTCGTTTCGGAATTCTTTTCCGATGAGCATATTCACTTCGCGACATTTTGGTAGCCTCCTTTCGCGATAACCGATTCCTATCTTTATTGTATCGTGTAAGAGGACGTTTTTCCAGTAGTCAGATTAAATCATTGTTTCCTTAAGTGCCGGCATCTTGCCGCCGCAGCCGTCGTGGATTTTCGTGAAACCCTCGAGCTTCGCTCCGTGCTCCGTGAAGGCGTCCACCTTGTCGAGCAGGCGGGCGGCCTGCTGGGAAATCGTGAAGGCGTGGATGCCGTTCGCCTGGAGGTCGCGGGCGATGCCCTCGATGTCGCTGTCGAAGAAGTCGTTGAAGTCGATGACCTCGTTCTCGTCGATGCGGCTCTGGAGGTAGTGCCATCCGAAGGCCGGGCAGAAGCCGAGGTCTTTCAGCTGTTCCGCTGATGGCATCTCGCCTTTGCGGTAGAGGGTTTCGAGTTTCTCGATCGTTTTCATGGTGGTTGCTCCTTTCAAGTGCCTGGGTGATTTCCTTCTTGCATGTACATATACTCAACTTTCCCACTCGTCAATAGCAGCTAGAACTGCGTAAAATACGGCTCCATTGGTCGATAGATTGCTTCCTTGACAACACAAAGGCACCTTGCCTTGGTATAATGAGATTGACAAAAAACATCCAACCAAGAAAGGTGCCAATCTCATGTTACAGCAAAACATCGCCAATGGGAATACCTCTGCCAGATTTTTTCACGTCATGCAGGAATTGAAGGTGGCCGAACTGCTCCGCCGGGCAAACATCCGCAAAGGCTGCGGCGTTTCCGCTTACGAGGCATTCAGGTTCCTTCTCCTGCTGTCGTTCAGCC
>CACZFT010000140.1 GCA_902780535.1 uncultured Selenomonas sp. | reverse complement strand
GCAGCCGCGGTCGACGACGAGGTCGCCCTCGATGCGCTTGCCGAATGCAATCCAGCTCTTGCGCAGGCGCAGATGGCTCTCCTTCGCAGGGAACAGCGTACCGATTTCCTCGCCGTTCAGCACGTCGCGGAGCACATGGTCGCGCGCGCCTGGCGCGATGACCATTGTGACGCCGGCATTCATCGCGACCTTCGCTGCCTCGATCTTCGTCATCATGCCGCCCGTGCCCATCGTCGTGCCAGCGCCGCCCGCCAGCCGCTCGATCTCTGGCGTGATTTCCGGCACTTCATGGATGATCTGCGCGTCTGGATGCGTCGCGGGATTCGCCGTGTAGAGGCCGTCGATGTCCGAGAGGATGATGAGTGCGTCGGCATCGACGAGCGTCGCGACCGTCGCCGAAAGCTGGTCGTTGTCGCCAATCTTGATTTCGTCCACCGTCACGGCATCGTTCTCATTGATGACGGGGATGGCGCCCATCTCGAGCATGGCGCAGAGCGCCTCGCGCGAATGGATGTACTGGTTGTGACGCACAGAATTCTCGCGCGTCAGGAGCACCTGCGCCGCAGTCTTGCCGTACTCAGCAAAGAACTTCTCATAGATATGCATGAGCATGCCCTGCCCGACGGCCGCGATGGCCTGCTTCTCGGGGATGGAGTCCGGCTTTTCCGTCATGCCGAGGCGGCCGAGGCCGGCCGCAATCGCGCCCGACGAGACGAGAATCATCTCACGCCCCTCATTCGCCATATCGACAAGGCCGCGCACGAGATGCTCGATGTTGTAGAGGTTCATGCGGCCCGGCCCATAGGCCAGCGTCGACGTGCCGACCTTGACGACGATGCGCTTTGCCACTTTGAGGCTTTCGCGTGCATCCATTTCGTTCTCCCCTTTTTCCATCACGGCAGCTCGATCTTCGGCTTCTCGAAATTGCGCTTGAACAGCAGCCCCGTGTTGCCCTTGATCTGCACGAGGTTCGCATCACAACGCTCCGCGAGCACTGTCATGACGTCCTCGACCTCTTCGAGGCAGTTGTTGAGCACGCGCACCTTGATGAGCTCGCGCTTCTTGATGACGTCGCGTGCCGACTGCACGACGGCCGGCGTCACGGCGTCCTTGCCGACCATGACGACCGGCTCGAGCTTCATGCCTTCCGAGCGCAGAAAGCTCTTCTGCTTGCCCGTCAGTGAGTTTCTAAGCATATCGGTTCCTTTCGTATCTATCTATAAAGACGCGTCACTCGCGCCACTCGAATTCCATCTCGCCGATGTGGACGGTCTGGCCTTCCTTGATGCCGCGCTCCTTGAGCTTCTCGTCGATGCCCTTGATGCGCCAGATGTACTGGAAGCGGCGGATGGCCTCGTCGTTGTTGAAGTTCGTCATCGCGACGAGCTTCTCGAGCGCCTTGCCGCTGACGATGAAGTCGCCGGCATCGTTGCGCGTGATTTCGATTTTCTCCGCCTCGCGGGCTGCATCCTCGTCATAGACGACTTCGTCGTCCGTCGCCTCCGGCTCTTCCACATAATTGTCGAGCCATTCGCCAACGTAGGAAATGAGCTCCTTGAGCCCCTTGTGCGTCGCGGCCGAAATCTCGAAGAACTTGAGCCCTTCCTTTTCGGCAAGCGCCTTGAGCGCGGGCAGATGCTCCTGCGCCTCGGGCAGATCAATCTTGTTCGCAACGAGAATCTGCGTGCGCTTCGCAATCTTTTCGCTGTACTTCTGGAGCTCCGCGTTGATCTTGTAGTAGTCTTCGACAGGGTCGCGGCCTTCGAGGCCCGACGCGTCAACGATGTGCAGGATCAGCTTCGTGCGCTCGACGTGGCGCAAAAAGTCGTGCCCGAGGCCGACGCCGTCCGCTGCCCCCTCGATGAGGCCCGGGATGTCCGCCATGACGAAGCTCTTCTCATAGTCCGTCTTGACGACACCGAGCACAGGCGTGATTGTCGTGAAATGATATTCGGCAATCTCCGGCCGCGCGGCCGAGACCGCGGCCACGAGGCTCGACTTGCCGACGCTCGGATAGCCGACGAGACCGACGTCTGCGAGCAGCTTGAGCTCGAGGATCAGGTTCTTCGCCTCGCCCGGCTCGCCGAACTCCGCAAACGTCGGGGCGCGGTTCGCTGCATTCGCGAACTTCGCGTTGCCGCGGCCGCCGCGCCCGCCCTTTGCGACGACGGCTTCCTGC
Source organism: uncultured Selenomonas sp. (assembly GCA_902780535.1). GTDB lineage: Bacteria > Bacillota > Negativicutes > Selenomonadales > Selenomonadaceae > Selenomonas_C. Next base: position 2,859 of record CACZFT010000140.1, on the reverse strand, counting down.
CCGACTTCCGTGAGGTCGGCGATGAGTTCGCCCGTCGCCTCGTCGCGCACCGTCGTTCCAGGCGGGACTTTGACGATGCACGGTGCGGCATTTGCGCCATACTGGTTCTTGATGTCACCGTTCTCGCCATTGTCGGCCTTGAATTTCCGATGATAGCGGAAATCGAGCAGCGTGTTCATATTCGGATCGACGCGGAAGATGATGTCGCCGCCGCGCCCGCCATCGCCGCCTGCCGGGCCGCCTTTCGGCACGAACTTCTCGCGGCGGAACGCCGACTTGCCATGCCCGCCGTCGCCAGCCTTGACGATGACCTTGGTTTTGTCGATAAATTGCATGTTTGTTTCCTTTTTAAGCAGTGAGCCGAAATTGAAGGAGCGAAGCGACGCGCAATTTCGTGCGAATCGCTTACGCAAAATTCGCAACGCGAATTTTACGCTTCTATATAATAAAAAATACCCGCGCCACCAAACTGGCAGCGCAGGTACCTTATTTCGCTATTACATAGCTTCTTCCGCCGTGTAGACGCTGACCTGGCGGTTGTATTTGCCTTTGCGCTCGAAAGCGACCTTGCCGGCCACCTTCGCGAACAGCGTATCGTCCTTGCCGATGCCGACATTGTGGCCCGGATGGAAATGCGTGCCGCGCTGGCGGACGAGGATGCTGCCGGCCGTCACGACCGTGCCAGCATGCTCCTTGACGCCGAGGCGCTTCGACTCGCTGTCGCGGCCGTTGCGCGTCGAGCTGACGCCCTTCTTATGCGCGAAGCGCTGAAGATCGAACATGAACATATGTTTTCACCTCACTTGTTTCGTTGGATGCGTAAAGCTTTCGGGTAAGCTTTGGAAATCTCCATAAGCCCCAGAAGCATGGTTTCGAGGATTGCCTCCGTCCGTTCGTCTGGACGGCCCTCCAGCATCAATTGAAGCTCTCCGCTCGAGTCTTTCGAGATGACATTTCGATGCAGATACTCCGTAATGCCGAGGTAGGCGGAATCCGTGAGGGACGAGACTCCGGCGCAGACGATGTCCTCGCCGCGCGGCGCCGTGCCGCTATGGCCGCTGGCGCTGAACCCGGTAATCTTCCCGTCCTCCTCTGTAAAGATCTCAACCGTAATCATGGATTAGGCTTCGATCTTCTCGATGACGACTTTCGTGAACGGCTGACGATGGCCCTGACGCTTGCGGTAGTTGGACTTTGCCTTGTACTTGAAGATGCGGATCTTCTTGCCTTTGCCCTGAGCCTCGACTTTGCCCGTGACTTTCGCGCCCTCGACGACCGGTTTGCCGACTTTGACATCAGCATCATTGACGACCGTCAGAACTTCGTCGAACGTCACAGCTTCGCCTTCAGCGGCAGCGAGCTTCTCGACCGTGATGACATCACCTTCGGAAACTTTGTACTGCTTGCCGCCCGTTTTGATGATTGCGTACATGAAAACACCTCCCTGTTGATGACTCGCCGACTGCGGTACGCTTGCGCGTTTTCAAAAGAACCTCGTCGTGCGGTTGGGGAACGGGCTCGCGCCCGATCAAAGCGCAATTTCTGCGCTTACAGTAGTGAATCTTACCATAGTCCCCGCTTTGATGTCAAGAAAAAGTTTCCACAAACAACTTACGAACGCATGACCAGGTTGATCACGAACGCGATCGACACGAGCCACATGATCCAGCTGACTTCCTTATATTTGCCGACCGCCGTCTTCATGAAGGCATAGCTCACGAAGCCGAATGCGAAGCCGTTCGCAATCGAGCCCGTCAGCGGCATCATGATAATCGTCAGGAATGCCGGCAGGCCGTCCGAGAAATCCTGGAAATTGATCTTGCCGACTTCCGCCATCATGAGCGCGCCGACGAGGATCAGCGGGGGTGCCGTCGCAAAGCCCGGCACGAGGCCGACGAGCGGTGCGAACAGCAGCGCGATGAAGAAGCAGATGGAGACCGTGACGGCCGTCAGGCCCGTCTTGCCGCCCGCCGCGATGCCGGCCGCGCTCTCGATGTAGCTCGTGACCGTCGACGTGCCGAAGATGGACGAGAAAATCGTGCCGACAGCGTCCGTCGTGAGTGCGCGGTCGAGGTTCTCGATTTCGCCGTTCGGCTTCACGAGCTTCGCTTTCGACGTCAGGCCGATTAGCGTGCCCATGTTGTCAAAGAGCTCGACGACCGTGAACGTGAAGATGATCGAGACGATGCCGTAGTTCCAGGCACCCATGATGTCGAGCTGGCCGAACGTCGCACCCATGTGCGGCATGCTCGTGCTGACGATGTCGCCGATGCCGTGCGGGATGGGCGAATAGCCGAGGCACATCGAGAGCACCGTCGTCGCGACGATGCCGATGAGGATGGAGCCCTGGATGCCCCTTGCCATGAGCGCGCCCGTCAGCACGAGACCGAAGAGCGAGAGCAGCGTCGTCGGACTCGTCACATGGCCGAGGCCGATGAACGTCGCCTTGTCCGGCACGATGAGGCCCGTGCCCTTGAGGCCGATGAACGCGATGAACAGGCCGATGCCGACGCCGATGGCGACGCGCAGGTTCTGCGGCACGGCATTGATGATGGCCTGGCGGATATGGCTGACCGTCAGAATCAGGAACAGGACGCCGGAGAAGAAGACGGCGCCGAGTGCGACCGTCCAGTGCAGGCCGAGCGTGCCGCAGACATAGTAAGCAAAGAACGCGTTGAGGCCCATGCCCGGTGCCAGAGCGACCGGGTAATTCGCGACAACACCCATGACCATCGTCGAGAGCGCAGCAATCCAGATCGTCGAGGCGATGGCCGCCTCTTTCGGGATGCCGGCTTCCGAGAGGATGTTCGGATTGACAAAGATGATGTAGGCCAGCGCGATGAACGTCGTGATGCCAGC
>CACZFT010000139.1 GCA_902780535.1 uncultured Selenomonas sp. | reverse complement strand
GGGAGTAGTTGGGTGATGGAGACAAACAAGTATGCAGAACGTTGCTAAAGACTTTAGCGACGCATGCATTCTTGCCAAGTTATCGCATCTTACTACTCCCACCACCGCTTCGCGGTCCCCCTCCCTCTAGAGGGAGGCTGGAATAGATTTGCTTTTGGAGTCATTCGTACTATCGAGGTGGAAACATGAGTATCCGTATCGAAACTTCGAACTGCATCGGCTGCGGCCGCTGCACAGACGTCTGCCCGGGCAACCTGCTGTTCTTGCGGGCCGGAAAAGCCGCCATCCGCGACCAGCGCGACTGCTGGGGCTGTACGGCGTGCGTGAAGGAGTGCCCGAAAGACGCAATCTTCTTCACGCTCGAGGCCGAGCTCGGCGGCGCGGGCGGCAGGCTTTATGCAGAGGACAGCGATGACACGCTGGCCTGGGTGCTGAAGCTCGCGGATGGCGAGGAGCAGCGCATCGTGGTCAACAAAAAACAGGCGAACGCGTATTGAACGACGTCCGCCTTTGAAAGGAAGAGACACATGGGAAAACTTTCGCACCTCGACGCGCTCGAAGCCGAGGCCATCTACATCATCCGCGAAGTGGCGGCTGAATGTGAGAAACCGGTCATGCTCTATTCCATCGGCAAGGACAGCACGGTCATGATGCACCTCGCGCTCAAGGCATTCTACCCGGAGAAGCCGCCGTTCCCGTTCCTCCACGTCAACACGACGTGGAAGTTCCACGAGATGATCGCGTTCCGCGACGCGCAGGCGAAGAAATACGGCCTCGATATGATCGAGTACAAGAACGAAGAGGGCATCAAGGCGGGCATCAACCCGTTTGACCATGGCGCGTCGTACACGGACATCATGAAGACGCAGGCACTTAAGCAGGCGCTGACGAAATACGGCTTCACGGCGGCGTTCGGCGGCGGGCGGCGCGACGAGGAAAAATCGCGCGCGAAAGAGCGCATCTTCTCGTTCCGCAACGCCGCGCAGGCCTGGGACCCGAAGAACCAGCGCCCCGAGCTCTGGAAGCTCTACAACGCGCAGATTCACAAGGGCGAAAGCATCCGCGTCTTCCCGCTCTCGAACTGGACGGAGAAAGACATCTGGCAGTACATCCGCCGCGAAAACCTCGAGATCGTCTCGCTCTATTTTGCCAAAGAGCGGCCGTGCATCGAGCGCGACGGCAACATCATCATGGTCGATGACGACCGCATCGTGCAGAAGCTCCATCTGAAGCCCGAGGACATTCAGCACAAGGTCATCCGCTTCCGCACGCTCGGCTGCTATCCGCTGACGGGCGGCGTTGAATCGACGGCCGACACGCTCGACGCCATCGTGCAGGAGACGCTCGGCGCCGTCGAATCGGAGCGCACGAGCCGCGTCATCGACCACGATGGCGGCGCGGGCAGCATGGAGAAACGCAAACGGGAGGGCTATTTCTGATGAACGATCTCTTGAAATTCATTACCTGCGGCAGCGTCGATGACGGCAAATCCACGCTGATCGGCCACCTGCTCTACGATGCGAAGCTCCTCTATGCCGACCAGAAAGAAGCGCTGCTGCTCGATTCCAAAGTCGGCAGCCGCGGCGGCGCCATCGACTACTCGCTGCTGCTCGACGGCCTCTTAGCCGAGCGCGAGCAGGGCATCACGATTGATGTGGCCTATCGCTATTTCACGACGGACAATCGCAGCTTTATCTGCGCCGACACGCCGGGCCATGAGGAATACACGCGCAACATGGCCTGCGGCGCGTCGTTCGCCGACCTCGCCATCATCCTCGTCGACGCAAAGCAGGGCGTGCTGACGCAGACGCGGCGGCATGCGAGAATTTGCGCACTCATGGGCATCCGGTACTTCGTCTTTGCCGTCAACAAGATGGACCTCATCGGCTACGACGAGCAGCGGTTCACGGAAATCGCCGCGCAGATTGGCGAGCTCGAAAAAGAACTCCACCTCGAAAATGTCGTCATCATCCCCGTCTCCGCGACCGAGGGCGACAACGTTACGAAGAAATCCGCGAACATGACGTGGTACACGGACGAGGCACTGCTGCCATATCTCGAGCAGGTCGATGTGACGGCGGATGCCGCCGTCGAGCAGGGCTTCTACCTGCCCGTGCAGCGCGTCTGCCGTCCGAATCATACGTTCCGCGGCTTTCAGGGGCAGATCGAGAGCGGCAGCGTCGCGGTTGGCGACACCGTGCGCGTGCTGCCGAGCGGCGAGACGGCCGAGGTCAAAAGCATCCTCGTCGCCGACCACGACGCGCAGAGTGCTTTCACCGGCCAGCCCGTCACGCTCCAGCTCAATCGCGAAGTCGATGTCTCGCGCGGCAACGTGCTCGAAAAGGACAGCGGCCTCGAGCTCGCCGATGCCTTCCAGGCCGAAATCCTCTGGATGGACGACGCCGAGCTCACGGTCGGCAAGAACTTCCTGATCAAGCTCGGCACGCGTCAGATTCCGGGCATCCTCTCGAAAATCGAATACAAGGTCGACATCAACACCGGCGAGCACGAGGCCGCGACGACGCTCCAAAAGAATGAAATCGCGCTTGCCAGCATCGCCGTGACGGAGCCCGTCGTGCTCGCGCCGTTCGCCGCGCACCGAACGCAGGGCGAACTCATCCTCATCGACCGCATCACGAACAGCACGGCGGCGGCCGGCGTCGTGCGCACGATCGGCGCCGGCGACGAGGCACGCTTCACGGCCACGCCCGCCATGCGCAGCGCGCTGAACTGGCAGACGCCGCTCGCCGTCGTCTTTTCGCCGAGCGACGGCACGAAGCCCGCGGCCATCGCCGAGGCCGAATACACCCTCGTCCGCAGCGGCCGCCATACGTACCTCTACACGCCGCAGTCCGGCGAAGATGCCGCCGCCACGACGCAGCACCTCCTCGATGCCGGCCTCATCGTGCTTGTCATCGCAAAGGACGAAGCCGCCGCAGGCGACGTCGCCGCGCTCCCAACGATGCCGCCGCCATCGCAAACACCATTCTCCACGCGACGCTCCTCGACGCGACCGTCACGCCGAACAACTGGGTTATCTGAAATTCAAAGCATGCAAAAAGGACTGTTGCGGTCAGCAACAGTCCTTTTTGCATGGATTCCGTTGTCAGGCAATCTTATTTGATGCCAGCGCCATCGAGTGCGGAGCGGACGCTCTTTGCGGCTGCATGGAGCTTCTCGAGCTCGTCGTCCGTCAGATGGATTTCGAACGAACGCATGACGCCATCGGCGCAGATCATGCGCGGGATAGAGAGCGCGACATCGTGGAGGCCATACTCGCCATCGAGGACTGCGGAGCACGGGAGAATCGTGTGCTCATCGTAGAGCACGGACTTGATGAAGCGGCAAGCTGCCATCGCGATGCCCGTGTTCGTGAAACCCTTCTTGTTGATGACGTCGTAAGCGACCTGCACGAGCTCGTCTTCGACAGCCTTGTGGCTGAGTTTCTCCGTGTGATGGAAATACTCGTCGAGGTCATCGATCGGGAAGCCGGCGCAAGCCGTCGTCGACCATGCGACAAACGCGGAGTTGCCGTGCTCGCCGAGCACGAAGCCGCTGATGTTCTTCGGGTCCACCTGGTACTTGTTTGCGAGGATGCGGCGGAAACGATACGTCTCGAGCATCGTGCCCGTGCCGAGGATGAGGTTGCGGGGATAATCGAACTGCGTGGAAAGAACATACGTCGCCACATCGAGCGGGTTCGTGATCGCGATGATCATGGCCTCTTTCGTGCGCTTGACGATCTCGCCCATGACGGAAGCCATGATCTTCGAGTTCGTGCCAGCGAGCTTCAGGCGGTCCGGCGTCTCACCCGGGCGGATGGACGGGCCAGCCGTGATGACGATGATGTTTGCGTCTTTGCAGTCATCATAGTCGCCGAGATGGAACTTGATGTTCGTGCTGTAGACGCAGCTCGTCGCATGGCTGGAGTCGACAGCCTCGCCCCACGCCTTGTCCTCATTGAGGTCGATGAGAGCGACTTCCGTAGCGAGCTGGAAGTCTGCAATCTTGTTGGCGACGGCGGACCGATGACGACGATCTTTCTTCTGTTGTTCATTGTGTTTGATAACCCCCTGTTATGGTTATGTGAAAAAAATCTCTTTCGCCTTTCATCCTAGCACCCTCTATGGCGCTTGTCAATGGGATTTGACGGTTTCTGAAAGAATTTTTGAGACCAAGTGATAATAGTAGATAGAATCCGGCTATCATGCACCATGGTTATGATAGGGCGTATGACTCGAAGAAAGGTTTTGAGCAGTCTTTTATAGTTGCAGGAACCGACAATTTTCGCTAAAATAAGAGCAAAGAAAGGGATGAATTTCATGGCGAACCGCCAATACAAGGATACTGTTTTCCGGGCATTCTTCAATCACAAGCGGGAGATTGCCGAGCTCTATCAGGCGATTCGTCCGGAAGACGATGTCTGTGCAGACGACATCACCATCACGACGCTGGACGATGTGTTTCTCGACCAGCAAAAGAACGACCTTTCGTTCCTCTGGAGAGATCAGTCCGTCGTCCTCGTCGAACATCAGAGTAGTATCAACCCGAACATGCCTTACCGTTTGCTGATCTACAGTGCGCTCGTCATGCTTGCGAGCTTTGCGGACAGCAAGGCGCTATATGGGACGAAGCTCGTGAAGATTCCCGCGCCCCATTTTTACGTGCTCTATATCGGTGACGATATGGAGAAAGACGAAGATACACTGAAGCTCTCAGCGGCGTTCAAAGAAACAGGCGCAGACCTCGAGCTCGTCTGCCATGTGTTCAATATCACGTACAAGGAACATCGGAATATCTTGGAACGTTGTCGACCGCTCCATGACTATAGCTTTTTCGTCCATCGCATCGGCGAAGACAAGAAGGGCGGTATGACGCTTGACGAGGCGATTCGCGAGACGATTGCGTACTGTATTGCACATGGAATCATGAAAGAATTTTTGGAAGAACATCGGGAGGAGGTTCTCAAAATGTTTGCATTGAAATGGGACGCAGAGGAAGAAAAAAAAGTGCTCCGTGAAGAAGGCCGTGAAGAAGGTCGTGAAGAAGGAGTCGAGGAGGGCAAGGCTCAGGGCAAGGCCGAGTCGGTGCGTTCTCTGATGGAGACGCTGCACTGCACGAAGGAAAAAGCGATGGAGCTTTTGAAAATTCCTGCCGACCTCCAGCCGAAGGTGCTGGCGCTGCTGTGAAAAACAAAATACGACGAAAAACGGACGGATTTCTGGTGCGGAAATTCGTCCGTTTTCTTGTTTTCTGCATTTCGTGCCACGAAAGTGCATTTCGTGCCACATTCCCCCATCTGCGGGGGATTTTGTGGTATGGTAGTGGCGAATAAGAAGGAACTGCTGCTAGAGATAGAACAAGGGAGTGGATGATCATGAAAATGCGGATGACCCGGAAGGAGAACCGCCGCTTGTCGCTGCTCGTCGCCGGGACGCTCGGCATGACGGTGGCGTTCGGCTTTGCCCCCCCCCGTGGCGGGCAGATGTCCTCGGCGTGGAGATTGGCGCGAGCGTCGCGCATGCGGAGGAGGTGACCGATGTTACTACATGGGAGAACGCAAGGAAATCTTACGGAAGCAATCAAACGGTCAAAGTTATGAACGGCGACACGGAGCTTGCTGCGTTTACGACGAATGGGTATGTAACGCTTTCCTATACGCCGTCCTCAGGAGACGGAACGAACGAGACAATCGCCGTGAAAACGAATCAAAAAGGCTTCAAAGACGTAACGATTTACGCGAACACGACACTCCTCTAGAACAATCTTCTTGCACCAGAGGGCTTCACGGTGACATTGAGCGGCGGTGGCGCATCCTTTGTTGATGGCAACAGTTACGGGGGGGAAAACGACGACACTGACGACACTACTGTCAAGCTGGCGGCGGACAGTACGGGAGACGCAACGATTAATTTTGCTCAGCGCTGGTGGCCCTATACTAGTGGAAACCCACCTCTCACGGGTACGGATGGCACGAAGCTCTCCGCGGCCGGCGGTTATACATACTGCGGCACGGTAGATGTCAGCGAGGTCTCCAGAATAAGAGGTGAGTATACTCGAGCGTATGTTGCTGCCAATGCCACGGTCAAGACGGCGCAAGTCACGATCCACGGTCCTTCGACATACGATCCTAATAGCGCTTTTTATATCAGCGACAACACGACCACGATTGTAGGAGGGACGTTTGGCGACATCGAGGCGACGGGAACCGGCAAGGTGATTTTTGGGTCAACGAAGACGGGGAAGGAGTATACCTCGGGAAACGTGACGGCAGGCAACGTCGCGGCGGATGAAGTTGTGGGATTCAACGTCAAGGCAAAATCCATCAAGGCAAACACGGTCATCCCCTGCCACGAAAGATCAGGATACGCTCCTCACGTCCACAAACACGGGCGCGACGAAGATCAATTCCGACGACGTGACGCTGGACGACAGCGCCCTTGCGGACAAGCTCCTTTCCCTCAACAAAGGCGATAACGTCTATCTGCTGAAGGACAGCACCGGCACGCTCGCGTACACGGAGGGCACGAACGTGCCGAAGCTGGATCATACCTATACGAACACGACCGATGCCGGCACCGCGACGGTCGCGACGACGGGCTCCGTGAAGCAGGACGCCAACGACCTCGTTTTGCATGTCAATGACCAGAAGTATACGTTCGACCTTTCCAGCGGCGCGAAGGACAAAGATACGTTCCTCACGTCCACGAATACGGGGAAAACGGTCATCAGCTCCGACGACGTGACGCTGGGGGGGCAGCGCCCTTGCGGGCAAGCTCCTTTCCCTCAACAAAGGCGACAACGTCTATCTGCTGAAGGACCGCACCGGCACGCTCGCGTATACGGAAGGCACGAACGTGCCGACGCTGGCGCATACCTATACGAGCACGGCCGATGCCGGCAACGCCACGGTCACGACGACGGGCACGGTGAAGCAGAGCGGCAACGACCTCGTCCTGAACATCGACGGCGTGAACTATGCGTTCACGCTCACCTCCGCCACGACAGCGGACAGCGCTCCGCTCCTCACGCTCGACAATGCGGCAGATACGAAGATCGACGCCTCGGACGTGACGCTGAAAGCGGACGAGATTCTTTCCCTCAAGAAAGACGACATCGTCACGTTGCTGACGAAAACGGACAGCCATGCGCTCACGTATACCGGCACGAAACCGCTGGACTGCATCTATACCCAAGACGCCGAGACGCCCGGGGCTGGCACCGCCGCCATCACGACGACGGGCACGCTGGCGCAGGACGGCAAGAGCCTCGTGCTGAAGGTCGATGGCGTGAAGTATGCGTTCACGCTCGCGCCCACTGTGAAGAACGAAGATACGTTCCTCACACTTTCCAATGCGGAAGACACGGAAATCAGCAAGGGCGACGTGACGGTCGGCACGAGCGGCCTTCTGAAGAACCTCCAGAAGGGCGACAAAGTCTATCTGCTCAAGAAAACGGGGAGCGGCAAGCTGATTGCCACAGACATCACAGACGCGATCAAAGTCAACCTGCCCGGCATCTATGGCACGATCACGGGTGACGTCAAAGCCGAGGGTGACAACCTCGTCCTCAATGTCACGAAAGCGGAATCCCTCACAGATATAGATGATTCCTACAAATACATCATTGTTGTCAAGGATGACACGAAAAACACGGGGCACACGGTCACGGTCGGTGCAGGCGAAAAGGCCGAAAAGGGAGCGATCGCCGCTTTGGCGAAAGACGCGACGGATGATACGGAGCTGACGGACAACACCCTGACCGTCAATGGCGAGGTGACCGGCCGCGCCGTCGGCGCGAACAGCGTGGCTGGCAATGCCACGGCGAACAACGTCACGATCAACGCTGGCGCGACGGTCAACGGCTTCGTCGCCGGCGGCATGACGCAGGACGGGATGGCGAATAACAATACCGTCACCATCAACGGCGGCACGATCAATGGTGACGTCTATGGCGGCTACAGCGAAAAGGAAGCGAAGAACAACACGGTCGAGCTCGCTGGCGGCACGATCAACGGGACGGTCTATGGCGGCTATGTCGCCGATGCGTCCGCCGCGACGCCAAAGAAAGGCATGCCGCGGAGGGGGCCGATTGCGACGACGAGCAGCATCAGCGACAACACGCTGAACGTCAAAGCGGCGACCACGGCTGGCAATATCGCGAAGTTCGACAACTACAACTTCTATCTCCCCGCCGGGACGTCGAACGGAGCCACCATGCTCCATCTCACGGACAACGTAGATACGGACATGAGGAACAGCACTGTCAACGTCCAGGCCAGCGGCGCGTTGAATCTTTACAACAGGGACAGCGTCTATCTCATCAAGAAAGAGGGTGGCAGTCTGCTCGATGACGGCATGATGAAGAACGTCGATCTCAGGGTCGGCGTCACCGCCACGATCACGGGCACGGTGGAAAAGAAGGACAACAACCTCGTCCTGAACATCGCGGGCCCGGAACGGCCGAGCAGCTCCGGCGGCTCGGGCGGTGGATACTTCCCGCCGAGCAGGCCGGCATCCACGGAGGAAAAAGAAACAACGGACAGTTCCAACAGCTCGGATAGCTCGGATGACTCCGACAGCTCCGGCAGTTCCAGCGGTTCGAGTGGCTCTGGCAGTTCTGGTAGTTCCAGAAGTGCCAGAAGCTCCAGTAAATCGAGCAGCTCCAGCGAATCCAGCAACAACAGCAACAACGGCGGTGCAGAAAGCGCGAGCAGCTCCGGCAATTCGGGCAGTTCCAGCAGCTCGAATACGTCGAGCACGCCGCGCGTCACGATCAACCCCGACACGAAGTCGGCGGTCGAGACACGCGCGGCGCAGAGCAACGTCCTCAATATGGGCAGCGACTTCTTCGTCACCACGACGATGGAGCAGATCGCAGACCTGACGTATGGCGATGACGGCTTCAGCGCATTCGGCGGATCGAGCGGCAGTGCGCACATGCGCTACAAGACGGGTTCGCATGTCGATGCGCGTGGCACGGCGTTCAACGCGGGCATCGCCAACGGCACGCACGGCAGCGGCTCGACGAGCTACACGGGCGGCGGCGTGTTCGCGCGTCAGGAATTTGCGAGCGGGTGCTACGTGGAAGGAGCCCTCCGTCTCGGCAAGACAAAGGCAGATTACTCCTCGTCCGACCTCGGCACGAGCTACAGCACGGATGCGCCGTACTTCGGTGCACACATCGGCATCGGCCGGGTGCTGCCGATGTACGGCGGCTCGCTCGACATCTATGGCCGTTACCTCTACAGCCGCACGGGCAGCGACAGTGCGCACCTCGCGACGGGCGAGACATACGACTTCGACGCCGTCGACAGCCACCGCCTGATGCTCGGCGCGCGCTACACGCGCGAAGCGAATCAGCTCGGCAAGTGGTACGCCGGCGCCGCGCTGCTCTACGAATTCGGCGGCGAAGCGCGGGCCCATTTCCAGGGCTACAGCCTCGCAAGCCCGTCGAGCGCAGGCACATCCATCATGCTCGAAGGCGGCTGGAAATACGCCCCGTTGGCCACGTCGCCCGTCGAACTCGACCTCGGCGCGACGGGCTACCTCGGCAAGCAGCAGGGCCTGACGTTCCATGCGAGCGTGAATTATGTGTTCTGAGAAGATGATGGCTCCCTCTCAGAGGGAGCTGTCAGCCGAATGGCTGACTGAGGGAGTCTCACAAGCACGTAGCATGAGATGTACGATTGCCATTTATGCGGGCGTCGAAAGAAGATGACGATGCCCGCGTAAAACACAATCGAGAATTTACCGCGCCCATCTTGTGAGACTCCTTCCGCCCTTCGGGCACCTCCCTCTGGGAGGGAGGCTTTTAAATTATGACATTGCCTTCTGAGAGGGAGGCTTTTTTTCGCATTATTTTACGACCTGCTGCTAACAGCAGCTGAAATGAGGCTGAAGGCTATTGTATTCGCCGCTGATTTATATTATATTATAGAGACAGGCGGTGCTTTCGGGCAGCGCCTCTCGAAAAGACACTGACGCCCGCAAGGGCATTTTCTGATAAAAAGGGGTAACACGAAAGATGTTTGGTATGTCCATGGATATCGGTATCGATCTCGGCACGGCGAACGTGCTGATTTATGTGAAGAACAAGGGCATCGTGCTGCGCGAGCCGTCCGTCGTGGCGGTGGACAAGGACACGAACCGCGTGCTCGCCATCGGCGAGGAGGCGCGCCGCATGATCGGCCGCACGCCGGGCAATATCGTCGC
>CACZFT010000138.1 GCA_902780535.1 uncultured Selenomonas sp. | reverse complement strand
CTACCAAACTGCGCTACATCCCGGTGCTTTCTGGGAAAATCCCGTCAATCACAAAGGATATTATACACATCCGCTCGTCCGCTGTCAAGCTTCGCCCTCCCGGTCTGCAATCTGGCGGCGGATCATCTCCTGCATGAGCTCGATGGCGCCTTTGCCCATGCCGGTCTCTCGCGCGACGTCTTCAACGGTCCAGCCGGAGAGGAGCAGGGCGCGGACGCGGGCGGCGCTGCTGGCGCCTTCCGATGCATCTGCATCTTCTGGACCTTCTTCTGCCTCGTCATCTGGTTCTGCTGCATCTGCCTCATCCACAGGGCGGATTTCTTCTTCATCTGCCGAAGGATGAGCAGGCGCTGCCGAAGGAACCGGCACCTTGGCGGATACCTCGGGACGAGGATCCGATGCCGGCGCTTCCGCGGCTTTCGGCATCACAGCATGCGCGTGGGTCTGCGCCTGTTCGGAGAGGCTCTGCGCCTGGCTCCGGCCCTGCATGGTCTGGAGGGCATCGGCCGCTGCGTGGACGGCTTCCGCCGTCGGCACGTAGGCAGGCGGCGCGCCGCCCTGCCGGGCCTCGTCGCGGGCGATGGAGCGTTCGAGGACACTCGTGAAGTCCTGCACATCGACGCGCTCGATCGGAGCCGTGCGCTGCGGCACGGGCATGGCCTGCCGCATGGCCGTCGCTCCGGCAGCTGCCGCACGGAGTTCGCCGAGGAGCTGCGAGGCGAGCTGCTGCTCGCGGCGGGCATCCTGCTCAGCCGCACGGAGCTCGTCAATCTCCTTGTCGATGGTCTGCGAGAGCGTATGGAGTTCCGTGAGCTGCGCATCGAGACTGTCGGAGCGGCGGTCGCTCTCGGAGATGAGCGCTTCGAGGCGCTCGACATGGCCGCCCATGCGCTTCACGATCTCCTGCCCTGAGCGTTGCGTCCTGCGGCGCTGCTTTGCGGCGGGAAATGTACTTTGCAAGGAATACGAGACCGGCGCCGACGAGAATCAGGAGCGCCATGATATAGGTCATCAAAGAAAATCAGTCCTGTCAGAGTGAGATATCGAGATGGTGGCCGCGCGAGGGATCGACGGCAAATTCCTCCGTGTCGCCCTCTTGCGCATCTTCTTCCCCGCGCTTGCCCTGTTTTCCAGAGCCTTCATAGGTCCCCTGTCCGTGGCGGTTCGGGTCGTCCTTGATGCGGCCATCTTCCGGGTTGTCCTTCGTACGAACCTGCGTTTCCTTGAGCTTCGCATCCGCTTTCTCGCGCGCAGCCTGAAAATCCTGCTGCAGGGCCGCCGCCTGGTTGAGATTCTGCTGAACCTGCGCGGCATCCGAGACGCGCGGGACGACCATCTGCATGCTCATCGGCGTGACATCCATGACCATCCATCCCTTTCTTCAAAATGCTCCAAAACCCCCGCGGGCTCAATACGGGCCGATTGTGACCTCGTCGTCGTCATCGACATAGAGCGTGCATCCGCGCACTTCGGACTGGAAGTTCCGCATGATGGAGTTCACTGTGACGGCAACGCCTGGATAAAGGATATCGGAGATGCGGATCTTGCCGCCTTCCATCTTCGAAAGCTCTTCCTGCATCTTCTTGAGCTCGGCCTCCGTACGCTTGATCTTGCCGGCCAGCGGGAACTGCGAGCGCGTGAGCGCATTGATCTGGTCGACGCGGTTCGGCGGCAGCAAGCTGATGTCGATTTTCGAGAACGTGTTGAGGACGTTCGTAATCTGCTGGAGGCGCTGCTTGTCCTCCTTGAACTCGCGGCAGGCTTTCTGATATTTCTGCTGGAGCGCCGGATTGACGCCGACGACGAGGCGCGTTGCGACAAACGCCTGGTTGCCGACGCTCTTTGCCCGGATTTCCTCGCCTGCTGCGAGGTAGCCGCCCGTGACGAGGCCGCGTCCGCCTTCGACGATGATCTTCCGTCCGGCCTTGAGCGTCGAGTGAAGCACGACATCGGAAACGTAAATGTCGCGGCTGGCCTCGATGAGGCCGTTCTCGACAAAGGCCGCGCGCACATCTTCATGCGCCGTGATCTTGCCGCGTCCCTGCCCTGTGATGCCGCCCGAGACGAAGACGTTGCGCCCCTCGATCTCGGCACCGGCCACGCCGCCTGCAATCTGGATGTCACCAGACGCCTTGACGATGAAGCCAGCCTCGACGCCGCCCGAAATCTCGACGCTGCCGACGAAGTCGATGTTGCCCGTGCCGACACCGACATCTCCCGAAATCTTGAGGTGCGGATCGATGGAAATGCGCTTGCCTTCCTCGACGATCTGGCCGTCAATCTTGGCATAGAGCTTGTCATCGTCGCGAATCTCGGTATTCTTGCCCGCCGTCAGCGGGATGGGGCGGCCGTTCTTCGTCGGAATGGCCTTGCCGAACACGTTCGTGCCCTGCTGGCCCTGCGTCTGCGGCACGCGCACGGCGAGCAGCTGCCCGGCATGCGCGAGGACGAAGAGGTTCATGTCCTTGTAATCGACGCGGTCGTAATCGACCATCTTCGGCTTGCCCTTGTGGGAAAGGTCGTATTTCTTGTCGATGAAGGCATCCTTGCCGGGAACAGGCGCTGTGCCCTTCGCCGCGACGAACGGTTCGAGCGATTTCGAGCCCTTCTCGATGGCCGAATCGCTGATGCCATACGTGATGCCCTTGTCCTTGAGCGCGGCCTTGATCATCTTCGGCGTCGGCACGCGCGTGCCCTTCATGATGTCGAAGCGGACCGTCACCGTGAGCTTGTCAGGACTGACGTCGACGGACATGCCGGCATAATCCGTCGCTTCCTCCGGTGCTTTCCTGCGCGGCGTGATGCCGGCATCGATGTCAGCGAGGTCCTGCTCGGCCGGTGCCGTATAGTGCTCGGAGAGGCGCACGGGCACGCCGTCGGCCGTCCGCACGGTCTTCGCGAGCGTCAGGATGTCGTAATCGTTGACGCCGTAGTCGTGCAGGATCTGCCGCATATCGGACAGCTCGTAAAGAATCGTGCTCTCCGCCGTCGGATAAACGGTCAAGAAAACGCCTTCCGGCTTGAACTCGAAGAGGTAGCCGGCGTCCTGGCCGCCGACCTTGGCTTCCTTCGTTCCTTCTTCTGCCATGTCCCGGACCCCCTCATCCGTTTTATAACAGGGTGGCCTTCATGCGCGCGAGCGAGCCGCGCAGGCGGAAGACCGCCTTCGTATGGAGCTGGGAGATGCGCGCCTCCGTGAGATGGAGGATGTTCGCAATCTCTTTCAGCGTGAGTTCGTCATTGTAATAAAGCGCGACGACGATGCGCTCTTTCTCCGGCAGCTTGTCGATGGCTTTCGCCAGCGTCTTTCGGAGCTCTTCGGCCTCGAGGCGGGCCGAGGGGTTCGTCACGTCCTGTTCCGGCGTCTCGGTGCTGAGATAGTCGTCAAGCGGCACGACCGTTGCCATGCTGAGCTGCCTCTGGAGCGCGCGGTATTCCTTTTCGCTCATGCCCATGGCATCCTGCAGCTCTTCCTCCGTCGGCTCACGGCCGAGCTCGGTCGTGAGCTTGCCGATGACATCGCTGAACTTGCGGATGCGCTGGCGTGTCGCGACGGGCATCCAGTCCTTCGCGCGCAGGTAGTCGAGCATCGCGCCTCGGATGCGGACGCAGGCATAGGTCTCGAACTTGATCTGCCGCTCGGGGTCATAGCGCTCGACAGCATCGAGCAGGCCGAAGAAGCCGCTCGACAGGAGGTCGTCGCGGTCGACATAGGGCGGCAGGCTGATGGCGAGGCGTCCGGCAACGAGGCGCACGAGCGAGAGATAATGCTCCGTGAGTTCGTTGCGCTCCTCGATGCCATGCGTCTGCCAATAGGTCTGCCAGAGGCCTGCGACGTCTTCTGCAATGTCTTCCATGCCGGAGGTCTCTTCCGTGTCCATGCGCGTTCACCTCCCCGTCTCTGCGCTCAGGATGCCCGGGTCTCTTCTTCTTCCGCCGTGTCCATATGCTGGAGGTCGTCTGCCGCCAGCGGCTCGAAGCCGCCATTTTCTTCGTCTGCAGGCTCCTGCGCTTCCGGCGCATCGCCTTCCGCTGCTTCGCCTGCCTCGGCATCGTCTGCCCCGGCTTCGCTCCCGGCTCTCGCTTCTTCGGCGGCCGCAGCCGCCGCTTCCGCCTGGATTTCCGCCTCGGCCTCTGCGGCCATGACGGCGAACTCCTCGTCCGTCAGCTCGGCTTCCTCCGCGACTTCTGCCTCCTCTTCGTCCTGGATGATCCGGAGCTTCTTGTCGATGTCGACAACGCCCCGGGCCTCGAGGATGAACAGGAAAATCCAGACACCCGCGCACGTCACGAGGAGCGCGCAGAACATGCGGAGGAAGGCGGTCGAAATCCGAGCACCGCCGAAGATGCCCGCGAGCAGAACGATCATCGCCCCGATGACGGCGAACGTGAGCGCCATACCGATCTTGAACATCAGATTTCTTTTTCTCCCTTGTCGATGGTCTTGACTTTGTACATGCCCGTCTCGAGGTTGATAGAAACCGTGCGGCCATACGTGCCGCCCGTATCCTCGGCAATCACCTTGATGCCGAGCTGCTGGAGCATCTTCTTCGCGGCTTCGGCGTTGCGGGCGCCGACACGCATGATGTCCGTCGCATTCGCAAAAGCGAACATCTGCGCGCCGCCCGCCATCTTCGCAACGAGGCGGCTCTTGACGGCACCGAGCGCAAGGACATCCTTGAGCATGAGCGGCAGTCCCGTGTCTGCGAACTTCGCAGGATTGTCGGACGGGCGCGCCTGCGTGCTGTCAGGCAGCATGATATGCAGGAGGCCGCCGACCTTCGTCTGCGGGTCGTAGAGGGAAATGCCGATGCAGGAGCCAAGTCCATAACTTATGATGGTAGCTGGGCTGCGGCCGACCTTGTAATCAGCCATCCCAACTCTGATTAGTTCGGCCATTTCATTCAACTCCTACTGCTTTGATCAGGGTCTCGAGCGAGCCGGGATCCGGCACGAGGAAGAAATGGCCGTTGATGCCATCATCCTCGGCGAGGAATTCCGTTTCCATGACGAGTGCCTGATCGCCCATCTGCCCGAGCTGGACGAGCACGACATTCAGGATGGCGCCTGCCATGTCCATCGCGAGGGCTGGGATCGAGGGCAGCATGGAAATCTGCGTGAACGTATAGAACGCGTTGAGATATGCACCCGAAAGGATGTTGCCGATCTCCATGAGCGCGGACTCATCCATGTAGTCGAGCTTCTCTGTCTCGCCATGCTTCTTGCCCATCAGGGTGTCAACGAGATAAAAAGCGCTCTTCTGCGGCAGCAGGAACAAAATGTTGCCTGGAGCCTTGCCATAGACGCGCAGGAAGATGCCAACAACGATAGCATCCGGGCCGCCAACGAGATCCGGCACCTGGTCAAGGGGGACCATCGAGACGCGCGGCACGTTCATGTCGATGCGGCGGTTGATGATCTGCGAAAGCGCCGTTGCCGAATTGCCAGCACCGATGTTGCCGATCTCGCGCAAGGCATCGAGCTGGGCCGGCGATAATTTGATTTCATCAGACATAGAAAGAATTCTCCTCACCTATTGACGCGGCTCATTTCCCCTCTTTGGGGAGGCCGATGATCTCTTCCAGATTGAGCATGATGATGAGGCGTCCGTCGATGTTGCCGATGCCGCTCAGGAACTTCGTGAGCTCCTTGCCGTTGACGGCTTTCTTGGCATCGATGGGCTTTGCTGTGAGCGTCAGAACTTCCGTGACGGCGTCGACGAGCATGCCGACATGGAGGTCGTCGATCGTGACGGTCACGATGCGCGTGTCATCGGTATACGGCGTCTCTTCGAGGCCGAGGCGCTGCTTGAGGTCGATGACTGGCAGCACGCTGCCGCGCAGGTTGATGACGCCCTTGATGAAATCCTGGGCGAACGGCACGCGCGTGATATCCGTGAGGTTGCGGATCTCCTGGACATTCAGGATGCTGACACCATATTCCTCGTTGCGGAGCTTGAAAGCGACGACCTGCAGGTTCTCCTCGGCCGCGACATTGTTTTCGTTGTTAGCCATGTTCGATTACCTCCCCTTACTGCATCATCGT
>CACZFT010000137.1 GCA_902780535.1 uncultured Selenomonas sp. | reverse complement strand
TATCGCATCCTACTACTCCCACCACCGCTTCGCGGTCCCCCTCCCTCTGGAGGGAGGCTGAAGTTTGAATGGCTTATCGCTTAACTTAATGACATTACCTCTAGAGGGGGCCTGCAGTTTGAAAAACATCTATCTCGAAACAGGAAGGGTTGTGTTATGAGAAGCTTTGTCCTCAACGAAAATGAAATGAACGAAATCCTCAGCCACCACGCGAGCCCGTTCTTCGTGGTCTCGACGGCGAAAGTTGCGGAGAACTACGAGTTCCTCCGCAAGCATCTGCCGCATGCCGACGTCTACTACGCCATGAAGGCGAACCCGGCGCCGGCCATCCTCGAGACGGTCGCAGGCCTCGGCTCGAACTTCGACGTCGCGAGCGCCGGCGAAATCGAAATGCTCGCAGCCCTGGGCCTTGACGGCAGCCGCATGATCTATGCGAATCCCGTCAAAGACGAACGCGGCCTCGAAGCAGCGCGCGCTTATGGCGTCAAACGCATGACATTTGATGACGCAAGCGAAATCGGCAAGATTGCCGCCTACGTCCCGGACGCGGATGTCCTCGTGCGCGTCGCCGTCCATAACCGCCGCGCCCACGTCGATCTCAACACGAAGTTCGGCGCGCGCCCGGAAGATGCCATTCCTCTGCTGCTCGAAGCAAAAGCAGCCGGGCTGAACCCCGTCGGCATCTGCTTCCACGTCGGCAGCCAGTCCCTTTCGACGGGGCCTATGAAGAGGCGCTGCTCTTCGTTCACGGACTTTTCGATGAGGCGAAAGCTGCCGGCCTCGACCTCACCGACCTCGACATCGGCGGCGGCTTCCCCGTGCCGGACGAGGACGGCCTCGCCGTCGACGTCGCGGCCATGATGGAGACCATCGACCGCCAGATCGTGCGCCTCTTCCCGACGACGAATGTCTGCTGCGAGCCGGGCCGCTTCATCCCCGGCACGGCGGCCAATTTCGTCGCATCCGTCATCGGCACGAAAGACCGCAATGGCCATCCGTGGTACATCCTCGATGAAGGCATCTACGGCGCCTTCTCGGGCATTCTCTTTGACCACTGGCACTATCCGCTCTTCACGTTTGCGAACGGCCCCGTGGAGAAAGCGACCATCGCAGGTCCGTCCTGCGACGGCATCGACGTGCTCTATGAAGACTACGAGACGCCGCGCCTCGAGATCGGCGACCACGTCCTCGCGACGGACATGGGTGCCTACACCTCCGTCTCCGCGACGCGCTTCAACGGCTTTGAAATCGCGCCGACATATGTCTACGAGGAAGAAATCGCGACGGATGCCAAGGGCGAGGAACAGGACTTCCGCGCCGCCGCGCGTTCGTAAGACCGCAAGCCGCTCTTCCAGCATTTTTCGGACATCCCTGCATAAAAAATATCGGCTCCGCCAGGATTTGGCGGAGCCGATTTCGTTTTCTGGAGCTGTTTTCTGGAAGGGTCAGATATGCGCGAGGCTGTTCGCTTCTTCGATGACCTGATGCGCGAGGTCGATGGCTTCGCCCGAGACGCGCATGCACTTGTCAGGATTGTGGAAGCCGTTGCCGTTTTCCGCCGCGATCCAATCCCAATAGAACTGGGCTTCGCGGAGCTTGAGCTTCGTGGCGGCGAGCTGTTCCTCCGTCGCGCCGGCGTCGATGGCCGCCTTGACGGCGAGGTTTGCTTTCGCGACGGTCTGGCCAGCGATGCGCTGCAGACGGAAGTTGTTGTCATGGATCTTCTTGACGCGGCTTACGAGCGTCTCAGCGCTTTCGTCATGGCACTTCTGGCAGGATTCCTGCGGGGTCTTGAGCGGACTCGTCATCCAGTGCGACGTGTACTTCTTGCCATCCTTGCGCATGTACGGCATATGGCAGTCGACGCAGGTGACGCCATTTTCGGCATGGACGCTCGTGGCCCAGATTTCGAAGTCCGGATGCTGCGCTTTGAGCATCATGGTCTGGGAGTCCGGATGCTTCCAGTCGCCCTTGAACTCGCCGGCCTGGCCGCTCTGGTAGAACTGGAACTCGTCTTCCGGTTCGAGGCCGTTGTCCCACGGATGGTCGACGCGGCCGTCTTCGGCTTTGAAGTAATACTCGTTGTGGCACTGTGCGCAGACATAGGCGCGCTTGTCGTTGTGCGAGGCATTGTTCACGTCGATGCCGCGGCGCGCCATGGCGGCGACGAAGCCCTGCTGATAGACGCGGAGCTCCATGGTCTCGGGATCATGGCACGTCGAGCAGCCGAACCACTGGTCGTCCTCGATGGGCGCCATGACTTCGTCAATCGGCTTTGAGGCGTACGCCCAGCCGCTCTGCTTGTAGTAGACGTCGTACATGTACGAGCCTTTGCACGTGATGCAGCTGCCCTTCTGGCCCGGCAGGCGCTTCGTGTTCTTGAAGTCCTCGCCCGCGTAGGTGTGGCCGCGCGCGACGTCGTACTGCAGCGAGAATTTGTAGCCCTTGAAGTTTTCAAGGATTTCAGGCTCGATGTCGAAATAGGAGTTGCCGCCCATGCTGCCGCCGTAGCCGGTCGGGGACGGGTCGGTCTCGTTGTTCTTCATGTAGGACTGGTATTCGAGCGGATACGCGTCCTTGTAGGCTTCTTTGCCGAGCTGCTTGTCCGCCGGGATCTTGGCGAGCTTGACGCTGTCGTCATTCGGTGCGGCGCCGATGCGCACGGCGACGAATCCGAAGAAGACGAGGCAGACGGCTGCGAGCCCTGCGATGATTTTCTGGAGCTTACTCAACTTTGATCCCTCCTTCGAGGTGGTTCGTTCCGTGGGCGATGCGGCTGTGGCACTTCAGGCAGTCGCCGCCGGAGTCAAAGTCTTTGCCGAGGTCCGCATGGACGTCCTGCATCGTGGGCTCGTGGCAGCGCACGCAGTTCGCATTGACGGTATCCCAGCCGTCCTTGGAAATCTTGATGTGCGCCGGATAGTCGCGGAGGACTTCATGGTACGTATCGACCATGCCGGTCCGCCCTTTCTCCACGAGGTAGATGGCGACGTTCTGATGCGGCAGGTGGCAGTCGGTGCACTCGAGCTGGCTGTGCGCCGAGTCGGCAAATGTCCAGGCTTCGTGCTTCATGGAGTGGCACGAGCCGCAGAAATCTGGTGAGCCCGAGACGCTCATCATGGCGCTGCCGACGCCGAAGGTGCAGATGCCGATGGCAAATCCGCCCGCGAGGCACAGGAGCGTGTGCTTCTGGATGAGGTTTCGAAGTTCCACGTCCGCTTCCCTCCCTTCCCTAAGATGGCACTTAGCGCTTTAGCGGTTCGTGCCATCTTAGCCATTTGCCGGAAGGCAAATAGTCTCCTTCTCTTTCGCGTTTCATCATGGGATGTGCCATGATTTAGTTTGATTATAGCAGGGTTCCAGCGTGTTCGTCGTTGCAGCGGCAACTTGTTTTCAGAAAATTTTCATAGATTTTGGGATGGGGGCACGCGGAGAGGGGGCGTGCGCGCGACACGAAAAGACTGCCCTGCGAATCCCGGCATGCTGACGGCATGGTACGATGTGCGACGAGCCGCGTCGTGCGGCCGTCCCACGAACGGGATTCGCATGGGCAGTCTTTTTGGTGTCCGAAGGAAATTTAGTCTTCGCGTGCAGAAAGGAAGCCGCCGATGGTTACGAAGGCGGCACCGAGGAACAGCACCCAGATAAACGGTTTCGTGCTGAACTGCAGACGCACGGGCTGGGAGGCGAGTTCTTCGATGGACGGGAGGATTTCGAGGCGGATGGCGCCTTGGTCGCCGGAGACGCCGGTCAGGCGGAGGCGCTTTTTGCCGTCCATGATGGAGATCGGCTCGCTCTTGCCGCCGGTGTCGGTCGCGAGGATGACGGGGGCGGCGTGCTCGACGGTTTCGCCGTCCGTGATGGCGACGTCGGCCGTCACGCGCAGGTGGTCGCCTTCGGGCTCCATCGTGACGTCTTCATAGCGGTAGGCGAAGAGGTCGTCCATCTGCATCCTGCCGCGCTTCAGCAGGAGTTCTTCGCGGTCGTCTTCCGGCGGCGTCGGCGCGAGGTAGAGGTCGCCTGCGAGGCCGCGCAGGATGGCGGGTTCGCGCGCCGCATCTTCGCCACTGGGCTTGAGCTTCGTCTGGGCGGCGGCGCGGCTGCCGTCAACGGTGTAAACGTAGGATTTTGACGAGCCGTCCATCTCGAACTGCTGGCCTTCGAACGTGACTTCGTGACCCGCGAGCGTCTGCGTCTCGCCTGGCGTGAGCGTCGCGGTTTCGCTCGTGCCGCTCGCGCTCGTGACGATGGCGAGCAGGGCGAGCAGCGTGCCGATGTGGGCGAGCAGGGCGCCGCGATGCTGGAGCCAGCGCTTCCAAAAGGCGTAGATCATCAACGCGGCGAGGACGGCGGCGAGCGGCGCAGTCGTCTTTGTATAGAAGTTCGTATCGACGGCGGCCGGTTTCCCCATGAGTTGCGTGAGGAGCGGCATGGACATGCCGACGAAGACGATGGCCGCGATAAAGACGAGCAGCAGCATGCCCAAGAGCACGAAGAACGGGCGGCTTGCATGGCTGTCGTACATCGGCGTCTGCGGCAGGTCGCCCGCGCGGACGAAGAGCAGCGCGAGGCCCGCGAGCACGACGAGGCCGTTGACGACGGCGAGCGTGAGGCCGATGCTCGTGCCCGCGAACGAATGGACGGAGAAGTCGCCGAGGATGCCGCTGCGCGTCAGGAACGTGCCGTAGAGCACGAACGCATACGTGAAGAGCGAAGCGAGGTGCGCGACGGGCAGGACGCCGGGACGCGTGCGGGCCATCGCGAGCAGGTGCAGGAGTGCGCAGGCGAGCAGCCACGGCACGAGCGAGGAATTTTCGACGGGGTCCCAGCCCCAGAAACCGCCCCAGCCGAGCACTTTGTACGCCCAGTACGCGCCGATGAAGATGCCCGCGCCGAGAAAGCTCCAGGCGACGAGCGTCCAGTGGCGCGCCGTGCTGAGCCAGCTGGCGGCCGGCGTGCGCGTCAGGAGAGCCCCTGCCGAGCAGGCGAGCGGCACGGCGAGCAGCGCGTAGCCGAGGAACAGGATCGGCGGATGAATGGCCATCCACGGATCCATGAGCAAAGGATTCATGCCCGCGCCATCGACGGGGACGTCAGCCGCGAGCTCGAACGGGCTCTTCGCGAGCGTCAGCATCGCGAGCACGGCTTCCAAAAGAAGGAAGACGCCGAGCGTGGCGCTGCCGATGTTTTTCTGCCGCAGGAGCACGAGCGAGGCCGCCGCGTGAAACGCGAGCCAGAGCAGGAACGAGCCCTGCTGACCCGCCCAGAACGCCGAAATCTTGTAGAGCAGCGGCAGGCTCTTTGATGAGTAGCCCATGACATAGGCGACTTCGAAATGGTTGCCGAGGAACAGCGCGAAGAGCATGGCGGCGGAGCCGAGGGCGGCGAGCGCCGCGAGCAGGGCAGCGAGGCGCGAAATCCTGCGCCAGCGTCCGCCGCCGATGGCCGCGAGGCACGAGAGCAGTGCCGTGCCGAGCGAGAGGGCGAGCAGCAGTTCGCCGCAGGTTGGGAGTGCAGACGTCATTTTGCATTCCCCTTTTCTTTTTCATATTTGGACGGGCACTTGATCAGGAGCTTGTCGGCCTGGAACGCTGTGCCGTCGTAGCGGCCGATGGCGACGATGTGGTGCGCCTGGTCAAACTGATCCGGCTTCTGCCCGTGGTAGCGGACTTCCATCGTCTTGCCGTCCGCTTCGTCCTCGAGCGTGAAGACGAAACGCGAGCAGGCCCTTAACCTGGACGTTCGACTTCGAGGATTCGGCCTCGGCGATGCCGACATACGGCGTCACGGAATCCATGAAGCTGTAGCCGACATAACCTAAGAATGCGAGCGATATGATGACAAATAATATTTTTCGGTTCATGATGCCGCTCCTTTCCGCAGCAGGGCGAAGTAGATGAGCGTGACGTCCGCGAGTGCGAGCAGCAGCACGAGGAGCATGACGGGATCCATGTCCACATGACCGGCCGCATTCAGCACGGGCTCGGGGTGCAAAGAGAAGTAGAAGCGCGGGATGACGAAGACGAGGAACGGCACGGCGAGAAACGAGAACAGCGCATAGACGGCCGAGACGCGGGCGCGGCGCTCGGGGTCAGTTGTGACGGAGCGCAGCGCGAGATACGCCGCGTAGATCAGCAGCAGGCAGAGAATCGTCGTCTGCCGCGGATCCCAGTTCCAGAACGCGCCCCAGGTCAGCCGCGAGAAGATTGCGCCCGTGACCGTTGCGACGGCGGTGAACGCAAGGCCGAGCGCGGCCGAACGCGCCGAGAGGCGGTCGGCTCGGGCGACGGCGGCAGGTGCGGCCGCACCATTGCGGGCGCCGCGCAGCACGCGCCACGCATAGACGGCCGCGATGAGGAACGCCAGCACGCCAATCCAGGCGCACGGGATGTGGATGAAGATGATGCGCACAAAGTTTCCGAGGCCCTCGGCAGGAGGAACGACGAAGAAGACGAGCGCGAGGACAACAAGAGTGAGTACTGCAATAAAGGGCATAAAGAATTTCATAAAATCATTCCTGTAATCATTCGAACTTCAGCCCCCTCTAGAGGGGGCCTGAATTATCTTAATCCTCATACCACAGCGCATCGAACAGCAGCGATGACCCGACGAGCAGCAGGAGGTCGTAGAGTCCCATTCCGACGAGCAGCGACAGACCGGCGGGGCGTCCTCCGAGCGCCGCCTGCGTCAGGGAGACGGCGGGCAGGAAGACGGGGAGGATGACGGGGAGCAGCAGCACGGGCAGCAGCCCGCCTGCCGCGCGATCGCCGGAGCCTGCCGTGAGCGTCGAGAGTAGCGTCCCCGCCGCCGCGAGGCCCACGAGGCCGAGCACGAGCGCGGCGAGGAGCAGCAGCGGCGCGGTGCATGTAGCGTCGAGCAGGACGAAGAACAGCGGCACGAGCACGACGGCGAGCAATAGGAGCATCAAAAGCGAGAACGCCGTCTTGCCATAGAGTACGGCCTGTCCCGCGCCGTAGACGCGAAGCAGGAGCAGCGTCCCCGCCGCCTCGTCCGCCGCAAACGTCCCGCCGAGCCCCATGGAGCTCGCGAAGAACAGCAGCGCCCAGAGCATCGCAGAAAGCGGGGCCGGCGCGAGCACCGTGCCGCCAAGCGCCATCGAAAGCGCGAGCAGCGCCGTGATGGAGAAGAGTGCCATGACGGCGAGAGAGGAACGGGAGCGCAGGGCCGTCATGAGCTCCCGTCGGAGAAGATGGAGGGTGGCAAAGGCAGTCGCTTTATCCAAGCCCCCCTCCCAGAGGGGGGAGGGCCGCGAAGCGGCAGGGGGAGTGTCGGAGGTAGGGCGTGAATTAATTCTCGATTTTGTAGTCGGAGGTTGTTGATTCGTACCTTCGACTACAAAATCCTTCGCTGACAGCTCCCTCTGAGAGGGAGCCTTAGGTTGCAGGATTGCTTCGTTGTGGGTAGTAACGTTTGCATCTCTGCCGAGTGTCAGAACTTCATCTGCCCACGCCGCTTCTCCCGCATCATTCGTTGCGACGATCACGAGCGCCCCTCGTTCTGCCGTCGCCCGTGCTTCCCTCCGCACGACGTCCCTTCCCGCCTCGTCGAGGTTCGCTCCCGGTTCGTCGAGCAGCCAGAGGTCGGCGTTGCTTGCGAGCAGGACGGCGAGGGCGAGGCGCTGGCGCTGGCCGGTCGAGCAGGCCCTTGCGCGCTTTCGGGCGTCTTCGGGCGCGAGGCCGACACGCTCGCAGAGGGCGGCTTTTTCGTCATCTGCGAGCGTCCTGCCGCGCAGGCCCGCGAGGAAGTCGAGATTCTCAAGCCCCGTGAGCTCCGGCGACAGCGCGAGCTCCGGCGACAGCAGGCCGAGATGGCGGCGCAGGCCGTCGCGTGCCAGCGGGGCAGAGGCGCTGACGACGACGCGCCCTTCGCTCGGCCGCAGCAGATGCCCGGCGAGGCGCAAAAACGTTGACTTGCCGCTGCCGTTCCGCCCTGTGATGGCGACGATGCGGCCGCCTGTGAGCGTGCAAGAGATGTTTTCGAGCACCGCATGATCGCCGAACGTCTTCGACACGTTCTCGAACGTTACGGCGATGCGTCCGCTCATTTGTGCTCCTCCTCGAGCCGCGCATGGTCGAGACGCATCCACCCTTCGCCCGTCACGAGCAGGCCGTCATCTTCCATCGACCGCACCTCGCGCGTCAGCGCGCTGCGGTTGCACGAGAGCTCCCGTGCGAGCTGGAGGCGGCCCGGCACCGTGACCTCGTCCGTTTCCTGCTGCGCTTCGCGCTGCAAGAGGTACAGGATGATGCGTTCGCGCAGCGTCTTCTGCGAGAGCACTTCGATTTTCTGCGTCATGAGGTAGTTCTTGCGGCAGAACGATTCGAGCAGATTCTTCATCACGATGCCGTGGATGCGGCCGAGGCGCGTGCCCGCTGTAATCAGCGCACGCCAGGCGACCCAGAGCACGCGCGTCTCCGTGAGCGCGACGACGGATGCGATGCCCGGCGCGCCGAGGATGGCCGACGTGCTGCCGAGCAGGGCCCCGCGCTCAAGCAGGTGGCTCGATGATTCGTTCCCGAAGCGGTCCTCCGTCAGCACCTGGCCCCGGCCCTCGACGATGACGCCGAGCGAGCCGTTGTCCTCATAGGCGCGCAGGATGCGGTCGCCTTTCGCGTAGCGCTTCTCCCCCGCGCCCGTGGCGTGCAGGAAGCGTCGGATTTCATCGGCGGCGAGATCGCGGAAGAACGGCAGGTCGCTGAGTTCTTCATCTCTTGTCATAGATGCACCAGCCTTCTTTTGGAAAATGATGTTCGGCTTTTGTTCAATTTCATCTTCTTCATTATAGCAGGCGTCTATGGGAATCGCGGTTGCAATTGCAACATCTCGAAACCTTCCCAGAATGCTCAAAAATTTCCCTCAATGGATGGAGGATTTTTTCTCTTGTTCCTAGAATATACAAAAAAGAAAGACAATGTGACTTGATTCATCATAAATGAGGGGGTATTTCTCTATGAAACTCAGCAACAAAGGCTTCGGTGCTTACGACATCCGCGGCGTGTATCCCGAGGACGTCAACGAAGAGCTCGCGTACCGCATCGGCCGCGTCTTCCCGGGCCTCTTCGACGCGAAGAAAGTCGCTGTCGGCCACGACATCCGCCTCTCGGGCCCGTCCATCCGCGACGCGCTCGTCAAGGGCCTCACGGAAGCGGGCTGCGACGTCATGGACATCGGCCAGTGCGGCACGGAGATGATCTACTTCACGACGGCGCATTTCGGCCTCGACGGCGGCATCATGATCACGGCCAGCCACAACCCGAAAGAGTACAACGGCATGAAGTTCGTCCAGAAGGAGTCGCGCCCGATCTCGAGCGACACGGGCCTCAAGGACATCGAGAAGGCCGTCATGGAAGGCACGTTCGAGCCGAAGGCCGCGACGGGCAAGGTCGAGACGAAAGACGTCCTCGACGAGTATGTCGACCACATCCTCTCCTATGTCGATGTCTCGAAGCTCAAGCCGTTCAAAGTCGTCGCGAACACGGGCAACGGCGCGGCCGGCCCGATCATCAACGCGCTCGAGAAGAAGCTCCCGTTCGACCTCATCAAGGTCTACAACGAGCCGGAC
>CACZFT010000136.1 GCA_902780535.1 uncultured Selenomonas sp. | reverse complement strand
GAAGCCGATGTCGAGCTCTTCGCCCGCCGCTTCCTTTGTGATGAGCTCCGTCTGCTGGTTGTGCGCATCGAGAATCAGGTCGTCGCCCTCCTTGATGAGCGCCTCGGCCTTGGAGAAGTCCTCGTCGCCCATAGCGTCCATGGCCTCGAGGTACTTCGTCCGCGCGTCGCCAGCATAAGCAACAATCTCCATCGCCACCATGGCCATATCGTCTTTCGTCATTGTATTCACGGCTCCTTCATTCATTTCATTCAAAAGCAGATTCTTCTATTATAGCGCAAGTTCAGTCGTGATAGTACCCTTCCGCCCATTTCTTGTTGTATTCGTCGAAAATGTGGTCGTTCTCGATGGCGTCGTTGTCGGGAATCATATTGTCGATTTTCTTGATCAGCACGTCGCGCTCGGGCGTCGGCTGGTATTTCGCCTTGAGGAACGCGTCGAGGATGTACTCGATCGTGCCGACGCCGACGACGCGGCCGCCGCAGCCGATGACGTTCGCATTGAGCTGCTCTTTCGCTGCGACCGCCGTCTGCACGTCCGTCACGCAGGCCGCGCGGACGCCCTTGATTTTCTGCGCGCTGTTGTTGATGCCGATGCCCGTGCCGCAGATGCAGACGCCGAGATCGACCTCGCCTTTCGCGACGAGCACGCCGACCTTGCGGCCGTAGATGGGATAATGCGTGCGGATGAAGTCGTGCGTGCCGACGTCGATGACTTCATGGCCCTGCTTCTTGAGGAATTCTGCAGCTTTTACTTTGATGTCCGTGACGATATGGTCACAGCCGATGGCGATTTTCATAATCTATGTACCTCCCGTACAATTAAAGGATTCTGTTCATCATATCGATGCGGACCTGGTGGCGGCCGCCGTCGTACTCCGTCTTGCAGAAGTTCTCGGCGAGCTGGCACGAGAGCACGGGCGCCGTGATGTTCGCGGCGAGCGCGATGATCTGCGTGCTGTTGTGGTGGCGCGTCATCGAGGACGTGTAGTCCTCATACGTCGGTGCACAGACGATGCCGTGGTTCTTCGAGGCGATCATGAACGGTGCGACAGCATAATCATCCACGACGATGCCGCGCGTGATCCCGCCATCCTTTATGGCCTTGACGACGTTCATCGTCGCCTCGAAGATGTCGTCGTCCGACAGGTCTACCATTTCATATCCTTTGTCCGCGAGGTACGCTTTGACGCAGTCTTTGAGTTCCTTGCCGACAGCATTTGATGCAATCGCTACTTTCATGCTTCCTGACTCCTTTGCTCTATGAAAGATTCTTGTTTTCCTTTGCATGGTCTTATTATAGAGCGCGGAGCCGCTGCATGGTTTTCATGTTTTGAAAACGCTTTCATAGACAGCTCGCGGTCACGCCGCAAAAAAAAGAAGCCCTGTGCAGCGCGGGAATCATCGCTGCACAGGGCGTTCGGGGGAAATGCTGATCCGGTCTGCGAATCAGTTTGGGGAATCCAAGGGAAAATGGGAACTATCATCCATGGATGACATCGGTGTATTCGGGGAAATCTTTCAGCCGCTCAAACGGTGCAAAGCCAACGGCGCCGGTGAAGGTGCCTTTCTCCCACGCCGTGCGCGTGGACCAGTACATCTCCGTGAAATTCTTTTCCGTTGCCGCCGTGACCTGATAGAGCAGGAGCTCAGGCACGAACGTGCCATCGGGACCGACGTCGGCGGAAAATTCCGTGCGGATGCGCAGGTATTGCGCTTCCGGCAGGTCTTGGAGGTCGATGTACTGCGTACCGTCCTGCAGGCGGATCTCTTTCTTGCCCTTGATCGACGCCTCGTCATCCGAGACTTCGACGGTCGCTTTGAGACTCGTCTGCAGGGGGACGCGTGCGATGACTTTGAGCTGGCGGAATGTCCAATATTTCTTCTGCGTCATGTAATCGCGGCTGTAAACCGTCGGATGACGCCATTCGGTCGTATGCGTGCCGACCGTAAGGATATTCTTGAAATCGAGCCAGACGGCGAGATCCTTCTCTCGCGCGCCAGCTTCTTCCGGATGGTCATAGGTCTCGCGCACCTCGTCCGCTGCAAGGCCCTGCTTGTAAAAGCGCACCTCGCGCACATCGCCCGGCAGATGCGTGAAATACTTCGGACGCCCGAGCTCGGGGATCACATGCCCGATGTAGGAGTAACCGACGAAAATGGGTTCCTCCTGCCACTGCCGCAGCTTGCACTCCGGCGCGATGCCCGGCACGCGGGCGACTTCTTTGGCATCGCAGTACGAGCTGCCGCCCGCCTGCTTGTCAAACGTGGACACATACTGCATCCAGCTGCCAACAGCAGCCTCGCCGCCTTGCCACATGTACTCGGTGATGTCGTGGCATGTGCCCCATTTGAGACCGCCCGCGCGCTCGATGACCATCCGCAGGTAGTACGTCGCGCCCCAGCCCACGGACTTGCCGCGGACCATGAGCGGATTGTGCCCCATTTCCGAAGGCTTCGCGAGGCGATTGACCTTCGCCCAGACGATGCCCGTGAAGCCTTGCTCGGCGACGAGATCCGGACTTGCGGGAATCTCGATGTAATCGCCGTAATGCTCGAGCTTCACGACCGTCTTGCCGTGCTCCTGGACGACTTTCGGACTGCCCTGCAAAAGGCCGTAGTGCCCATGCCCCGAGCGGTCGAGGATGCGCGGGACGATGCGGATCCCTGCGGCAATGGTGATGTTCTTCGGCAGCTGGTCACCGATGCTGACCTGGTAATCGCCGCCTTTCGCGAAGCGGTGGCGGAACTCGATGTGCCTCCTTTCATGGCTGCGGAAAAAGATGTTCCGTGCTTCGGCGATGCGCTGATCGATGTAGAGCGGCACCGAGGAAAAGACCTCTTGGTCGAGATTGTTTGTCGCCTCGATGCTCGCGATCAGGCAATCGGCATCCTTGCCCTTGCCCGCGAAAACACGCATGTGCGCATAGGAAAGCTGCTGCGGCTCGTAAACGATGAGGTCAAGTGCCGCATCCTCCAGCGTGATATGGTGGTTGCCTGCGCCGTACGCCTGATAATAGGCAATCAGCTTGCGCTTTTCGCCTGCCTGCAGGAGCGCGACGTGGCTGTCCGCTTTCTGT
Organism: uncultured Selenomonas sp.; assembly: GCA_902780535.1. GTDB lineage: Bacteria > Bacillota > Negativicutes > Selenomonadales > Selenomonadaceae > Selenomonas_C. Next base: position 4,201 of record CACZFT010000136.1, on the reverse strand, counting down.
CCGAAGAGATTCTGCTCCGTGAGTTTGCCGTTATCGACGATGGGCAGCACGACCGTCGCGGGGCTCGTGCCGCGATTTTCCGCGAATGCGCGCACTTCGATGTTGCCGTTGTTGTCCACGCGCCGGAGCTCGATGTCCGAGAGCGCCACATCGGGCGCGTCATGCGTCATGTGGATCGTATCGACGAGCTGCTCCTTTCCATCGTCCGTGAAGCCGTAGAGCTTGTAGTCAATCGCGTCCTTCGTGATGTCGAGCACGCCGTAATTGTTGCGCCCGAGCGCCGTGACCTCGGGGAACTCGCTGAGGAGCCGTTTCCCTTCGAGACGGCCTTGGAACTTCGCTTCGGGATCCTGCGCGCTGCCCTGGCAGACATACATCGTGCGGGCGCCGACAGAAGGATTCACCGAGACGGCCTGGATGTAGTAATGGAGATGCCCGCCGATGACGAGATTCACGCCGCACCGCTCGGCAATCGGCACGAGATAGCGGTTGTTGAATACGTCCGTGTAGGGATGATGCGCGACGAGGATGCGCCAGTCCGCAGCTTTCGCCTGCGGGCTCAAAAGGTCTTGTTCGATCCAGGCGAGCGTCTCGCGCACCTGCCGCCGCGTCTTCTCATCAGGTTCCGCCGACGAATTGACGGCGTTCATCTCGAAGAGACCCCAGGGATTGCTGTCCACCATCGTGAAATGGACACGGCCGACATCGAACGAATACGTGAAGCCCCCATCCGGAGAATTTGTCGTCTTCGCCTGCGGCGAAAGGAGCAGCGCCTCGTCAAAGGGTCCGTCATCGTGATTGCCCGGGATGTACCAGGCAGGGATGGATGCGAGTACCGCCGGGATCTTGTGGAACCAGTTGTCCGGATACTGATCGTGCTGGAAGCCTGTGCCGAAGGAAATGTCGCCGCTGTGCAGGAGGAAATCGGGCTGCACATGCTCCACCATCTTGCCGAACCGCTCCCCATTGTAGAAAAGGTGCGAATCAGAAAGCGTGACGAGGTGCAGGTGCTCCGGGTGTTCCTTCTGCGTGCGGAATGCTGAGGTTGCAAGCGTCTCGCCCCCGCACTGGATCGCGTAGCTGTACGTCGTATCCGGCGCGAGGTGGTCGAGAATCGCCGTGTAGAGGTACTCCCCCTCCGGCTGTTCCTTGCGCGCGGGCTCCTTTTCCCGCACAGCTTTCACCTGTCTCCTCTCGCCATCTGCCTCATAAGAGAGCGACAGGCTCTCAGCCTGCCGCATCTCCCATGCAACCGTGATGCCGGTCGCGGACGGCGAAAGCAGATAGGGTCCTAAGACAATCTGCTTTCTGCTCATGGTGAAAATCCTCTCTTGACGGCCTCTCGGCTCACTTTGTTCTTTGTTTTTTTGCGAAAATCGATCCAAGCCCTATTGTACCGCAAATCCGACGGCCTGCGTAGGGCGATGGCCGGTTCTCTAGAAATTAAATTTTTTTGCAACCGGCAGGCAGCTCATGCAGCTGCGTCATCTTCTTCATGCTCCTTGTTCTTCTTCGCCCAGAGCGTCGGGACGATGAGGAGCGTCATGACGATGATCGAGCCGATCCAGAATTCGATGATGGTGTCGAAATTGTAAACGGTCTGGCCATTGACGACCAGCTTCGCAGAATCAACAAGGATGCCGTTGACGATATCCTGGAGTGCTGCGCCACCATATGCGAGCAGACCGATAACGCCCATCGCCGCGCCCGTCGCTTTGCGCGGGCAAAGATCGACGGCGAGCATGCCGCCGACGAAGCAGAGGATGACACCGAGGCCGAAGCCGAAGACCGCGATGCTGACCGCGACCCAGGTGTGGTTGCCAGCCGGCGCGAAGCAGATGCCAAGCATGCCGACGAGCATGACAATGCCAAAGACAATCGTCGTGACGGAGTGATGCGATTTGAAGATCTTATCGGAAATGAAGCCTGACGCGAACGAGCCGACGCCGCCGACATGAGGCTGCCTGCCGTCACGAGGTCAAACCCTTTCGCTTCCTGCAGGAAAATGACGCCCCAGCTGCTGATGGAATAACGGGAAATGCCGAGGCAGATCGCTGCCGCCGCGAGGATCCAGACATACGGGTTCTTGATGACCATGAGCTGCGCTTCGCGCGTCGAGACTTCCTGCTCTTTCTTTTCCTGAACAACTTCGCCTTCGAACTCGTTCGCGCTCGGAAGGCCATACGTTTCTGGACGGTCACGCATGAAGCGATACATGATGAAAGCGAGCACGATGCAGGCAACGCCTGGAACGAAGAACGCGGCATGCCAGCCAAGCGCGATGATGATCATCGACGTACCGAGATACGTCGCGCCCTCGCCGACGTAATGCGCGATACTGAAAACGCCGTAATACGTCGCGAGCTGGCTCTTCGAGAACCATTGGGAAAGGGAGACGATGCAGGGTGCCGAGCCCATCGACTGGAAGCAGCCATTGATGATCCAGAGCAAGAGGAACACCCAATAGGCATCCGAGAGGCCGAGGATCGCGTTGACGATGGCCGCGCCGAGCAGGCCCAAAGGAACGATCTTCTTGATGTTGCAGTGATCTGCGATAAATCCGTTCGCACATTTGCCGATAGCGATTGCAACGAGCATGCCTGCCCCCATCGCGCCGAGCTGCGTTGCTGTGAAGCCCGACTCGAGCATCGGCTTCTTCGCGACGCCGAGCGTCATGCGCATGACGTAGTACATGCCATAGCCGAGGATCATGGCTGTGACAGCCTGCATGCGCGCCGAATGATACATGGATTTGATCTTGGCTTGATCCTGGATCCGGGGCTTGTCCGGTCCAGTCAGGAACCACTTGAACATGTTATCTTCCTCCTGTCCGATAACACTGCCGCCCCCAGCGGCACGAAAACACATACACACGAGACGGAAAGATTCATGAAGAGGTCCGAAGAGGCTTTCCACAGCCTTCGCTTTCTTGCGTTCCCTCCGCCTGACAATGTTCATTATAGACGAAACTGCCGCGCAATTCCTCCAAAATCTGGTAACAATCAGACAAAATTCTTTACTTTTTTGTCATTTCTCGGGCAAGTTTTGATTTAGATTTGCAAGATTGTACTATAATAGAACCATCGAAATCGGATACAATATCTTGCGGCAACGATGCCGTAGTGAACACGTTCAGGAGGTTTCCCCGATGGAATCGCATCCCTATCCAGACGCACGGCAGGGCATCTTCGAGCTCCACGCCCGCCCCTGCCTCGCCTCGATCCGCCATGTCAGAGGCGGACGTGATCGCACCAGCGACAGCCCGGACTTCCGGCAGAGTCCTGCGTTCCTTGTCTTCGTCATCGACGGCCGCGGCAAGGCCGTCGTGAACGAAAAGACCTACGCACTCTCGGAAGACCAAGTGCTGCTCATCCCGGCAAAAGCGACAAAGTCCTTTACGACCGACCCTGCCGCGCCGCTCGAATTCTGGCAGATCGGCATCGCGGATCTCGCGATCAAGGGACTGCCGAAAGGCGCGTTCCAGCAACCCGAGGAAGATCCTCTGCTCTCTGCGCGCGAGACGCGCCGTATCCTTTTAAGCTACGTCCGCATCCTCTATGAATTCCAGAAGCGTTCGGATGGCGCGCACATGACAGAAGCCATCGGCGACCTCGTCGCCTCGCTCGTCACGTTCCTGCGGCACGAACTTGAAGAGCGCGCGAGTCATGCTCCCGAAATGCAGGACTATCACCTCGGCGTGCGCGCGAAAGAATACATCGACGCACACTTCCGCGAGGACATCAGCCTCAAAACGATTGCGAAGGCGTTGAACGTCAATGTCTACTATCTCTCGCACACCTTCAAGGCCCTTGTCGGCCACTCACCGATCCAATACATGATCCATCGCCGCATGACGGAAGCGCAGAACCTCCTGCTCACGACTGACGCGACAATCACCGAAATCGCGCTCCGGTGCGGCTACAACAACACGAATTATTTCCAAGTCGCTTTCAACCGCCTTGTCGGCATGCCGCCGGGAAAATATCGGAAAACGTGGAAATGAAAAAGGAGATGTTGCATTTGCAACATCTCCTTTTTCATCGCCTTCAATACTCGAACCTTGCAAGAGAGGACTGGAGCCCCTGCGCGAGCTTCGAGAGGGCATCCTTGCTGTGGCGTATCAAGGAATCTTACTGAACATATGGCGCACCTTATCCAAACGGCTGTTTGGACGACGGGGCTGGATGACTGGCTCGCCGAC
>CACZFT010000135.1 GCA_902780535.1 uncultured Selenomonas sp. | reverse complement strand
GAGCATCCGCGGCAAGGACATCTTCATCATCCAGCCGACGTCGTACCCCGTGAACGACAACCTCATGGAGCTCCTGATCATGGCAGATGCCTGCAAGCGTGCCTCGGCGCACAGCATCACGGCCGTCGTGCCGTACTATGCTTATGCGCGTCAGGACCGCAAGACGCGCGGCCGTGAGCCGATTTCGGCAAAGCTCGTCGCAAACCTCATGACGACGGCCGGCTGCACGCGCGTCGTCACGGTCGACCTCCATGCGGGCCAGATCCAGGGCTTCTTCGACATCCCGGTCGATCATCTCGCGGCCGCTCCGACGATTGCGAACTACTTCCGCGCGCAGAAGCTCGAGGATGTTGTCGTCGTCTCGCCGGACCTCGGCGGTGTCACGCGCGCCCGTATCCTTGCTGACCACCTCCAGGCTCCGATTGCCATCATCGAGAAGCGCCGTCCGAAACCGGGCTGCGCCGAGGTCATGAACCTCATCGGCGATGTCAAGGACAAGACGGCCGTCATCATCGACGACATTGTCGACACGGCAGGCTCGCTCTGCGAAGGCGCTCGCGCGCTCCAGAAACGCGGTGCCAAGCGCATCTTCGCTTCGTGCTCGCATGCCATCCTCTCGGATCCGGCCGTGCAGCGCATCAACGATTCGCCGATTGAAAAGCTCGTCATCACGGATACGATTCCGCTGCCGCCGGAGAAGCACAGCGACAAGATCGTCGTGCTCTCGCTCGCCGAGCCGATTGCGGACGTCATCATCCGCATCCAGAGCCACCGCAGTGTCAGCCAGTTGTTCCGGTAAAACAAGTATTTCGGGCTCCCCGGGAGGGGAGCTTTTTTGGTAAGGAGTTTCTTATGCCCAAAAACGCCTCCGACCTCTACATCCGCACCTTCACGTTCTGGCCGCACCTTTCCGACAAGGAAAAGGAGCTCGCGAACACTGGCACACATCCCATTCGCTACGCTAGGGGCACGCAGGTGCATCGCGGGCCGTTTGACTGCATCGGCGTGCTGCTCGTCAAGACGGGGCAGCTGCGCGTCTACACGCTGTCGGAGGACGGGCGCGACGTCACGCTCTACCGCCTGTTCCCCGGCGACGTCGGCATCCTTTCCGCCTCGTGCACGCTCGATGCCGTGACGTTCGATGTCTACATCGACGCCGAGGAAGACACGGACGTCCTGCGCACGGATGCGCCCGTCTTCAACAAGCTCGTGCAGCAGAACATCTACGTCAAGGCATACGCCTATGAGACGGCCGCGCGCCGTCTTTCGGAAATGCTCTGGAAATTTCAGGAAATCCTGTTCCTCTCGGCCGACCGCCGTCTCGCGCTGTTCCTCGTCGAAGAATGGGAAAAGACGGGAAGACGCGAAATCCGTCTGACGCATGAGCAGATTGCAAAATACATGGGCAGCGCACGCGAGGTCGTGAGCCGCCTCGTGAAGTATTTTGCGCAGGAAGGCTACGTGCAGCCCGGCCGCGGCCGCCTGACGATTCTCGACCCCGAGGCACTGCGCGAGCTCGCAGGCAACCCGCGCGAGGCGTAAACTTTTGATAAAGAAGACAAAGAGGGGTGCACAGCCTTGACGCTCCGTGCTATAATATGACCTGTTTCCAATTCGAAAAAACATCCAGACATGAAGCAGGAGGAAAAATATTTTGGACGTAGCGATTGCAGATTTAATCAAGACCGTCATCCTTGGCGTCGTCGAAGGCCTTACGGAGTGGCTGCCGATTTCGAGCACGGGCCACATGATTCTCGTCGACGAGTTCATCAAGCTCGATGTCACGAAGCAGTTTATGGACATGTTCCTCGTCGTCATCCAGCTCGGCGCCATCCTCGCCGTCGTCGTGCTGAACTTCGAGAAGCTCAATCCGTTCTCGTCATGGAAATCGCGGCAGGAGAAGCGTGACACCGTCGAGCTCTGGAAAAAGGTCATCGTGGCCACGCTGCCGGCCGGCATCATCGGCCTGATGCTCAACAAGTTCATGGAGGAGCACCTCATGACGGCGCCGGTCGTCGCGACGACGCTCATTTTCTACGGCATCCTGTTCATCATCATCGAAAACTATAACAAGCGCCGCCATCCGCGCGTCACAGACCTCAGGAACCTCGACTACAAGACGGCGCTGATCATCGGCTTCTTCCAGGTGCTCTCGCTCGTGCCTGGCACGAGCCGTTCGGGCGCGACGATCATCGGCGGTCTGCTGTTCGGCGCGAGCCGTTATGTCGCGACGGAGTTCACGTTCTTTCTTGCCATCCCGGTCATGTTTGGCGCGAGCTTCCTGAAGATGGTGAAGTTCGGCATCCATTACACGGGTGCCGAGGTGCTGATCCTCGTGCTCGGCATGGTGACGGCGTTCATCGTTTCGATTCTTTCCATCCGGTTCCTGCTGAGCTACATCAAGACGAACGACTTCAAGGCGTTCGGCTGGTACCGCATCGTGCTCGGCATCGTCGTCATCGCCTACATGTTCTTCGTCGGAGATCCGACAGCAGACAACTGATACAAAGCCTCCCCCCTTTGGGGGAGGTGCCCCGAAGGGGCGGAGAGGGTAACGACGTATCGCAATTCTCAAGCGTCGCTACCCTCTCAGTCGCGCTATGCGCGCCAGCTCCCCCAATGGGGGAGCCTTTTCTGTTTGAAAGGAGTTTCTATATGAAAGTTATCGTCGGCCTCGGCAATCCCGGCCGTGAATACGCGCAGACGAAGCACAACGTTGGCTTCATGTTTGTCGATGCGCTCGCGAGTCACCTCGGCGTGACGGAGTGGCGCGAGAAATTTGACGCGCTCGTCGCCGAGACGCGCATCGGCACGGAGAAAGTGCTGCTCGTGAAGCCGCAGACGTATATGAATGACAGCGGCAAATCTGTCGGGCCGCTCATGCATTTCTACAAGCTCGAACCGGAAGACCTCATCGTCGCGCATGACGACATGGACATCCCCGTCGGCACGATCCGCATCCGCAAGAAAGGGAGCTCGGGTGGCCACAATGGCATCAAGAGCATCCTTGCGCATTTCGGCGACGAACACTTTGCGCGCGTGCGCATCGGCATCGGGCGGCCGCTGCCGGGCTGGACGGTCGTCAACCACGTCCTCGCACCGTTTGATAACGAGGGTGCGCCGAAAATCGCCGAGGCCATCAACTACCTGATTCCAGCCGTCGAGTGCATCGTGAACGATGATGTCGATATGGCGATGAACAAATTCAATCCGAAGAAGCAGAAAAAGAAGAAGCAGGAGGTGCAGGAACATGAATGATTTCATCACGGCCGTCTATGCTGACGAGGACGGCAACATCCTTGATGCGGCGGGCCTCGAAGGCATGGGCCGCACAGGGCGCGAGAACGTGCGCCTGACACCGGACGACCTCGTTCCGTTGCCAGAAAGCGCCGACCTCATGCTGCTGCCGGGCCATCAGGCTGTCGGCCGGACGCCGGACGGCGAAGTGCTGCCCGTGACGGGGCAGGCCGTCGCGGCTATTTTGCCCGCGGGCTACACGCGCCTCTATCTGCCGGCCTACGAGCGTGCGGCAGATGCCGAGCGTCTGCCGCTCTACGGCTACACGGCTGTCGTCGTCTACCATGACGAACTCTGCTGTGCGGCTGTCTATACAGACGAAAATGACAAGTGGGATCCCGTGCACTACAACACGCCGGAGCTCAAGAAGCTCGTCAAGCGCACGAAGAAAGACCTGCCAAACAATCGCATCGTCGAGCAGGTCGCGGGCTGCTCGCTCAAATGGCACTGCTGCACGGCGCAGAACCTCTTCTACCGCCGCTGGGAGGCGGGCATTCCGGCTTCGCCGGTCTGCAATGCAAATTGCTTCGGCTGCATCTCGCTCCAGCCTGCCGAATGCTGCCCGTCGCCGCAGCAGCGCATCACGTTCCGCCCGACGCCGGAGGAAATCGCCGAGGTCGGCGTCTACCATCTTTCCGTCGCGCCCGATGGCATCGTGAGCTTCGGCCAGGGCTGCGAAGGCGAGCCGAGCCTCGCGGCCGACAACATCGCGGCCGGCATCCGCCTCATTCGCGCGCAGACGAAAAAAGGCCAGATCAACATGAATTCGAATTCCGGCTATACGGAAGGCGTCAAAAAAATCGTCGATGCCGGCCTCGACAGCTTGCGCGTCTCGATCATCAGCGCGCGCGACGAGGGCTATGACGCCTATTATCGCGCGAGCTACCACCTTGCCGACGTCAAGGCCTCGATCCGTTACGCGCTCGACCACGGCGTCTATGTCTCGCTGAACCTCTTGTATTTCCCCGGCTACAACGACCGCCCCGAAGAACTCGCCGCCTGGCAGGAATTCTTCCGCGAGCTTCCCGTCCAGATGATTCAGGTTCGCAATCTCAACCTCGACCCCGACGCCTTCCTCGACATCATGCCCGAGCCCGAGGGGCAGCCCGTCGGTACCAAGACGTTCCTGAGGGCGCTTCACAAAGAATTCCCGCAGCTCGTCATCGGCAGCTTCAGCCATTACGTGGAAGGATAAGAGAGGCATCGATAAGATTTTCTTGCCAAAATCCTCCAGATTCGGTACAATAAAAGCAACTTGATGTGTATTGTTTGATTCGATAGGAGGGTTCTTTATGGCAAAACGTTTCTTTATCTGCAGGACGTGCGGCAACATCGTCGGGCTCGTGCATGAGGGCGGCGGATCGCTCGTGTGCTGCGGAAAACCGATGGAAGAGCTCAAAGCGAACACGACAGATGCGGCGCAGGAGAAGCATGTGCCGGTTGTGACGGTCAATGGCGCGACGGTCAAAGTCGTCGTCGGCAGCACGGCGCATCCGATGGCACCGGAGCACTACATCGAGTGGATTCATCTCGCGACAAAGAAAGGCGCACAGATGGCGCACCTCGCCCCCGGCGAAGCGCCTGAAGCAACCTTTGTCCTCGCCCCCGGCGACACTGCCGTCGCGGCATACGCCTACTGCAACCTCCACGGCCTCTGGAAAGCAGACGTGTGATACACGTAGCTTTTGAAGTCAGCCCCCTCATTGAGGGGGGACGGGCCCGAAAGGCGGGGGGAGTCCCCTTTACAACTGCACAAAAAAAGAAGACCTGTCTTCCGCGGGTGCGCTGCGGAATCTAGGTCTTCTTTTGGCTCAATCATTTTTTCTGTGGGATGAACCAGTCTCGACATATTAATGGCGACTCATGTCAATGAGTTTCAAGAAGAAATATTCATCATCACGAT
>CACZFT010000134.1 GCA_902780535.1 uncultured Selenomonas sp. | reverse complement strand
GTCGTACCATTGCCGAATCGTCCTCGAGCCACGAATCACGCGGCTTGAGGCGATGCTGATGCTAATTTTTCACCCACACTTATGGGTGAAGAGCCCTTTTGCATCACTCTTTGTCCAGAGCTCCATGTTCGCAAGGACATATAACAAAATGAGCGATCATAAGAGGCCCCGTCGCACTTTTGTCATAGAGGTGTCACTCATGGAAAGCATGTACGACCGTTGCTGTGGGATTGATGTTCACAAGAAGCTCATCGTCGCCTGCTTCAAGAACGCCTTATAGAAATTGCTGCTGCTCGTATATCCGAGCATGGCGGCGATTTCTTCGATGGAGAGGGTCGTGCCCTGGAGCAGGGTCGTGGCTCGTGTCATGCGGAGTTCGCGGAGGATGCTGGAGAAGGTGCGGCCGGTTTCTTTTTTGAGCAGGTTCGAGACATAGGTCGGATGATAGGAAAAATGCGCCCCGAGCCCCTGCAGCGTTGCGGTGTCCATGTGCTCGCTCATGTAGCCCACGATTTTTTCGGAAATCGTGAGGCTCTTTTTTTGTGGCTCGAGCTCGCGGCAGCGGCGCGCGACGTGGAGGAGCAGCGAGCCGGTGAGCGATTTCAGCAGCGTCTGCGTCTCGGCCTGGCGGTCGGCGTACTCGATGACCATCATCTCGAGCAACGTGCGGACGGGCGAGCCTTCGGGGAACGAGACACGCAGGAAATCGGTCGAGTATTGGTTGCTGCGCGGCTCGAGGAAGAAGTCGAAAATGGAGGGCGCCGAGGCGAGAATCGGCAGGAAATCGCGGTAGAAGAGCTCTTTCTGGATCAGCACGCCGATGACGACGGCCTGATCCGTGCCCTGCTGCCGCAGCGCGTAGCCGCAGAACGGCTGGCCGACTGTTCAACTTCATTTTCGACAACCGCGTCCGCGTCCTCTTCGGCCCGGGCCAGCTCCAGAACCTGCACGAGGAAAAACTCCCCGGCAAGAAGGCATTGATCGCGACGTCGAACGGTCCGTCCACGAAGAAATATGGCTACCTCGAAGCGCTGGAAAAAGAACTCGATGCGGCAGGCGTCGCGCATGTGCTGTTCGATGAGGTTCGCCCGAACCCGACGGTAGCGAATGTCATGGATGGCGCGGCAAAGGTCAGAGCCGAGGGCTGCGACTTCGTCATCGCGCTCGGCGGCGGCTCCGTCATGGACTGCTCGAAGTGCATCGCGCTGATGGCGGCGAACGACGGCGACATCTGGGATTACTCTCTCAGCGGCCAGGGCGGAAAGAAAGCCCCCGCGCATGACGCGCTGCCGATTGTCTGCATCACGACGTCGGCGGGCACGGCCAGCGAGGTCGATATGGCTTCCGTCATTTCGAAAGACGAGTCCCAGGAAAAGACGGGCATCTTCTTTGCTTCGATGATGCCGACGCTCTCTGTCGTGGACAGCAACCTCATGATGAGCGTGCCGCCGAAGTTCACGGCATATCAGGGCATGGATGCCTTCTTCCATGCATCCGAGACCGTCGTCAACACGAAGCATCATCCGATGGCCGAGATGTTCGCACTCAAGACGATCGAGCTCGTCGCGAAATATCTGCCGCGCGCCGTGGCCGATGGCAGTGACAAGGAAGCGCGCGAGATGATGGCTTATGCGAACACGTTCGCCGGCTACTACATGATGTGCACGTCCGCACACACGATGGAGCACACGATGGGCTCGTTCCACGACAAGCTCGTGCATGGCGCCGACCTCAAGATGAGCGAGGCCGGCATCACGAAGGACGAACTCAAGCTCTATCCGAAGAAGGTGCACGAAGTCCTCGGCGGCGACATCACGGCTGACCCGCTTGCGCTGTCAGACGAAGACTACCTTGCGATTTATGAAGCGGCGTACAAATAAGCGCACGTTGCGGCGGCATAGGGAAAATACAAAAGCGGCGCTGGATACGGCACCGCTTTTGTGATAGGATAGAGCAAATGAAATCATCTGCCGCCGGGCAGAATCATGCATCGGCTCCGCACCGTTAGGCCTTTGAAGGTGCGGGGAGGCCGATGCATTTTCTTTTGGAGGAATGCAGGGTGAAGACAGCTTGGCTTTTTCTGTTTTTGGCCGGTGCGACGGAAGTGACGTGGGCGATCGCGATGAAATATTCGGAAGGGTTCGCGCACATCGTCTGCCTGTTGCTGATCGCCGGCGGCATCGCGGGGCTGAAGATGCTGACGTGAAAAATCATCCATTACAAAAGCAGGAAAATATTGATGATGTCATACGTTCGTGATACAATGAAAGAAAAAGGAGAGATGCTGTATGGCACAAGCAACGTTGAGCGTCCGTCTCGATCGCACGGACAAAGAAATGTTTGACGAGTTCTGCCGCTCGGCAGGACTCAATGCGTCTGTCGCGGTGAATATGTTCGTCAAGGCCGTGCTCAAAGCACAGCGGATTCCCTTTGCCATTACGGGCAATCCGTTCTATAGCGAGGCAAACCAGCGATGGATTCGACAGTCGCTTGCCCAAGTGGAAGCAGGCCAGCTGGAAACGCATGAGCTCGTGGAGGCCGAGGACGAATGAATCTGCAATGGTCACCGAATGGATGGGAAGATTATGTCTATTGGCAGACGCAAGATCGAAAAACATTGAAGCGCATCAACAATCTCATCAAGGCCATTTTGCAAGACCCGTTCCGAGGCATCGGGAAGCCGGAACCGTTGAAATATGAATTGTCAACGGTTTGGAGCCGGCGTATCGACGAGGCGAATCGAATTCTTTATGTGGTAAAAGAGGATGTCGTCATCATCACGGCATGCCGGTCGCATTACGAGTGACAGTTGTTGATATCTGTAAAAAGAATACACCACACACGAAGGAACGGCGTTGCGAGCAGCGTCGTTCTTGCTGTATGATGGAGAAAACGAAAGGATGTGCAAGCGCATGACGGAAGAAGAGAAGAAGCTCGATGCGGGCGAGCCGTATGATTTCTACGATGAGGGCGTGAACGGGCGCAAGATGGATGCGGTGAAATTCTGCCGCGAGCTGCGGCAGATGCAGGATGCGGGCGCGTCCGATGCCGAGCAGAATGCGCTGATTCAGAAGCATTTCGGCAAAGCAGACGCAGACACGACACTGCTGCCGGGCTTTGCCTGCGACAATGGGCACAATATCTTCGTCGGCAAATCGTTTCTCGCGAACTACAACGTCACGATCCTCGACATCCTGCCCGTCCGCATCGGCGACTATGTCATGATCGGGCCGAACACGCTGATTTCAACCGTCAACCATCCCATGACGCCGATGGGCCGCCGCAAGCATCTCGGCATTGCAAAGCCCGTGACGATCGGCGACGACGTCTGGATGGGCGGCAACGTCACGATCCTGCCGGGCGTGACGATTGGAAACAATGTCATCATCGCGGCAGGTGCGGTCGTGACGAAAGACGTGCCATCGAACACGCTCGTCGGCGGCGTGCCGGCAAAGAAAATCAAGAGCCTCGTCGATGACGTGCCAGAGCGCTGACGTTCTCGCGCAGAGAGGCAGAATATTGACAAACGTATTGATAAAATCACCTCTTTGTAGTACAATATAACTACAAAGAGGTGATTCTTATGGCAACAACAACTGTGCAATTTCCTGAACATGACGACGGCCATGAACCTCTTTGCTCATGCCGTCGTGAATCAGGGCAGGATTCCATTCGACATCACGGCTCCGAAGAGCCAGCTGGAAAACGATCTTGACGATGTTCGTGCAGGGCGCCATTTGAGCCGTGCGTATACGGATCCCGAGGAACTTTTTGAGGATCTTGGGATATGAAGCCTCTAACGATCCGCTTCTTCTCGCGTTTCAAGAGAGACATCAGACGTCTGAAGAAACAGCACAAGGATATGGAAAAGCTGAAAGCCGTGATCCGGCTTCTTGCATCCCGTCAGGAACTCCCGCCAGCTTATCATGACCATCCTCTCAAAAATGACTGGGCGGATTTCCGCGACTGCCATATCGAGCCAGACTGGGTGCTCATCTACCAGATCAAGGAGGAGATGCTGACGCTCGTGCTTGCCCGGACAGGATCGCACAGCGAGCTGGAACTGTAATCCCCTGCGGAAAGAATGGTTTCATGAACATCGACATGCAACGAGAGACGATTGGCGTGCGCTCGGCATTATCTGCAAGAAAGAAGTATGCCGCTTCATCGATTTACCAATTCTTGCAAGATCATGCAGCGGCATACCGAACCTACGAACATCAGCCGCTCTATACGGTTGAGGATGCGGATGCGCTGAATCTTCCAGAACCGGAAGCGCGAACAAAAAATCTGTTCTTGCGCGATAAAAAGAAAAAGAACTATTACTTGCTGACCGTGCGGGAACATCTTCCCGTTCAGATCAAAGCGTTTCAGCAGAAAATCGGGGCGAAACCGCTGAGCTTTGCTTCCGAAGAAGACCTTTATGAGATATTGGGCCTCCGAAAAGGCTCCGTCACACCGTTCGGATTGCTGAATGATACAGACCACCGTGTGCAATTTTATCTGGATCGATATTTTCAAGGGAGAACGATTTCCGCACACCCCAACGAGAATACAGCAACCGTCTTTCTGAAAGCGGATACCCTCATGGAACTCCTGCAGATGGATGGACATTCCGTTCGCTGGATTTCTATGGAGAGTGAAAATCTGTAAAAAAGCCACATAAAATGAAAAGACCGGCGCTGACAGCAGTGCCGGTCTTGTTGTATTCTAAAGGAAAGAAAGCAGGCATTCAGGGTGAAGGAGGAACCTCTCATGATAACGCGCAGGAATTTTATCAAGGCGGTCGGAGCAGCTGCGGTACTGGCATCCGTGCCAGAAGGCATTGTCAATGCAGCGCAGGGAGGTACGAAGATGACAAAGGCACATCCTGTCGCCGGAACGGACGGCGACCATTACATTCCTTTTGACGAGCGCACGGGCGAAGCGTCCGTCGTCTATTTCACGCGCGACCTCTCAGCGGCGGGCCTCGCGAAGATGTATGACCGCATCGCGGGCGCGCTCACGGGCAAGATCGGCGTGAAGCTCCATACGGGCGAGCCGCACGGGCCGAACATCATCCCGCGCCCGTGGGTCAGGGAACTCCTCGCGAGCCGTCTGCCGGATGCGACCATTGTCGAGACGAACACGTATTACCAGGGCGGCCGCTACACGACGGAGCAGCACCGCAAGACGATTGCGACAAATGGCTGGACGTTTGCGCCCGTCGACATCATGGACGAGGACGGCACGACCATGATGCCTGTCAAGGGCGGCAAGTGGTTCACGGAGATGTCGGTCGGCGACCATATGCCGGGCTACGATTCGCTGCTGATCCTGACGCATTTCAAAGGCCACACGATGGGCGGCTTCGGCGGCTCGAACAAGAAGCACGGCGCTGCTGCTGCGCGCGCGGCTCGAAGAGCATTTCCGCGGCCGCATCGTCATCGCGGACACGCTGCCGGGGTACAAGCTCACGCCGGAGCTCGTCAGCCGCGTCGACATGGTGCTGACGACCGTGCCCATCGAGCAGCTGGCCTCGGACAAAATCACCCCGATCCATCACCTGCTCGACGACGGCGAGCTCGCAGCCATCGAGCGCCGCTTCTTCGCGCCGCAGGACGACCTGCGCGGCGAGATTGCCGAATTCTTCCGCCGCGACTGCTTCTATGCGGGAAAAACGCTCACGAGCCGCGACGACATCCTGATGTTCCTCACGGGCGAGCTCCGCGCGAAAGGCCTCATGGACGCGGCCGAGCAGGCATCCGTCTTTGAGCGCGAAAAGGCGTCGCCGACGGAAATCGGCCACCTCGTCGCCATCCCGCATCCCATCTACGCCGACCCCGTGCGCTCGACCATCGCCGTGCTGACGCTCGAAAAACCCGTTGTCTGGGAGGCGCAGTGCAGGTCGTCTTCCTCATCAGCATCGCGAAAACGCAGCTCCTGCACTGGCAGACGATCTTCCTGAAACTCTTCGACTACCTCGTGAAGCAGGACGGCGTGCTGGAAATCCTGCGTCATCCGACGTATGATGATTTTTTGCAGAGCTTCACGCAGGCGATGGAGAAGTGAGATTTTGAAAGCGATGATATGCGAAATCCGCTGTTTTGGAAAACATTTTCAGGAAGATTTCGTGTATCATCATGTTTGGCAATAGATTTCAAAATTGGAAGACGGAAAGGACGAATCCCTATGCTGTATTCGCTGGAAAATGAAGAACTGCTCGTGCAGGTGCGCGACCACGGCGCCGAGCTGCGCTCCATCAAGGAACGCGCTGATGAGACGGAATACCTCTGGCGCGGCGACCCCGCGTGGTGGAAATACAGCGCGCCTCTGCTGTTCCCCATCGTCGGCAAGCTCGTGGACGGCAAGTACCGCGTCGGCGGCAAGACGTACGAGCTCCCCGCGCACGGCCTCGCACGCATCTCAGACTTCGAGCTCGTGGAACAGAAAAAGGACGCCATCCGTTTCGCACTCGGCTGGACGGACGAAACGCTTCAGAAATATCCGTGGAAATTCCGCGTCGAAGTCGGCTACGAGCTCGAAGGCCGCACGATCCGCGTGACATGGGACGTGAAAAACGAGGACGCGACAGAAATGGTCTTCTCCATCGGTGCCCATCCGGCGTTCCGCTGCCCGATCGTGCCGGGCGAAACGCTCGAAGACTGCTATCTCCAGTTCAACCGCAAGGAGGACGCGAAAAATATGAAGCTCGCGCCGGGCGTGTTCTTCACGCACGAAAAAGAAGCGAGCTTCCAAGGCGACAAACTGCCGCTGAGCGATGCCTTCTTCGCGGGCGGCGTCCGCGCCTATGACAACCTGAAATCCGACACCGTCACAATCTGCTCGACAAAGAGCAAAAAAACGCTCACGATCTCCTCGCCGGGCTTCCCGTACTGGGGCTTCTGGATGCCGGAAAAAGGCGGCGCTCCGTTCCTCTGCCTCGAACCCTGGTACGGCCACGCCGACTACGCTGACTTCGACGGCGAATTTGCAGAAAAGGCCGGCACGCAGAAACTCGCGCCGGGCAAGACGTTCCATGCGGAATATACGATTGCCATCGGGTGATTTCCCTTTCATTCAACGGCGGCAGCCGCTGCGCATTTTTGTAGCGGCTGCCGCCGTTTTTTGTGCGCCGGATGCGGAAATCGTCATGTGCGTCTCTCCAGGAAATAGAGAACATCACAACGGACTGCGATAATGTCCCGAAGTATTTCGCGGAACACGGCAAAGTCGACTACGGTTTCGAGCAGATCCTGCGCGGCGAGCTCTCCGTCACGGGCTCGTGGATGAGCTATTCGGCGCCATCGCCATCCACGCGTCACGACCATGCGCATCAAGAAAGACTTCGGCAAGCCCTACGTCAACGGCATGCCGTTCCTCAGCGGCATCGGCGTCGAAAAGACCGAGCAGAAAATCCTTGACGTGCTGAAGAAGTAAGCACAGGCGGGCATACAGAACAAGAACAGCAATCGGGCAGCCTAGCGTTTCAAAAACACGCGCAGCTGCCCGGTTGCTATTTTTACAGAAAACTCATACAATGGAAGGAAAAAGAAACAGGAACCCCATATGACAGGAGAGAAAGATTTTACGCGAAATTTGGCTTCGCAGACGAAGGCGTCTCCGCGTCCGTGCACGGCAACGTCCTTTGGCACCAGATGCGGCTCACGCTGCACGAATGAGATGGGCAACGGATCCTATGTAAAAAAATGAGTCGAAGGCAGGAATGCTTTCGACTCATTTTCATGTCCGTATGAAATTGCCTGACAATCAGAGGCTCTTGAACGCCAGAAGCTGCATGGCCTCCGACTCGGAGAGGTAGCCGCGGTCGAGCAGGTCGGCGCTCATGGCGCGGATGGCGAGCTCTTCCTCGCTGAGGCCTTCCGTCACGTCATCCTGCGATTCGGCAGCAGCGGCCTGATAGCGGTCCGCGAGCGCGCTCTCCACTTCATCGTGGAGCTCGGACGGCAGGAACCAGTCATCGACGGCATTGGAGAGGTACTGAGAGGCATTCTGAGAAAAATCCATATCGGTATGCGCCGCGTCAAGCATTTCGGTTGCGGCGCAACCTCCTTTCATTCGTGTACAAGGGTGAAACATGCGATGCATGAGGAGAAGAACTATGCATCTTGGTTATCGGTATTGTAGCACGAACCCGGGAGGATGTCTACCATAAAATCTGCATGGCCAGCATGCCTGAAAGCAATCGTTTTCGAATCAGGCGCGGATAGTCTTCCTTTGAATTGAAAAAAGCGGGCCTCCGTCGTGGAGACCCGCTCTTTTCCGTGCGGAAAGCTCAAGCCTGTGCCGTTGCACCGACGCAGTCGTTGAGGCCTGCGATGAGGGCGTCGACGTCGATGCCGTGCGCGAGCGCGCCCTGCTCGATGTTCTCGAAATGCGCAGCAGCGCAGCCGAGGCAGCCCATGCCGGCGTTCATGAAGACTTCGGCCGTGTCCGGATATTTCTGGACGACTTCGAGGATGCTCATATCTTTCGTGATTGCCATAGTGAAAAACCTCCTGACAAAACCTGCGAAAAACTTATGGATGGCGGCGATGCCGCACACCCCCATGGGGTATTTTCACCCCGTCTGTATCAGCATTATATCATAGTTCGCGCAGGTTTTCACCCTCAAAGTTCCAAAAAACGAAAACTTATGATTTTCTTGGGCGCAGGGGTGGTTTTTTCGCAGGGAGCGCGTTAGAATAGAGGACAATGAATGTTTTTCGAGAGTTTTGGGGACTCATCGCGTGGGAAGGGTTCGGCATCCCCATCTATACGTATGGGCTCGTGGTGTTTGCGGCCGTCGTGCTCGGCGCGGCGTGCGCGTGGGTGACGTTGCGGCTGCGCGGCGAGCGCACGGCGCCGCTTCTCGACCTCCTCGTCTACGGCCTGCCCGTCGCGCTCATCTTCGCGCGGCTCGGCTTCGTGCTGCACAACGCGTCGCAGTATTCGAGCCAGCTCTCCGAAGTCTTCTGCGTCTGGCATGGCGGGCTGTCTTTTTACGGCGGGATGCTCGGGTTCTTCCTGACGGTGCTCGGCTACAGCCTCGTGCACGGCGTGAGCGCATGGCACTGGCTCGATCTCCTCGTGCCCGCGTTCATCCTCGCCATCGTCGTCTACGAGCTCGGCATCTTCGGCATGCAGCTGACGATGGGCACGCCGTTCCCGCAGGACGTGCCGAACGACCACACGCTGATGGAGTACGTCGAGTACCGCTACCGGCCGATGGGCTTTGAAAACATGCTGTATTTCCGGCCGATTGCGCTCTATCAGGCGGGGCTGCAGCTTCTGGCCTTCGTCATCGTCTCGCTCACCGCGTTCATCGATGCGCGCACGGAGCGGCGCTTCCGGCCGGGCTGCCTGTTCCTCTTCGGCCTCGGCCTCGTCGCGGCCATCCGCTTCGGGTGCGGGTTCTTTTACCTGAACTCGCATCCCGAGACCGTACTGCCGCTCGGGCGGCTGCTGTCGGGCGGGGCCGTGATTGTGGCTGTGATTTTGTTCGTGATGCGGTGGCGCTCGCGTCCGCGCTTCTATTATTAAACCGGATAAAACGGAGGTTGTATCGTGTTTTCCCTTTCTCCTCACAGTGACCGCCCGCGCTGGGCGCGGCGCATCGTGCTGCTCGTCCTGCTGCTCGCTATCCCGTTCCTGCTCGCCAGCCCGAAGCCGATGACGGCGAGCATGGTCGCGGACAGCGAGAACGGCACGAAGGTGCTGATCCTGAACTACCACAAGATTGACGATACGTTCATCGCGCTCGCCGTGCGGCCAGAAGATTTCGATGCGCAGATGAAGTATCTCTCGGAGCACGGCTACCACACGATCACGCCCGACGAGCTCTACGACAGCCTCGCGGGCAACGCCGAGCTCCCTGAGAACCCCGTGCTCATCACGTTTGACGACGGCTACGAGGACAACTACAAGAACGCGTACCCCATCCTCAAGAAGTACGATTTCAAGGCGACAATCTTCGTCATTTCGAGCTTCCTCGGCGTCTATCCGAACTACATCACCTGGGATCAGGCGCGCGAGATGGACGCGGACAACATTTCCATCCAGTCGCACACGGTCGACCACAAGTCCATGACCGACCTCTCGGATGACGAGCTCCGCACCGAGCTCGTGGACTCGAAAAAGAAGATTGAGAAAGAGCTCGGCCACCAGATCGACTACATGGCCTATCCGACCGGCACGTACAACCTGCATATCGCAAAGCTCGTGCAGGAAGCCGGCTACAAGGCGGCGTTCACGATCAAGTACGGCAACGTCGACAAGGCCAGCAACATCTATGCGCTCGAGCGCGTCCCCGTCTTCCACACGGAGGACACGAACAAGTCGTTCCTCGAACGCATCCGCTACACACCGATTTTTGAGCGGTTCGGCTGGATCAAGAGCTGAAACCTTTCACGCAATGCAAAGAGCCCTCCCGGCTTCGCAGGAACCTCTGCAAGCCGGGAGGGCTTTTCTGGCAGTTCAGAACCACCACGCCATGAGCGGGATGGTCAGGAGGCTGCCGAGCGTCGTGAGGGAGACGGCCCGCGTCGAGAGCTCGGTCTGGTAGCCGCGCTCATTCGCGAACATGACAATCATCGAGCCGACCGGCATGCCGAACGTGACGGTCGCGATGCCGACGAGCGTCGGCGAGAAGCGGCCGAGCGCCGTCAGCAGCACGTAGATGACGGAGGGCACGACGGCGAGCCGCACCGCGGCCATCGCGTAGAGCCGGCCGTCCGTGAAGATGCGCCGCCAGGTGATTTCCGCGAGGTTGCCGCCGAGGATCAGCATGGAGATCGGCGTCGTGATGTTGCCGATGAGGTAGCAGGTGTCAGAGAGCACCGACGGCACCTGGAGGCCGCTGAAATAGAGGACGATGGCGAGCACGGTCAGCAGGAACCCCGGATTCCAGAGCGTCCGCAGCTCGAACGGCTGGCGCTCGCCGCTCATGAGCCGCAGGCCGTAGGAATAGGCGAGCAGGTCGAACGGCATGTGGATGATGGCCGTATAGAAAATGGCCTCGTCGCCGAACAGCGCCTGCACGATGGGAAAGCCCAAAAGCTCCGTGTTCGCAAAAATGAACATGAAATCATAGGCGCCGCGTTCGTCCGGCGCGACATGCAGCAGTACGGTGCAGGCATGCGCGAAGAACGGCAGCAGGAGATAGATGGTCGCGCCGAGCCCGAAGAACAGCAGCACCGTATCGGAATCAGCGGACTCCATGCGGCAGACCGAGGCGATGACGAGCAGCGGGCACGTGATGTTGACGGCAAGAGACGAGAGCTCGCGGATGCCCTGATGGCTGAGCATCGCACGATTTCGGAGCACGCAGCCGAGCAGGATCAGGAGCCCGAGCTGTGCCATCGTGCCATAGACATGGTTCAAAGAAGATCACTCCAGAATGAAATGGGCGGCGAGCACGAGGAGCGGCAGACGACAGGCCGCCGATGACAAAGCGCGTGAATTCCGACGGCAGGTTCGTGCTGATGAGCGCGGGGATGAACATGTCGATGAAGCCGACGAGCGTCGCAGGCGCCGCCGTGAACGCGTCCGGCACGCCGAGCAGGCTCATGTAGACGCCCATCGGATACGAGAGATACTGGAAAATCGGCGTCTCATTGACGAGGAGCGAGCCGACCGTGCCCCAGGCGATGACGATCGGGATGAGGTCGCAGAGGATGCCGACCGTCATCTTCGCACCGCCGTCGAGCACCTGCTTCGGCTGGAACGTTGCGGCGCGGTCGAGCGCGGACTGCACAGCCCAGCCGAAGAGCGAGACATTTTCCGGCACATCTTCGGCGATGTTCTTTTTGCTGCGGTAGGCCTCGGGGATGCTGCTGAGCGGCGGCATGCGCACGCCGACGATGGCGAGCAGCAGGCCGATGGCCGTGACGACGGCATAGAGCGCGAGAAAATGCGAGCTGATGCCGAGCGTCTCGGCGACGACCATGCAGAACGGGATCGAGACGAGCGAGAAATTCGTCATGATGGCAGCGGCCTCGCGGCGGCTGTAGCAGCCAGCCTCGTATTCCTGCTGCGTGATCAGCACGGCCGTGTTCGACGAAGCGAGCCACGACGCGACGAGATCGACGGACGCGCGGCCCGGCACATGGAACAGCGGGCGCGTCAGCGGCTTCAGCAGAATGCCTGCAAACTCCATGATACCACTATCCGTCAGAAATGGCATCACAAAACTCAGTGCGAACGCAATCGCGATCAGCGTGCCCGCGAGGCCGACCATGTTGCCGCCGGCATCTTCGCCGATGACGGCCTCGGGGCCGACGCCGAACGTCACGCCGAGCGTCACGGCCATCGCGACGAGGCGCGTCACGAGGTACGGCTTCGAGATGCAGACGAGCTCCGAGAGCCACGCGCGACGGCGCAGCCAGGCAGGCTGCACGAACTGGCCGAGGAGGCCGCTGACGGCCGACAGCACGACGAGCGCCGTCAGGAACCACGGCAGGTTCGTGCTGATGAACTTGTCAATCGCATCCGTCAGCAGGCTCAGCGGCGTGTTGAAGCCATCACCGCCGAGCGGGCAGAGGAACATGAAGATGCCGAAGCCCGCACAGAGCAGGAATTTCGCTTTCAGGAAAATATGGCTGTCCGCCGTGCTGCCGCTCAGCGGCGCTTCGTCCAGGGCGGCGGGCGTTTCGCCCAGGGTCGTCAGTGGTTTCATGGTGCTCCCCTCGTTTCTTTCTGCCTGCAGAGGCGCTGCGGCCCCGGCAGGCGGCAAAGATATGCAAAAAACAGCGCCAGCCGGCAGAGAAGCTCTCTGCCAGCCAGCGCCGTTGCTGTCACATATCAAATATCATTTTCTTAGGATGCGTCCATTATAACCGAACGACCGTTCGGATGCAATCGACAAATTCACGAAAAGCAGCTGCGATTTTCGTGAATCGCACAAAGGCATGATATTTTCCGATGAGACTGCGATATTTACTTGTCCGAGCTCCCGAGCACGACCTTCGAGAAGATCAGCAGCGAGACGGCGAAGACGGCGAGGCCGAGGTATTCGGCCGTGCCGGCGAAGTCTTTGCCGACGAGGGCGAGCGGAGCGTCGCTGCCGCCGCCCGTGACGGAGACGACGATGACGCCCGCGAGCAGGACGCCGATGATGGACTCGCCGACGATGAGGCCCGACGCAAAGAGCGTGCCGCGGCGGTTGCCCGCAGCTTCCGCCTCTTCGCCGCCCTGCGCGCGCAGGTGCTTGCGCAGGAAGTAGCCGAGCACGGCGCCGACGACGAGCGGCGTCTGGACGACCGGCGGCAGGCAGAGGCTCTTCGTCGAATGCTTGAGGAACTGGTCGATGGCGACGAGCACGACGCCGAGGCCGATGCCGATGTAGATGTAGCCCCACTCGAGCGCCCCCGAGAAGATGCCCTGCGCGATGGTCGTCATGAGGGCGGCCTGCGGCGCGGCGAGCGCCTGCGCAGGATCCATGCCCGGACGCGGCAAAGCGCCAGGGAAGCCGTACGCTTCATAGAGCAGGTTCAGCACCGGCGCGATGACGAGCGATGCCACGATGATAGCGAGGATGCCGATGCCCGAAATCGGGCTCGAGCTCGTGCCGACGAGGCCGGCCATGTAGGCGCAGGCGGCCGCGACGAAGAAGCCCATGAGCACGGCGACGCCGACGCCGACGACCGTAAACGCGAGCGTCTCTGCGGCCGGGAGATTTTCTGGGCTGACGAAGGCATAGAAGATGCAGAGCAGGCCGACGACCGTCACGAGGAAGACAAGGCCGACGCTCTTGGCGCTCATGTCGATGTCCATGCGGTGCTTGCCCTTGTCAGCGTCCGGCATGCGGACGGCCGCGAGGGATTCTTTCACGCCGTCGATGACGGGGCGTGCGAGCGTCAGCAGCGTCCACACTGCCGCGACGCCCATGGCGCCGGCGCCGATGAGGCGGACGCGCTGCTGATAGACCGTGCCGGCAAATTTCTGCATCGTCATGCCGTCCGGCAGCGCGCTCGTGATCGTGTAGTACGGCACGAAGCCCGCCCAGGCAATCAAAATGCCGACGAGCATCGAGAGGCCGGCCGCGATGCCGACGAGGTAGCCTGCGCCGACGAGCGCCGTCGAGTAGCCGAGCGGCAGCTGCGTCATGCCGCGGCCGACGGAGAACCAGAGCGAGAGCTGCGAGCCGAGCACCTGGAAGCCGTTCGAGCAGAGCGCGACGATACCAGCGAGAGCGCCGCCCGAGAAAATCTCCTTTAGCCCAGAGCCGCCTTTCTGCTGCGCTTTTGACGAGCTGCCGACTTTGAGGATTTCCGCGGCTGCGACACCTTCCGGATACGCGAGGTCGCTGTGCACGACCATGGCGCGGCGCAGCGGGATCGTGAAGAGCACGCCGAGGCAGCCGCCGCAGGCCGAGACGATCAGCGTCTGCCAGAACTCGAAGCCCTGCCAGTAGCCGATCATGAGCATGCCCGGGATGATGAAGATGATGGCCGACAGCGTGCCTGCTGCCGATGCCTGCGTCTGCACCATGTTGTTCTCGAGGATGTTCGAGTCTTTCGCCATCTTGAGGATGGCCATGGAAATGACCGCCGCCGGGATGGCCGACGAGAAGGTCAGTCCGACTTTCAGTCCGAGGTAGACGTTCGACGCGGTGAAGATGACCGTCAGAATCGCGCCGAGAATCATGCCGCGGGCCGTGAGTTCCGGCAGCCGCAGTTCGTGCTGCATGAACTCATTCTGTTCCGTTTGCATAAAAAGAACTCCTTAAAACAAAAATTCTTTTTGTCCACTCTCCGTGGACGAAACACAATGAATGTTATAGCATAAATCCGAAAAATGTAAATATGTGGGAAGAGTTTCGGAATTGTATTCATAAAACGAGCCAGACAGAAAAAAGGAGCGGCTGCTGATGCAGCCGCTCCCGTTCCATAGGTTCTGTGGGATTCGATTTACTCCGCGATGCCCGGCGTCGTCATGGCTTTCGGGCTCAGGATATGGTTCATGCGCTCCTTCGTCAGGATGCCTTTTTCGAGGATGACCTGGCGGATGGGTTTGCCGGTGTTGTAGGCTTCTTTTGCCAGCATCGCGCTGTTCTCATAGCCGATGTGCGGTAAGAGAGCCGTGACGACGCCGACGCTGCGGTCGAGCCATGCCTTGCAGTGCTCTTCGTCGGCTTCGAGGCCGATGAGCAGCTTGTCGACGAAGGTATTGACAGCGTTCGTCATGCAGTTCATCGCCATGAAGAGATTGTGCGAGATGACGGGCTCCATGACGTTGAGCTCGAACTGGCCGTTCTCGACGCCGAGCGTGACGGCCGCGTCATTCGCGATGACCTGATAGCATGCCTGGTCGAGGACTTCGGCGATGACCCGCAGCGCGGGCCGCTCGCCATGAGGCGGAAGTCGTTCGCCATCTTGATGAGCACGAGCGCCGTCGTCTTCATGGCCGCCGAGACATCGGCGAACGCATCCGTGTTGTTCGTCGCGTCGATGAGGTTTTCCGCCGTCTCATAGTGCTCGCCCGTGACCTCGCTGAGCTTCTGCGCGACGAGCGGGATGTACTGCGGCTCGGCATTGAGGCCCGTGCCGACGGCCGTGCCGCCCATGTTGATGACATGGACGCCTTCGCGTGCCTGCTCGATGCGGCGGATGCCGCGGCGGACGGCCGAGGCATACGAGCCCATTTCCTGGCCGAGCGTGATGGGCACGGCATCCTGCAGATGCGTGCGGCCCATCTTGAGGACGTCCTTGAATTCGACAGACTTCTTGTCGAGTTCGCCCGAAAGGCGCGTCAGCGCAGCGATGAGCTTCTTCGACTTGCGATTGATGCAGACCTTGATGCCCGTCGGGAACGAGTCATTCGTCGACTGCGCCATGTTCGCGTGGTTGTTCGGGGAGATGAAGTCGTAGCGGCCCTTCGCCTCGCCGAGGAATTCGAGCGCGCGGTTCGAGAGCACTTCGTTCATGTTCATGTTGATGGACGTGCCCGCGCCGCCCTGGATCGGATCGACGGGGAACTGGTCGAGCAGCTTGCCGTCGATGATTTCGTCGGCCGCCTGGATGAGCGCCATGCCGATGCGGCCCGGCAGGCGGCCCGTCTCCATGTTCGCGAGCGCGGCGGCCTTCTTCACCATCGCGATGGACTGGATGAAATCGGGATCGATCGTCTGGCCCGTGATGTGGAAATTGTCGATGGCGCGCATCGTCTGCACGCCGTAGTAGACATCCTCCGGCACTTCGAGTTCACCGATGAAATCATGTTCCTTGCGCATCTTCCTGCACCCTTTCTTT
>CACZFT010000133.1 GCA_902780535.1 uncultured Selenomonas sp. | reverse complement strand
TGGGATCTCGCGCGTCGTCACGACGGCCTGTTCTACCTGCCGTACTCGAAGGATGAGGAAGACCTCCGCAAGGGCGACCTCAAGAACTTCTATCACAACCTCGACTTCATCGAACACAGCTCGCAGAAGTACGTGCTCCTTGCACGCGGCAGCTTCGTCTATAACATGGATTTCAACCCGATCCTGATGTTCCACCAGAACACGGGCGCCGACATCACGATGGTCTACCATACGGCAGACGAAGAGTCCGTCGGCAAGAACGTCGTGCTCGAGACGGCGGACAACGGCCTTGTCGAGGACATCTCGGAGAAGCCGGCCATCTACGACGGCTCGAAGGTCTCGATGAGCATCTACCTGATGGAGAAGAAAGTCTTCGTCGAGCTCGTGCGCTACACGTACGAGCATGGCGGGCAGGATCTCCTGATGGACGGCATCATCCGCCGTGCGAACGAGTACACGATTTACGCGTATGAGCATGACGGCTATGTCGCGCACATCGATTCGACGGCCGCCTACTACAAGGCGAACATGGACATCCTGCAGCCGGAAGTCTGGCAGGAGCTCTTCATGGGCGAGAACAGCATTTACACGAAGGTGAAGGACGCTGTTCCTGTGCAGTACAAGGAGACGGCGGATGTCAAGAACAGCTTGATCGCCAATGGCTGCATCATCCGCGGCCAGGTTGAGAACAGCATCCTGTTCCGCGGGGTCACGGTCGGCAAAGACGTCAAGATCAAGAACTCGATCATCATGCAGAAGAGCGATATCGAGGAAGGCTCTCTCGTCGAGAATGTCATCTGCGACAAGAATGTGACGATCTCCAAGGATAAGTGGCTCAAAGGAGCCCCAAATTATCCTTTGATTGTTGCCAAAAATGTGGTAATCTGAATACGAGGACCGCTTGGAATCGGGTTCCGGGCGGCCTTCTGTGTTTCAGTTATTGTTCAAGTGGGGAGTGTTACATTTGGCAAGGGAGAAAAAGGATATCAAAAGAGACCGGGAATATGAGGCGCTGAAGGAATCGTTGCGCCTGCGTTTCGTCAACACCGCCCATGTCATGTGGGGCCGCGAGATTCACGAGCTGACGAAGAATGAGGTCTACCAGACGGTCGCTGCGACGGCGAAGCAGTTCATCACGGAGAACTGGATCAAGACGAACAGCGCCTACATGCAGCGCCAGGAAAAGCAGATCTATTACTTCTCCATCGAGTTCTTGCTCGGACGCCTGCTGAAGTCGAACCTCATCAACCTCGGCATCGAGGATGCTGTGGAGGACGTCCTCGACGGCCTCGGCATCAATCTGTCGGATACGTATGAGGAAGAGCCGGATGCGGGCCTCGGCAACGGCGGCCTCGGCCGTCTCGCTGCCTGCTTCATCGACTCGATGGCAGCGCATCGTCTGCCGGGTCACGGCTGCAGCATCCGCTACCAGTACGGTCTGTTCGAGCAGAAGATTGTCGACGGCAACCAGGTCGAGATTCCGGACAACTGGCTCAAGAACGGTTTTGCCTGGGAGTACCGCAAGCCGGACAAGGCCATCGACGTCAAGTTCAACGGCAATGCCTACATGAAGAAGATGGAAGACGGCAGTCTCAAGCTCGTCTACGAAAATCCGATGACGGTCATGGCTGTGCCGTATGATGTGCCGATTGTCGGCTATCACAACAACACGGTCAACACGCTGCGCCTCTGGAACGCCGAGGTCAACCGCGACTTCTCGGATTACGGCCGCCTTTCGCAGGACGAAATGCGCCGCAAGAACGAGTACCGCCAGTTCGTCGAGAGCATCACGGAGTTCCTGTATCCTGATGACAGCACGTATGACGGCCGCCGCATGCGCCTGATTCAGGAGTACTTCCTCGTCTCGGCCGGTGTTCAGAGCATCGTCCGCCACTACAAGAAGACGGGCATGAACCTCCACGATTTCTCCAAGAAAATCGCCATCCATATCAACGATACGCATCCTGCTCTCTGCGTGGCCGAGCTCATGCGCATCCTCGTCGATGAAGAAGGCTTCGAATGGAATGAAGCCTGGGCCATCACGAAGAATACGATGGCATACACGAACCACACGATTATGCCGGAGGCGCTCGAGAAGTGGCCGATTGACATGTTCCAGCCGCTGCTGCCGCGCGTCTACATGATTATTGATGAAATCAACCGCCGCTGGGTCGAGGAAGTGCGCGACCGCTATCCGGGCGACGAAGGCCGCGTGCATGAGCTCTCCATCATCCAGGACGGCATGGTGCACATGGCGCGCCTCGCTATTGTCGGCAGCCACAGTGTCAACGGTGTCGCAAAGATTCATACGGGCATCCTGAAATCGACGACGCTGCACCCGTTCTACGAGTACAATCCGCGCCTCTTCAACAACAAGACGAACGGCATCACGCATCGCCGCTGGCTCATGGGTGCGAACCCGGAGCTCATGGAGCTCCTCGACAAGACGATGGGCAGCCGCCGCTGGCACCGCCATCCGGAGCAGCTCGACCTCTTCAATGACTTCATCAATGACAAGCCTGTCCTCGCCGAGCTCGAGCGGGTCAAGAAAATCCGCAAGACGGCGCTCGCAGAGTACGTCAAGAAGCACAACGGCATCGACGTCGATCCGGATACGATTTTCGACATCCAGGTCAAGCGCATCCATTCGTACAAGCGCCAGCTCATGAACATCCTGCACATCATGTACCAGTACAACCACCTGAAGGCGCATGACAAGGACTTCATGATGGAGCCGACAACGTACTTCTTCGGCGGCAAGGCAGCACCGGGCTACTACATCGCGAAAGAGACGATTCGCCTCATCAATGCGGTGGCCGAGAAAGTCAACAATGACCCTGAGACGAACAAGATGCTCAAGGTCGTCTATATCGAGAACTTCGGCGTGTCCATCGGCGAAATCGTCTATCCGGCGGCCGATGTCTCCGAGCAGATTTCGACGGCGTCGAAAGAGGCTTCCGGCACGGGCAATATGAAGTTCATGATGAACGGCGCCATCACGATCGGCACGCTCGACGGCGCGAACGTCGAGATGCGTGACGCGGTCGGCAGCGACGAGCACATCGTTATCTTTGGCCTCAAAGCAGAAGAAGTCCTCGACTACTATGCAAATGGCGGCTATTCGGCCTGGGACGAGTACAACAACAATGAAGACGTCCGCGCAGTCGTCAACCAGCTGACCGACGGCACGTATGGCGATTTCCATTCGCTCTTTGACTACCTCGTGCATCAGAACGACGAGTTCTTCATCCTGAAGGATTTCAATGCTTATGCTGAGGCACATCGGGAAATCTATCGCCGCTACAAAGACCACTTCCACTGGCTCCGCAGCTGTGCTGTCAATATTGCGAACTCCGGCATCTTCTCTTCGGATCGCACGATTGACGAGTACGCGAAGGAGATCTGGCAGGTCAAGCCGGTCATGATCGGGTGATCCAGCACACAACAGAAAATGGATTGATAGGAAGAAGAAGTTACCATCAGGGGAAAGCAGAACTTTGAGGGGGGTTCTCATGAAAACGTCGGATTTGAGTGAATTCGATTTGTATCTGTTCCACCAGGGAACGAACTATCATGCGTATGAGATGCTCGGTGCACACTTCGTCGAGCAGGATGGCAAAAAAGGGGTTCGGTTTGCCGTCTGGGCGCCGCATGCGAAGTCCGTCAGCGTCGTCGGTGATTTCAACAGCTGGGATACGCGCGTCGACCCGATGATCCGCGACATCTACAAGTACGCTATCGAGCCGCAGTGGGGCGGCCCACACATCATGAAGGCGGACCCGTATGGATTCTATGCCGAAAAGAAGCCGAACACGGCTTCCCGGCTGTACGACCTCTCGCATTATGACTGGCAGGACAAAGCCTGGCAGGACAAGAAGGCGAAGGAGTCGAGCTACGAGCGCCCGATGCTGACGTATGAAGTGCACGCTGGTTCCTGGCGCCGCACGATGGATGGCGAGTACCTCTCGTACCGCGAGCTCGCCGATCAGCTCGTCGATTACTGCTCGAAGATGCATTACACGCACATCGAGTTCATGCCGCTCTGCGAGCATCCGTTCGATGGATCGTGGGGCTATCAGGCGACGGGCTACTATGCCGTCACGAGCCGCTATGGGAGCCCTGACGATTTCCGCTATCTCATTGACAAGGCGCATGCCGCAGGTCTCGGCGTCATCATGGACTGGGTACCGGGCCATTTCTGCAAGGACGAGCAGGGCCTCCGCCATTTCGATGGCGGCACGCTCTACGAGTCCGACAACGAGCAGCGCGCCGAGAACTGGGAATGGGGCACGACGAATTTCGATTACGGCCGCACGGAAGTGCAGAGCTTCCTGATTTCGAATGCGCTGTTCTGGTTCGAGGAATTCCATATCGATGGCCTGCGCATCGATGCGGTCGCGAACATGCTGTACCTGAACTATGGCCGCAAGGATGGCGAGTGGACGCCGAACAAGTATGGCGACACGGGCAACCTCGAAGCCATGGACTTCCTCAAGAAGCTCAACGAGACGATTTTCAAATATCATCCGCAGGCGCTCATGATTGCCGAGGAATCGACGGCCTGGCCGTTGATTTCGAAGCCGGTCTACATGGGCGGCATGGGCTTTAACTACAAGTGGAACATGGGCTGGATGAACGACATGCTCAAGTACATGAGCCTCGACCCCATCTACCGCAAATGGAACCACGACAAGGTCACGTTCTCGTTCATGTATGCGTTCAGCGAGAACTTCGTGCTGCCGCTTTCGCATGACGAGGTCGTGCATGGCAAGTGCTCGCTCATCAGCAAGATGCCGGGCGACTACTGGCAGAAGTTCGCAAATCTCCGTGCGTTCTTCGGCTACTGGATGGCCCATCCAGGCAAGAAGCTCCTGTTCATGGGCGGCGAGTTCGGCCAGTTCATCGAGTGGAAGTATGACGACAGCCTCGACTGGCACCTCGTGCAGAAATATCCGATGCATACGAAGCTGCTCGAGTACAGCCGCGCACTCAACAAGTTCTACTGTGAGAACAAAGTCTTTTGGGAAGTCGATTTCGATTGGAACGGCTTCCAGTGGATCGATCCCGATGACAATGAGAACAGTGTCATCTCCTTCGTCCGCAAGGCGAAGGATGGCGAGGACTTCATCATCGCGCTCTGCAACTTCACGCCGGAGGTGCGCCATGACTACCGCATCGGCGTGCCGAAGAAGGGCGTCTACTACGAAGTCTTCAACAGCGATGACGAGGCCTTCGGCGGCAGCGGCGTCAAGAATGGAGACCTCCAGAGCGAGGATGTGCCGTGGCACAGCCGCGAGCAGTCCATCCGCCTGACGGTTCCGCCGCTCGCGACGGTCTACCTGCGCCTGCGCGGCACGGCTGCATCGGGCCGCAAGGATGACGAGAAGGAAGAGCCGCTCGACATCGAGAAGCCGGTGCAGGAAGAAGCCTCGGAGACGGAGGCCGCAGCTGCCAAGGCTCCGGCCAGGAAGACGACGGCCAAGAAGACAACCAAGACGGCAGAAAAGAAGCCTGCCGCGAAGAAGACGACGCGCACGCGCAAGACGGCTGCCAAGAAGGCAGACGCCGAGGCTGCGCCGAAAAAGCGCCGCACGACGGCAAAAAAGACGACCGCCCGCAAGAGCACGACGCGGACGACTCGGAAGAAAGCGGCGACGAAAGCCGCCAACGAATGATTGCAAAATGGAGATCGCAAGAATTTTTCTGAGGAGGATGTGCGGGTATGGGTATGAAAGTATTGTATGTAGCAGCTGAGGCAGTTCCGTTTGCCAAGACCGGCGGCCTCGCCGATGTGGCAGGATCGCTGCCGAAAGCGCTGAAGGAAGATGGCGTGGACGTCCGGGTCATCATGCCGAAGTTCGGCAAGATTCCCGCGGAGTACCGCGACAACATGGAGCATATTTATGACGGCGAGCTCAATGTGGCCTGGCGCTCGAAGTATGTCGGCCTCGACAAGTACGAGCTCGACGGCGTCACGTATTATTTCGTGGACAACCAGGAATACTTCAATCGCGAAGGCTTCTATGGTTATGACGATGATGCCGAGCGCTTCTCGTTCTTCTGCCGCGCCGTGCTGAACCTGCTGCCGGCGGTGGATTTCTGGCCGGACGTCATCAACACGAACGACTGGCATGCCGGTCTCGTCAATGTGTTCCTGAAGCTCGAGCACATGGGCGACGAGCGCTATGAGAAAATCAAGACGGTCTACACGATTCACAATCTCAAGTATCAGGGCGTTTTCCCGAAGAACGTCATGGCGGACGTCCTCGGCCTCGACTGGAAGTATTTCAACAACGGCGACCTTGAGTTCTACGATGCCGTGAACTTCATGAAAGGCGGCATCATCTATGCCGACCACGTCACGACGGTCTCGAAGACGTACGCCAACGAGATCCAGTATCCGTATTTCGGCGAGCATCTTGACGGGCTCCTTCGCGCCCGCCAGGACGACCTCACAGGCATCGTGAACGGCATCGATTATGACGCCTACAACCCGGCGACGGACAAGATGATCTTCAAGACGTATGACGACACGACGCTCGACCGCAAGCGTGACAACAAGACAGAGCTCCAGAACAAGCTCGGCCTGCCGGTCGACCGCAACGTCCCGCTCGTGGCCATCGTCTCGCGCCTTGTCGAGCCGAAGGGCATGGATCTCGTCGTGCGCATGATGGATGAAATCCTCCAGCACGAGCACATCCAGCTCGTCGTGCTCGGCACGGGCGAGAAGCGCTATGAGGACTGGTTCAAGGGCCTCGCATGGCGCTTCCCGAAGGAAGTCTCGACGAACATCTACTTCTCGAACGAGCTCGCGCACCGCATCTATGCATCGGCTGACATCTTCCTGATGCCGTCGAACTATGAGCCGTGCGGCATCGGCCAGCTCATCGCACTGCGCTATGGCACGATTCCTGTCGTCCGCCTCACGGGCGGCCTCAGGGACACGGTCACGCAGTACGACAAGTACACGGGCAAAGGCAACGGCTTCGTGTTCGAGAACTACAACGCGCACGAGATGATGTACGCGCTGAAGCGCGCATTGAGCTCGTACGAAAACTATGAAATCTGGCACAGGATCCAGGAGAACGCCGTTCATTCGGACTTCAGCTGGAAGAACTCCGCCAAGGAATATGAGGCACTCTACGAAGAGCTGACCAAGTAAGTTTCACGCCAGGTCAGGCCCGGCAAACAACTGCCGGGCCTTTTTTCTGGCATGGCATTTGAACAAATCTTCCGTCGAAAGGATGCGAGGGAAGGGGTTCCAATGGAGAGGGAGAATGAAATATGATCGAACGAGGTCAGGTGAAGCATGATTCACAAAACATCTACTATCGTTCCACCATCGGCGCAGCGGAAGCGGGCAGCACGCTCGAGCTCGGCATCACGCTGAAGACGAAGGAAGACATCCGCCAGGTGCTCCTGCGCGTCTGGCGCGAGGGGCAGGGCGAAAAGCTCTATCCGCTCGCGACGTCAGACGACATGGACGCCGAGGAAAAGTTCTACAAGGGGCGGATCCAGCTGCCGGAGACGGGCTGCCTCATCTGGTATTACTTCATCATCGCGACGGTGACGGGCACGAAGTTCTACGGCAACAACCCCGAGCAGCTCGGCGGCGTCGGCGAGCTCTACGACCAGGCGCCGCCGTCGTACCAGATCACGGTCTACGATGCTGGCGCGAAGACACCGGACTGGGCAAAGCATGCCGTCATGTACCAGATTTTCCCCGACCGCTTCTGCCGCGTGGGCGACAAGCTCATAGAGAAGCGCGGTGCCGTGTTCCATGCGTCGTGGCAGGATGACCCTTGCTACTACAAAGACCCGGATACGAAGGAAATCGTCGCCTATGATTTCTTTGGCGGCAATCTGCGCGGCATCGAGTCGAAGCTGCCGTATCTCAAAGATCTCGGCATCAACACGATCTACCTGAACCCGGTTTTCGAGTCGGAGAGCAATCATCATTACGATACGGGCGATTATCTCAAAATCGACCCGATTCTCGGCACGAATGACGACTTCAGGCATCTCGTCGAGACGGCGAAGCAGATGGGTATTCGCATCATCCTTGACGGCGTCTTCAGCCATACGGGCAGCAACAGCCGCTATTTCAACCGCATGGGACAGTATGACACGGTCGGTGCCTACCAGTCGAAGTCTTCGCCGTACTATGAATGGTACAACTTCCGCAATTTCCCGAATGACTACGAGAGCTGGTGGAACTTCGACACGCTGCCGGACGTCAAGGAGACGACGCCTTCCTATATGGATTTCATCATCCGCAAACCGGACAGCGTGCTCCATCACTGGCTCGGCGAGGGCATCAGCGGCTGGCGTCTCGACGTCATCGACGAACTGCCTGCGGCATTTTCGCAGGCGTTCTACAAGGAGCTCAAGGCAACGAACCCCGAAGCGCTGATGATCGGCGAGGTCTGGGAGGATGCGTCGCACAAGGTCGCGTATGGCCAGCAGCGCGAATACCTCTGCGGTCATGAGATGGACTCGGCGATGAACTATCCGCTGCGTCAGCATCTCTTTGACTTCCTCATGGGCTACATCGACGGCGGTCTCGCCATGCGCCGCATGGAGAGCCTGCGCGAGAATTACCCGAAAGAAAATTTCTACGTGATGATGAACCTGATCGGCAGCCACGACATCGTGCGCGCCATCACGTTTCTCGGCGAGGCGCCGTACTATGACGGCATGCCGGCCGTCCAGCAGTCGCGCTACCGCATGGACGAGGATCACTACAACCTCGGCATCGCGCGCCTCCTGATGGCGGCGCTGTTCCAGATGACGTATCCGGGCGCGCCGTGCGTCTACTATGGCGACGAGATTGCCATGCAGGGCTTCAAAGACCCATACAACCGCCGCCCGTACCGCTGGGACGATGGCGACACCTACGTGCAGGAGCACTATCGCAAGTACATCCGCGAGCGCAACGAGCAT
>CACZFT010000132.1 GCA_902780535.1 uncultured Selenomonas sp. | reverse complement strand
TGCGCGGCCTCCTCGATGTACTCGATGGCGCGCAGGCGCTCGTCCATTTCGACAGCCTTCTGCGTGAAATAGCCGATCTTGACCGTCTGGCCGATCTTCACCGTGCCCGACATCGGCTGCAGTCTGCCCGCGATGAGGTCTAAAAGCGTTGTCTTGCCCGTACCGTTGCGGCCGAGGATCGCGACGCGGTCATGGCGCAGCACCGTGTAAGAGAAATCTTTCACGATGGTCTGCCCATCGACCTCATAATGGACGTGGTCGAGCTCGATGACCGTGCGGCCGAGACGGCTGCCCGCGAGGCCGATTTCCACCGTGCTGCGGTCGAGATCCGGCGTCTGCGCCTTGACCTCTTCGTAGCGCTCGATGCGTGCTTTCTGCTTTGTCGAGCGCGCCTGTGCGCCGCGCCGCAGCCACTTGAGCTCGTTTCGAAGGAAATTCTGCCGCTTCGCCTCGCTCGCCTGCTCGCGCTCGATGCGCGCGGCCTTCTGCTCGAGGAAGTCGGAGTAGTTGCCCGTATACGTGTAGGCATGCCCCTTGTCGAGCTCGAGAATCTTCGTCGCCGTGCGGTCGAGGAAGTAGCGGTCATGCGTGACCATGAGCAGTGCGCCCTTGCGGCCCGAAAGATACGTCTCGAGCCATGCAATCGTCTCGCTGTCGAGATGGTTCGTCGGCTCATCCAAGAGCAGCAGGTCGCAGGGCTGCACGAGCGCCGTCGCGAGCGCAAGGCGCTTCTGCTCGCCGCCCGAAAGCGTGCCGACAGGCGCGGCGAAATCCGTGATGCCGAGCTGTGTCAGCACCGTCTTCGCCTCGCTCTCAAGCTGCCAGCCTTCCGCCGCGTCGATGGCGGCCGAGCATTTCGCGAGCGCCTGCTGCACCTGCGTGTCGTCCGGCCGCTCCTCCGCTGCCCTGAGCGCGAGCTCATAGTCACGCAGCGCCTGCATGAGCGGCGACGTGCCGCGGAAGACTTCCATGAGCACGGTGTTCTCGGGCGCAAAGACCTTGTCCTGCGCGAGCATCTCCATGCGCAGGCCGCGCCGCTCGACGCGCGTGCCGTCATCGACAGGCGTCAGCCCTGCGACGGCTTTGAGGAACGTGCTCTTCCCCGTGCCATTCACGCCGACGATGCCGACGCGCTCGCCGTCATCAATGCTGAAATCGACGCCAGAGAACAGCGTCTTTTCGCCATAGCTTTTCGTGAAGTTTTCCAGGGTCAGAAGCATGAAGATTTCCTCTCTCTTTGAAAATGGCATGTCTTTCGATGCCATCTTTCTCATTATAACGTGTTTTGCCCGAAAAAAATAGGGGCGATGCAAGAAATTTCACAAACGGGTACTTGTTTCCGTTCTCTTGTTCTTATTCCTCGCGCAGGTCGACAATCTCGTCATGTTCTTCTGCGAGCGGCGCGGCGCGATGAATCAGGATGCGCGTGATGCGGACGCCGTCGACTTCCTCGACATAGAACGCATGGCCGCGGTACGACGCCATCTGGCCGACGCGCGGTGCCATGCCGAGTTGGGCGTAGAGCCAGCCGCCGACGCTGTCGACGTCGACGTCGTCGATGTCGATTTCGAGGATGTCTTCGAGCTCTTCAAGCAAGAGCTTTGCATCGACGGAAAAGATGCAGTCGCCGCGCTGCTCAGCCGTCGGGCGCTCTTCGTCGAACTCGTCCTGGATGTCGCCGACGATTTCCTCGACGATGTCCTCGAGCGTGACCATGCCGGCCGTGCCGCCGTACTCGTCGACGACGATGGCCATCTGGGCGCGCTTCTTCTGCATGGTCTTGAGCAGCACGGAGACGTCCATGCTGTCCGGCACGACGAGCGCCTTGCGCACGAGGCGGCGCAGGTTGATGCGGCGGCCCGGCGTCGTATAGAGCGCCTTCATGAGGTCTTTGACGTGGATGAAGCCGATGACATGATCCTTGTCCTCTTTGCAGAGCGGATAGCGCGTGAGCTGTTCCTCGAAGACGACGTGGAGGTTCGTGTCGAGGTCGTCTTCGATGTAGAGACAGACCATGTCCGTGCGCGGCGTCATGATTTCGCGGACGTTGAGGTCGGTGAAATCAAAGACGTTGTCGACGAAGTCGGCCTCGGTATCGTCGATGAGGCCCTGCTTGTAGCTTTCCTCCATGAGCAGGCGGATTTCTTCTTCCGTGTGAGCCTCTTCTCCCTCGCCGGCCGCTTCGAAGCCCATGCGCGCCGCAACCCAGTTCGCGACGTGGTTCAGCAGCCAGACGAACGGGTACATGATGCGCTCGAAAATGAGCATCGGCAGCGCGACGGTCAGGACGATGTGCTCGACGTTCTGGATGGCCATCGTCTTTGGCGTGAGCTCGCCGAGCACGATGTGGCCGCCCGTGATGATGGCGAACGCGAGCGCGAGCGAAATCGTATGCCCGATGGCGTCGTCGAGACCCGCGAGCCGCGTGACGGGCAGGATCAGCGTCGCGACAAATGGCTCGCCGACCCAGCCGAGGCCGAGAGAAGCCAGCGTAATGCCGAGCTGCGTGACGGAAAGCGACGTGTCGAGGTGGTCGGTGAGCTTCTTGGCATACGCCGCCCGCTTGTTCCCCGCCTCGATCAGCGTCTCAAGGCGCGAAGGACGGATTTTCACAACCGAAAATTCCGCTGCGACGAAGAAGCCGTTCATGAAGATGAGGAAGAGGACGAGGAAAAGCTGAAGGAGGATCGGGATGATGTCCATGGATGTTGTGGGGCCTCCTGTGAGGGTGAAAAGTTAGTACATAGTCGCGAAATCATTTCTTCCGGCGCGGCGAAGCCATCCTCTGAAACTCAATGCCGAGACTCTTCGACAACTTTTCGAGCTTCAGCGCTTCTTTGAGATCCGCCAGCGTAACGACGCGGCCTTCTTTTCCGGCCCGTCCCGTGCGTCCGGCCCGGTGCAGGTATGTCTTTGCGTCCTCCGGCAGGTCGAGGTTGAAGACGGTATCGACGTCCTGGATGTCGAGTCCGCGTGCTGCGAGGTCGGTGGAGAGGAGGAGCGTGGCTTTGCCGCTGCGGAAGTCCTGGAGGGCTTTGGCTCTGGCCTGCTTGCCCTGGTGGCCGAGCAATGCCTCCGCTCGGATGCCGTCGTAGCGGAGCTTTTCGAGCGTGCGCTCGGCGTCGAACGTGCGGTTGATGAAGACGATGCCGCGCTTCACGCCGAGGCGGCGCGTGAGCTTGCGGACTTCGGCGATTTTCTCGCGGAACGGCGTCATGCGATAGTAGTGCTGGACGGTCTGGGCGGCTGCGGGCGCGGCTTCGATGCGCAGGACTTCCGGATGGTCGAGGAAGTCGGCGCGTTCGAGGGCTTTCTTCGGTGCCGTTGCCGAGAACAGCGCGTACTGGATGGGCTGGTCACCGCGGGCACGGCGCACGAGCTGGACGATGTCGGCCGTGTTCTTTGCGTTTTGGTCGTCGAGCAGACGGTCGAACTCGTCGAGGACGAAGAATTTCACGTCCTGCAGCTTGAGCTTGCCCTTGTGCGCGAGCTCGATGAGGCGGCCGGCCGAGCCGACGATGAGCTGCGGCTTCTTCTTGAGCTTCTCGATCTGGCGCTGGATGTTCGCGCCGCCGATCAGGCCGAGCGCGCGGATGGGCAGTTCCGCCGCCTGCGCGAGCTCCTGCGCCGTCTTTGCAATCTGCATCGCGAGCTCATACGTCGGCGCAAGCACGACGGTCTGCGCCTGCAGTTTCTCCGCATCGATGCGAGCAAGCGCCGGCAGCAGGTACGCGAGCGTCTTCCCCGTCCCCGTCGGTGCCTGCACGACGAGGTTGCCGCCCGAAAGCAGGCGCGGAACAGCCTCGGTCTGGACGGGCAGAGGGGCCGTGATGCCCTGCGCGGAAAGCGCCGAGACGAGAGCTGCCTTGCGGTCGCCAAAATCCATATCATTAAAACTTGCCATGTAGGTTCTCCTTATTCCAGCACAGGTTTCCCGTGCAGGTCATCAAATGTCGCGGTGCAGCGCGGGTAATTGCTGCAGCCCCAGAACGTGCCGTTCTTGCCGCGCAGCTTCCGCAGGTGGCCTTCTTTGCATCTCGGGCAGAGAATCTTTTCGCGTGGCTTGCCGTCCTTGCTTTTTTCTTCCGGCTCCGCCCCCATTTTTTCCATCGGGCTTGCGGAGTATTTCGGCTTGTCGCTCCAGTTCTTCCAGTTTTTCGGTACATATGGCTCTGGCGGGCCGAACAGAGTGTTGAGCTCGTCCCAGTCGGCTGCGCTCGGTTCATATTTATCCCCCATCGCTGCCGCCGACCGTGTGGCTGGTTCGCTGACACTGCCATTTCCT
Organism: uncultured Selenomonas sp.; assembly: GCA_902780535.1. GTDB lineage: Bacteria > Bacillota > Negativicutes > Selenomonadales > Selenomonadaceae > Selenomonas_C. The sequence goes on along the minus strand of CACZFT010000132.1, from coordinate 1,333 downwards.
GCAAATGTGCCACCCCTTCCCGACGATGCGCGATTCTTCGCCTCGTCCATATCGGGCTTGCCGTCCTTGTCGTCGGTCGTCAGGCGGCATTTCGGGTAGTTGCTGCAGCCCCAGAACACACCGTTCTTGCCTTTGCGCTGCACGAGCACGCCGCTCTTGCAACGCGGGCAGACGTACTCGCCATGCACTTCCATCTTGACGCCCCAGGCTTTTTCGCAGAGCGTTTTCGTGAAATCAATCTGCGCCTTGAGGAAATCGTCGAGTGTGCCGTCGCCCTCAGACATCGAGTGCAGACGGTCTTCCCAGATGGCCGTGGAATCCGGATACGTCATCTCGTCGGGCAGAGCGTCGACGAGCAAATACGCAGACGGCGTCGGGACGAGATATTTCTTCTTGCCCTGCGGGTGCAGGAACTTCCGCTTGATGAGGTCGTCGATGATGGTCGCGCGCGTCGCCTCGGTGCCGATGCCATAGACGTCCTTGAGCTGCTTCTTGGCCTCGGGATTCTTGACGTACTTGTGGATTTCCTTCATGCCCGCGAGCAGTGTCGCAGGCGTGAAACGGACGGGAGGCTTTGTGACGGACTTTTTGAGTTCGCCCTGCGTGTATTCGACCGCATCGCCCTTCTTCATGACAGGCAGCGAATCATTTTCATCTTCGCCGCGCTTGTCGCTTTCGCTCTCGTCTCCGTTCTCGTCGTCGGTGCCGCCCGCTTTTGCCGCCTTTTTCTTCGACTGGTACATGATCTTCCAGCCCGGGTCGCGCTCCGTGCGGCCGCTCGCTGTGAAGAGCTCGTCCTTGTACGTGACTTCGACCTTCGTCTTAGAACTGCGCGATGTAGCCGCGCGCGATGAGTTCGTAGAGGTTGCGCTCCGCCCTCGGCAGCGTCTCAGGATTCACGCGCACGGTCGTCGGGATGATGGCATGATGCGCCGAAATCTTCTTGTCGTTCCAGGCGCGGCTCTTGCGCCTGGCATCTGCGCCCTGCGCCCACGCCGCGAGCGGCGTGTCCTGCGCAGCGCCGAGATTCGCAAGAATGGTTTTCGCCTCGCCGAACTGATTTGTCGGCAGGTATTCGCAATCCGAGCGCGGATACGTCGTGAGCTTCTTTTCATAGAGCTTCTGCGCCGTGTCGAGCACGAGCTGCGGCTCGTAGCCGAAACGCTTGCCCGCAAGCACCTGCAGGCTTGAAAGCGAGAACGGCAGCGGCGCGGCCTCCTGCTTCTTCTGCTTCTGGTAGCCCGTGAGCGTTCCTTCGCGCGGCGCTTCGGAAAGCGCCTTGAGCTTTGCTTCGGCGACGGCTTTGTCAACCAGGCGGTTCTCGCTGTCGAGT
>CACZFT010000131.1 GCA_902780535.1 uncultured Selenomonas sp. | reverse complement strand
CATGCACGTTGAAGCTCCCTCCCACTGATGCCGCTTCAGATCCACATGCATGTCATCGTTCAAGTTGACGCCTTCTGCCAAGAGCTTTTCTTTCTGCTGCACAAAGCCCGGTGCCAGCCTGCCCGCATGGTTCACCACGCGATGACAGGGATATGTTCCATAGCGTTCTGCCTGGTTCAAGATTTTCCCTACCAGCCGTGCATTCTTCGGCCTGCCGATCCATCGCGCGATCTGCCCATACGTCGCGACCTTTCCTTTCGGAATTTTGGCTACGGCTGATAGCACAGCCTCCGCAAGGCCGTCCTGCACCCCTTTGCCGTCCGTTTGCGCACGCGTCGTTCTGCCTTTTGCAGCGAATGCATAACTTCCTCTGAGCATGTCCCAGATGGCTGCATCTGTCATCGTTTCATCCAGCGAAACCGACACCCAGTATTTCTTGTTCATATGGTAGGCGGGATAACAGCCTGCATAGGATGTGACCTTAGCCGCTGCATCGGCGACCTTGACATTCAGGAGCTCGACATCGCCTTCGCGCCCCGGTACGACTTTGTCCCAGGAAACCGGCAGGATGGCGGCATACCATTTGCGCGTCTCCGGATGACGGAACACGCCGCTCGTCGCATAGGCTTTCTGCTTCCAAGGGAACTCGGGAGCATCGCCCCAAGTCTCTTGGATCCGCTGGCAGAGACGATTTGCCTGCGGTGAAGCAAACGGCAGACGGACAAAGCAGGTATCCGCAATCCTGCGCAAGAGTTCTTCATACGCATGACGGACGCCATAGACATAGCTTCCCGCAGGATTTGTCAGGCGCAGCGGCAGATATTCCTCTTCCGTCATCGTATCAATCACTTTGCCCGCGACTCGCCCTGCCGCATCGATCGTCAGGACGGCATGGAAAGCTCCGTCAAGAAATGCTTGTTCGTATTGCCAAACATCGTTGACTTTCCGGAATCCCTGTGCCTGACAACGCTCCAGATCAGGCCGGCATCGCTGGAACACATCGCTTTCAATACTCACGCAAACCACACGACTTTCCCCGTCTCGATATCGTAGACAGCGCCGCAAACGCGATGCGCTTCGCCGCCTTGCAGATTCTCTTGGATGCGCCGCACGGAATTTTCTGCATTGCGTTTCGTTGCCTTCAGCGGATCCGTTTCCTCCCCGATCGCTTCGCGGATGGCCTGCGTGATCACGCCGATATTTCCCTCCGTCTCTCCAGCGATCGCGGCACCGACCGCTCCGCAATGCGTATGCCCGAGCACAACGGTGAGCGGCACGTGGAGATGGTGCGCTGCATACTCGATGCTCGCGAGCTCATGTGCGCCGATGACGCTGCCCGCCGTGCGGATGACGAAGATGTCGCCGATGCCGCAAGAAAAGATGGCTTCTGGAATCACGCGTGAATCCGAGCACGTCACGACCGTCGCAAATGGATGCTGGCCATCTGCCGTGCGCTCCCGCACATCTCCCGACACGTCGCCGGAATATGCGCTCTCTGCCTCATAGCGCTTCGCTCCCTCGCGAAGACGTTTCATGCTTTCCTCTGCTGTCATGTGGATTCCCCCGTTTCCTAAAAATCCCTTGCTACAATGATTCTGTCATAATTGGAAGGTGTATCGGAGGTACCTTATGGATTTTTCAAACATCGCAGCTGCGCTCAAGAAACGCGAATACGACGTGTCCTGCTTTAAGACCGCAAAAGAAGCGGCCGCCTATCTCGACCATGCCATCGACGGGCAGACCGTCGGCTTTGGCGATTCAATGACGCTTTTATCGCTCGGACTGTGATCCGAAAATCCGCAATGCTTTTCCATTGCTTTACACATCTCCATCCCTCATGTTCGTCTGGTTTCACTCGCTCAAGCCGAGCTTCCGCCGCCAGTAGCCTGCATAGATGGCCGCCATCGGGTGATTGCCGAGGACGCGGTCTTTGACGGCGAATGTCGTGACCGGTGCCTCGCAGGCGCGCGCGAAGAGTGCATCATGGCCGACGCAGAGACCGGCAGAGATGACGAGATCGACGTGCTGGTCGTTCAGGAATCTCGCCTGCCCTTTCGGGTTGCACATCGTTTCGAACGGCTTCTCGGGGCGCACGCGCGTGAGGCCGAGGTCGTCCTTGTTGATGCCGCAGTTCTTGCAGCAGACCGAGATGACCTCGAAGCCTTCGTTCGTGAAATATTTTGCGATGAGCGCCGCCTCGTCCCGGATGCCGATGCAGAAGCCGAGCCCGAGCCGGCGATACCCCATCCGCTTGGCAAAATCCGCCGTTTCCTGCAGGCGCGTATGCTTCATATAGAACGTGCCTTCGACATACGCAGCCGCCTGCATGATCTTGCGTTCTTCTTCATCATAGAGTGCAAGCATCGCTTCCTGGTCGACGGGCACGCAGCTTTTCCCCTTCTTGTAACACATGCGGTTGGCATTGCAATTGGCGCAATCTCCTAACATCCGATTTTCCTCCTCTATATGTCCATTTTTCATTCTGCGGATTTGAGATTGTCGTGAGCTCCTACTCTTCTTTCATTTGAGCAGTGACACTGTCCGCTCATCCATCTTGCCAGCAAAGAACTTATCCAGCACCTTCTGGAATGTTTTGCAATCTGGTTCTGTCCGTGCGAAAAGCGTCATCGACGAGCGCAGCTTCAAGTTGTCGGGAAATCCCATGACATCATTTGCATCCTTTGACGGCCTGACAATGCATCCATCTCCATTCCCATGCCAGTCAGAACAGCGAAAGTTCTTCGAACGGCGCATCCCCTCCCGTCCTTCTGTCTTTATCATTCACGAAACGCCACGTTTTTCCTTCTTGAGAAGCTGCTGATCTTATCTGCAAATTCCACGGTTACGATTCCACTCGCTGGGACAGCAGGAGAATTACCTTCTGGCAGATGATGCTCGAAAACTTCCATCTGCCAGCATCGACCATGTTTCCTCTGCGGCAACGGATTCCTTCAAGACACGCTCGACATTCGGCCCGTCGCTGGCATCATAAAATGCGGCAGCGGCTCCTTTTGTTGCGCCGCCTTTCATCTTGCGGGCAATCAGGCGGTCTTTGAGATTTTCAGCATCGGCGCGCAGGAAAAGCGTTGCATCCGCGAGCGTTTGCGCCTCATTCCATAGGGCATCTGGAAGCAGCAGCCAGTTTCCCTCGATGAGGATGATGTCTGTCGCCCGTCACGCGCATCAAACGTCTCCGGACAGCCCTTGACGCGCTGGATCGGTGAATCCGTTGATGGTGAGCTCCACGGTCTTCCAATGCTTTTCTGCAGAACACAGCGCCCCAGCAAACGACGCGCAGAGCTTCTGGATTTCGTCCCGTTTGAGCAGCGCGTCCTGCCATTCCTTTGGTATCGCATCGAGGCCATAGGCGATCCCTGCGAGACCGCCTGCGATGGCACCGATGGTGTCGGTATCTTCGCCGAGGTTGACAGATTTGAGGACGCAGTCCGCATAGCTTTTCGTTGTCAACAGGCAGTAAATCACAGCTTCGAGCGTATCGACGACATAGCCGCTGCTGCGGATGCGATCGAGCAGGCGCACGGCGATCAATACGTAGATGCCGCAGGTGCGCCCCATATCGAACACGTCGCCTGTCGGCGTGAAGGCCGCTTCGTCCATCCACTTTCGAAAATTCTCCATGACATCCGCAAGATCAAGATGGCCGAGACGACCGATGCTTTCTGCGAGCGCGAGCGTCATGCTCGTATCATCCGACCAAGCGCCGATCGGCACCGGATGCGTTCCGAATCCGCGCATCTCGTGGACAGGATTCGCTAAAAGTTCCTCGCGGCCACGAAACTCCACGGGCACGCCGAGCGCATCCCCAATGGCATGGCCCAAGATCAAGGCTTCGATCTGCTTTTCTTCCATTCATTTCGCTCCCTTATTCGACGCCTGGGAATGACTCGACGTACTGGATCTTGATGTCCGGGAAGCTCTCGACAAACTGCACGGTGAAATCTTCTCCGTAGTCAACAAACTGCCACTCGCCGACGTCATCGGGAAACGAGCTCACGACTTTGACGCGCAAGTCAGGAAAGGAATCTACGACCTGCACCTTGACATCCGCAAACGATTCGACGATGCGGATCCTGCCTGCGAGGCGGATGCCTTTGTAATATCCGTCTTCATCGATCTTCGAAGCAGCGCCTGCCGTGGCGGCGAAAGCAACAAGCAGAACAAAGGTCAGGACGAGCGCCAGAGATTTTTGTACCATATGCATAAGTCATGCCCCTTCCTGTATCACAGATGACGCAACGCTCAGAGTCTCTTTTCGACGTCCCGCTTCCATGTCTCGCGATCCAAAAAGCTCCCGGCTGCGTTTTCTTCCATCTGTTGATACATCGCATAAAGCATAGTGAATGACAGCATGTTCGCATCGATCAGATGGCGGCAGGAGATGTCCGTCATGCCGACAACGGCGCGCGGATGCTCCTGCTCAGCCTCGCGCCACGGGAACAGGCAGAGCGTCTGGCATCCCGCTCCCTGCGGGATCACAACGCCATCGGCGTTCGGACGGTCGTAGTTGGCGAGGACGACGAGCGCGGAGAGCTGGTCCGGCGTCACATAGAGCACGACGAGCTCCGGTTGTGCGCCCGCAGGAACATTTGCGAGCGGTTCGAACACGACATACTTCTCCGCAATCTTCCGTGTCGGTACGCCTTGAAGCCATGCATCGACAGCGGCCGGTGATTTCTTGTAGCCCTCCGGCTCGCGATGCCATGCACATTTTCCGTTTTCATCTCCGCAGGAAAGGAACTCTTGGAAACCTGGGGCATACGTGTCCGTGAACCCGAGTCCGATGCGGCCACCAGCGCATGAGCACGTCTCATCGCTGAAGACTGCCGTCTTCCCCTTTTTCACGACCGCCCCCATCATCGCCACGACGCAGCCCCATTTGCCAGGGGCAAATTCCATCGCGCCGTCCGGCTTCACATCCGTCCGCCGGATCGATGCCGGTGCGTATTTCAATTTCAACCGTTCGGAAAGTGTCATCATGATGCATCTCCTCTCTGATCTGAAAAGCGCGAACTATCATGACCGCTGCAAAAGCTGCCTCGTCCACGTACGTACATAGATGCCCGCTGCGGTCAGACTGCTTTTTGCCGCAAGAAAATCTGCTTCACTTTTCGTTTCGTAAATCTTTTTCGAGGCTTCTCCCATAACTGTGGGTAAGCCAGCATGAAAAAAGAAATCACTTGCACGCTCTGCTATAGTAGAAGCTGCTAAACAAACTGCCTTCGC
>CACZFT010000130.1 GCA_902780535.1 uncultured Selenomonas sp. | reverse complement strand
CTTGTAGCTGATGCCGCGCACGACCGACTGCGGCAGCGCAATCGTGCAGATGCCGACGAGAATCCACTGCGTGAGATAGAGCCCGACCGGCATGTGCCCAGCCGACAGCGGGTCGAAGAGCTCGGGATGATCCGCGTGCAGGCTGCCCATGATGGCCGTGTAGCCGCCGCCCGCATCGAGCACATAATAGAGCAGCAGCACGATGCCAATCATCATCATGATCGCGCAGCACGTATCCGTCAGCGCCACGGCGCGGAACCCGCCGATGCTCGTGTAGAGCACGACGACGAGGCCGAACAGCAACAGCCCCATCTCGTAACTGTACCCCGTCGCCGCCGCGAACAGCCGCGCGCCGCCCACGAACTGCGCCGTCATCGTCCCGCAGAAAAACAGCACGATGATGAACGCCGCGAGCGCTGCGAGCCCGTTCGACTCGAATCGCTCGCGGATGATGTCGACAACCGTCACGGCATGGAACTTCCGCGACAAGAGCGCCACGCGCTTGCCGAAAATGCCGAGCACGAGGAAAATGGCCGTGACCTGCACGACGGCCATGTAGATCCAGCCGAAACCGATTTTCCACGCCATGCCCGGGCCGCCGACGAACGACGAAACCGAGCTGTACGTCGCAACCGTCGTCATCGCGAGCACGAAGCCGCCGAGCTTGCGGTTGCCGATGAAATACTGCGAGACAAAATCGCCACGCTCCGCGCGCGACCGAACCCAGAAGCCAATCGCCACCATGAACGCCATGAAGAGCAAAAGGGGCACGAGCGCAAAGAGATTGCCGCCCGTCTGCGGAATCGCCGTCATGCGCGGTCGCCCCCTTCCGCCGTATCATCGTCCGATTCGTCAAGCGGCATGTCGCAGAACACGCCGCGCACGAGCAGGCAGACGCCGATGATGGCGAACGCCCAGACGCCGACCGACCCCATCACCGCCCAGAGCGGCAGGCCGAACATCTCCACATCCACGCCCGAAAGACCAAAACCGGCAAAGCACCAGAAGAGAATCAAAAGCACGAGCAGACCGCCCGTCGCCTTCGCTTCCTTCCGTACTTGCCGGTATTTTTCATATGGGGACCAATGTTTGTTCATTTTTGATAGACCTCCTTCGTACAGTCGCACCGATTCCATGCGTACCGTCGCTTCCTATCTTACTAGAAAGCAGCGGCAGTGACAAGGAGGAAATCAAATCCAGAGATGCCAGCAGCTGAAGGCTCCCTCTCAGAGGGAGCTGGCGAGCGTAGCGAGACTGAGGGAGTCTCACAAGCACGGCGTAGTCAATGCACGACTGCATCATACGCGGGCTGCGCAGTTGCTCTTTTCGACGCCCGCGTAACAAACAATCGTGCACCTCATACGCCTATCTTGTGAGACTCCCTCCGCCCTTCGGGCACCTCCCCCTGAGGAGGAGGCTCCCCCCGCCACATCCTACTGATCTGCATGGCTATGATCTCAGAGGGAGCCTTCTTTTCATCGGTACCAGCTCCGCCCTTTTTCCTCGCCGACCGTCGTCGGCTCGCTGTGGCCGGAGAGGAGATACGTATCGTCGGGCAGCGTCAGAATGCGCTCCTGGATGCTCGCGAGCAGCGTCCGCTCGTCGCCGCCGGGGAAATGGGTCGCGCCGTAGCTCGCGCGGAAGATCGTATCGCCGACGAACGCGAGATGCGGCTCCGTCTCTGCAACATACATCACGCCGTCCTCCGTATGCCCCGGCGTCGGGACGAGGCGCAGCGCGAGGCTGCCCTCTGACAGCGAAATCACCGCGTCGTCCGCGAGGAACGTGACCTCGTCCTCGGGGATTGTGAAGCCGTCAGGCGGGAAAAATTGGCGCGAGAGGTTGTACGTCGGATCTCTGAAATATTTTCGGCTGCGCTCGCCCGCGCAGATGGGCACGCCGAGCGTCTGCGCGACGTCGCGCGCCGCACCGATATGGTCGAAATGGCCGTGCGTCACGAGCACGCGCTCCACCGTCAGCCCCTTGTCGCGCACGGCCGCGACGATGCGCTCCGGCTCGAACCCCGGGTCGATGACGAACGCATGCTGCGTCGCATCGTCTGCATAAAGATACGAATTCGTGAGAATCGGCCCCTGCACCGGGACGACATAGATCATGCTTCTTCCTCCGGGTACTTCATGCCCCAGACTTCCCGCGCCTGCGTCATAAGCTTCATGACATCGCGCGTGTAGTCGAGATGCATGACGGACGGGTCGCCTGCCACGGCCTTCTCCATGTCGAGCACTTCATACTGGAGCGCCTCGGCTGTGCTGCCCGCGAGGACTTCTTCCTTGCGGCCGTCTTCCGTCCAGGTGATGACGGCCTTGTCGCCGCGCGGATATTCAAAGAGCTCGACATACGCCTTGTCGAACGAAAGCGTGCCGCGCTTCGGCTGCTTCGAATGGAGCGAGAGCATGACCGTCGCCATCTGCTCTTCCTTGTTCTTGAGCAGCAGGCTCGCCTGCTCGTCGACGCCGGTCTCGGCGTATTTCACCTGCGTCAGGAGTTCGCCCGGACACGAGCTCATGAACCAGCGCACGAACGAGAGCGCGTAGACGCCGATGTCGAGCATGGCGCCGCCCGCGAGGTTGCGGTTGAAGAAGCGGTTCTTCATATTGTAGTCTTTATAGCTGCCGAAATTCATCGTGATGACGTTGAGCGGCCCGAACCTGCCTTCGGCCATCGCCTCAGCGAGCTTGCGGTAAATCGGCATGTGGTAGATGGTCTGCGCCTCGGCGAGCACGACGTGATGCTCCTCGGCGAGTTTCACGGCCTCTTCGAGCTCGGCGCTGTTCAGCGTGATCGATTTCTCGCAGAGCACATGCTTGCCCGCTGCGAGCGCCTGCCGCAGGTACTGGATATGCGTGTTGTGCGGCGTCGAGATGTAGACGATGTCGACGTCCGGATCGGTGAACATGTCCTCGGGATGGTCATAGACCTTGCCGATGCCATATTCCTTTGCAAAGGCGACCGCCTTCTCATGCGTGCGGTTGCCGACGGCGTAAAGATTGCCGCCGAGCGCCTGCATCGCGTCCGCGAGCTGATGACCGATGACCCCGACGCCGAGCGTCGCCCAGCGCAGCTTCGTCTTGCTTTCCATGAAAGAACGCTCCCTTCGAATGACCGTTTTACCGTTGTTTCTTCTTCTTCGTATTTTATCACACGCGAAAAACGGCGTCCACCGCCAAGAAAGTTTTCGCAAAGCGAGCGGAAAAAGAGGAAAAATGCGGGCAGACGGCGTATAATAGAAGAAGGAATCACAAATCGACAAAGACATGGAAGGGAGTCAGGAGCATGGCAGCACGGAAGAAAAAACGCAGGAGACGGCCGTCACCGCGGATGCAGGCCTTCAAGCGGGGCCTGAAAATCCTCCTCTGCACGCTCCTGGGCATCGTCCTGATCGGAGGCGCAGGCACGGTCGGTTATTTCGCCGCGCATCACTATCAGGAAACGAAAGCCGTCATGCAGGCGAAGAAGGACGCGCAGGAGGCCGAGCGCAAGGCGCAGCGGCAGGCGAAGGAAGCGCGCGAAAAGGCACGCCACCCGAAGAAATCGCCGGTCGGCGACGCCGACAGCCTTGACGAAGCCGGCACGCTGACGCAGGAAATGGAAAAGAAAGACCTCGGCGACGGCCGCATCCTCTACAGCTACGAAGCGCCGACGGAGGACGGCATCTACATCGTGCCGTACATCATCCGCTCGACGACGGACGGCAGCGTCCTGTTCTATGTTTCCGTGCGCCATCTCGGCGAGACGCCGCAGGGCTTCCCGGGCGTCGACGTCATGACAGACGAAGACACGAAGTATTCGTTCCGCCCCGAGGCGCAGCAGGTCACGACCACGCCGCGCGAAAACGGCGGCATGACGGAGAGTTTCGACGAGCAGGTCAATGCGCAGATGCTCAAGGCGCTCCGCGACGTCGGCCAGATGGGCAGCGCGAAAATCATCTTCCCGCGCGAAGGCGGCTCAAACGACGACCGCGTCATGACGGCGACAGAATGCACGCAGATCGAGCACATGGTCGAGCTCTTCGACCTCTGGCGGCAGAAATGACCGCCAGCCGCACCTGCAGAGAAAAACCGCTGCGCCTGCGAGCAGCGGTTTTCTTTTGCATATTTTGTTGACAAAATCCGCAAAATGTTGTAGACTTTGTCCATCAAATGAAGTTGCAGAACTGCAGAGCATCTGGAAAAGTGGAGGCGGTCATCATGGTGACGATAGAAGACGGAACGCAGCATCTCGAAGAAATCGCGGAGCTGTTCAAAGAATACAAGGCATACATCGCGGTCGACGTGAGCTTCCAGCCCGCCGACCAGACGGAGGAGGAAATCACGCACCGCTATGGCGGCAACGGCGGACGCCTCTACATCGCGTTCGTCGACGGAGCGCCGGCCGGCTGCATCGCATTCCATCCGATGAAGAACGGCCGCGACTGCGAATTCAAGCGCCTGTTCACGCGGCCGGAGTTCCGCGGGCAGCATGTCGGCAGAGCGCTCTTCGCGCGGGCGCTGGCCGATGCCGAGGCTCTGGGCTACGAACATGCCTATCTCGACACGCTGCAGCGGCTGGAGGCCGCGAACGTCATGTACCAGAAGTTCGGCTTCCACAAGATCCCGGCGTACTACTACAACCCGCTGCCGGGCGTCGTCTACTACCGCTACGACTTCCCGGCTGGAAAAAAAACGGCTGAGCTGAAGGAGGCCGTATGAGCGCCGGCGACGCGGCGTTCCTGCACGAGATGCGGGAATTCAGCCGCCTCTACGCGCGGCGCATCGGCGTCTTCCGCGGGCGGGCGCTCGGCCTCGACTACAGCCTGCCCGAAGCGCGCGTCATCGAAGAAGTCGGCCGCAGACCCGGCGGCTGGGTCGCCATCGAGCTCGCGCAGTACCTCGGCATGGATCGCAGCTACATGACGCGCGTGCTCAACGGCCTCGAAAAGAAAGGCCTGCTGCATCGCGAGCCCGCGCCCGACGACGCACGAAAGAAGCAGCTGTATCTGACAGCGGCCGGCGAGAAGGAAGCCGCAGAAATCGAACACCGCTCCGACGAGCAGATGCAGGCCGCCCTCGGCGCTGTCACAGCCGCGCAGAAAAAAGAGCTCCGCAAAGCCGTTGCGGTGCTGGAGAAGTATCTGGATACGGAAGGCTCCCTCTGAGAGACAATGTCATTAGTGCGTTGGCTCCCTCTCAGAGATAATATGTAGTGACCCCCAGTTACAAATCGTGGATTTACCTGTACAATGAGATTCAGAACAATCCTGACAGGGATTACCGCATGCAAAAGGAGGT
>CACZFT010000129.1 GCA_902780535.1 uncultured Selenomonas sp. | reverse complement strand
CGGGTTCGGTCAGAGCAATTACTGGTTCGCGAACGAGGAACAGAGCCCGAAGGTCAAGGGGTACGTCGAGGACATCGTGCACAAGATTGAGACGTACGATGGGGACAACCTCATGGATTACAGCCTTTGCCCGAACTGCGGCAGCATCGTGCCGAGGGGCGTGAAATACTGTGATCAGTGCGGTCATAAGATGTTCTTAAACGCTAATGCAGTTTCCTTGGATTTGGTGGAAGCTGGTTCCGCTATTCTTTTGGATATCGCTCGTGCGATTTCGGGGAAAGGCGTGGTCGGCATCAGCGAGGACGAGTTCGAGGCTTTGCTGAAAGGTGTGAAATACACCGCTGTCGCGGTTGGCGTCGGGACGGGGACAGAGGCTGCGCCGGAAGCGGCAGAAGCAGCGATGCAGTCCATCGTTTCCAGAATCACGGACAAGGCGAAAGGCATCCTGCTCATCGTAAGCGGTGCGGAAAAATACCTCGACATGGTGGAACTCAAAAAGGCGCAAGATGCTGTGCAAAGCATCGCCGGGGAATCTGCCCAGATCATTCTCTGCGCGAATTACGACAATACGCTGGAAGGTGACACCATTCGCGTGACCTTGGTGGCGTGCGAATAAAAAAATCCTGCTCACATCACAGGTTCGTGAGCAGGATTTTGAGTGCGATTTTTTTGTCTGGCGGCAGGTCGCGGACGAGCTTCATGAGGTGCTCGTCCACGTCTGCCGCTTCTTCTTTCCAGCGGTGGCCTGAGAGCGTGCCGGTCTCTGAAATCTGTTCGAGGTCTTCGATGCGGACCGAGAGCGCGTTGCAGATCTTGAGCACGTTGTCCATGGCCGCGCCGCCAATCGAGCCGTTGAGGATCGAGAGCAGCGTCGTGTAGGGCATCGAGATCTGCTGCGAGAATGCCTTGAGCGTATATCCATGGGACTTGATGAGCGATTTGATGTAATCTTCGCGTGTCACCTGAGTCCCTCCTTCCCATCTTGATCTTGCAAACGCGATACAAAATATCGTGTCGCGTTTTCGCTGAAACAAGAATAAATCTCCGTGTTCAATTATACACGGCAGGGAATGGGAAATCAATAAAATTTCGTTGACAATCGCAAGAAATTTTGGGGAACCAAAAAGAAAACATAGAAAATAGAAGTGATAACATGTAAACAAGCAATAGAGTTTCGTTTTCAAGATATGAAATCGCGTGTAGCTCAAACAATGCAATTTTTCTGACAAAATCCAGAAATACGAAAAACTATGATTAAAAAATGCAATTTCGTATTGACGGAGCGTTTCTTATCGTGTATCATAGTCCATGTAAACGAAATAACGTTCTCGACCCCATCGAAATGGAACGCAATCATACGAATCGCCACAACATTCATTATCAAGGTTCATTTCATAAAAAGAACAGATCGACAGAACGGGAAAAGGGGAGTTTCACGATGGAAAAAGCAACAGTCGTTGTCATCGGCGGCGGCGCGACAGGTGTCGGCATCCTGCGTGATCTCGCGATGCGCGGCGTGGATGTCATGCTCGTCGAGAAGCGCGACCTCATCAATGGTGCCAGCTCGCGTTACCACGGCCTGCTGCACAGCGGCGGACGCTATGCAGTGAAAGATCAGGAGGCCGCGAAGGAGTGCATCGAGGAAAACACGATCCTCCGCAAGATCGGCAAGAGCTGCGTCGAGGCTTCGGGCGGCATGTTCGTCCGGCTCGACAGCGATGATCCCGACTACGAGAAATCGTGGGTCGAGGGATGCAAGGTCAGCGGCATTGAAGCAAAGCACATCTCATTAGATGAAGCTTTCCATCTGGAACCGCGCCTTTCGAAGCATGTCGTTTCCGCCTACCTCGTTGACAGCGCGAAGCGCTACGGCGGCCGCCTCAAGACGTACACGGAAGTCATCAGCATCCTCAAGGATGGCGACGAAGTCCACGGCGTCAAGGTGCGCGACGTCTTCTCGGGCGAAGAGTACGAGATCGGCTGCGACATCCTCATCAATGCTGGCGGCGGCTGGGCAGGAAAGATCGCCGAGATGGCGGGCCTCGAAGTCGGCGTCCAGCCGGACAAGGGCACACTCCTCGCGTTCAACCAGCGCATCGCGAATCACGTCGTCAACCGCCTGCACAAATCGTCGGACGGCGACATCTTCGTGCCGCATGGCTCCATCACGATTCTCGGCACGACGTCGATGAGCATCCCTGATGCCGAAGACACGAGCACGTCGCGCGAAGAGGTCGAGAAGCTGCTCTCCATCGGCGAGCAGACATTCGAGCACCTGCGCGATTATCGCCTGCTTCGCTGCTTCGCAGGTTCGCGTCCGCTCTACATCCCGCCCGGAGGCGTCAAGGGCCGCGGGGCATCGCGCGGATTTGCAATTGTTGACCACGCAGAGCAGGACGGCCTCAAGGGCATGCTGACGATCGTCGGCGGCAAGTTCACGACGTACCGTCTGATGGCGGAGCGCATGAGCGACAAGGTCTGCGAGAAGCTCGGCAACCATGAGAAATGCCGCACGGCCGAAGAACCGCTCGTTCCGCAGGTTTCGGAAGAAGCTAAGGCGGAAGCACGCAAGTACTTCCCGTCCTACGGCACGAACCTCGCAGCGACCCGCCTCGGCCCGGAGCGCTTCGCCCGCGTCGTCGATACGCTGAAGCGCGAGCCGGAGAAGCGCGAGATCGTCTGCGAATGCGAGAACGTCACGCGCGCCGAGGTCGAGGAAATCGCAAAAGAGCTTTCGAGCTACAAGATCAATGATGTCCGCCGTCGCACGCGCCTCGGCATGGGCACCTGCCAGGCAAACTTCTGCGCGCTCCGCAGTGCATCGGTCTTCGCGAAATGCGGCCATGCCGAGATCGCGAAGGATTCGCTCGGACAGATGAAGGAATTCCTGCAGGGCCGCTGGAAGGGCATCCGCCCCGTTCTCATGGGAAGGACGCTGCGCGAAGCGGAAATGACGCGCGGACTTTATGAACTGAACTTCAACGTCACCGGCGACCTCGTGCTGGATGCTGACGGAAATGCGAAAGTGCAGGAGAATGGAGGAAATGCGAAATGATTCGTTCTGAAGTCGTCGTCATCGGTGGCGGTTTCGCAGGCCTCACGGCAGCACTCGCAGCCGCAAAGCGCGGCCAGACCGTCACGCTCCTGACATATGGCGAAGGCACGCTGCCGCTCAACAGCGGCGTGATCGACGTGCTCGGCTATGATGAAAATCACAATTTCGTCGAGAATCCGATCGCTGCGATCGAGAAACTGCCGGAGACGCATCCATACAAGAAAATCGGCGTGAAGGCGCTCCAGGAGGCCGTCGAGTTCTTCTGCGGCGTCGCACGTAAGAACCATATTCCGTATCATGGCTCGCTTGACCATCAGATGATGGTGCCGACGGCCATCGGCACGCTGAAGCCGACCTGCCTGACGCCGCATTCGCTTTCGGGCTCCGAGGTCTTCCCCGGCAAGAAGAAGATCGTCGTTGTCGGCATCAAGGGCCTCAAGGACTTCTATGGCGACATCATGATGGAGAACCTCAAGAAGGCGCTCGGCGAGGGACGCGAGTACCAGCTCGTCGAGGTCGATACGGGCCTCACGGGCGGCCGCGACATCACGACGCAGGATGTCGCGCGCTGGCTGGACACGGATGCGGGCACGGCTTCGTTCACGAAGCAGCTCAAAGCCTATGGCGGCGAGACGGATGTGCTCTTCATCGTCCCGCAGGTGCTCGGCACGAAGGGCCATGCCTGCTACCAGACGATTTCGAGCCGCCTCGGCACGGACGTCCTCGAGACGACCTGCCTGCCGCCGTCCGTCAACGGCATGCGCCTCCAGCATGTCCTCGTCGACAGCCTGCGCGAGATGGGCGTCGACATCGTCGAGAATACGAAGGTCATCGGCTCGGAGAAGGACGGCAAGACCGTCAAGGCCGTCATCGCGAAGACGGCGTCGAACGAGCGCAAGTATTACGCAAAGAAATTCATCCTCGCAACGGGCGGCTTCTATAGCGGCGGCATCACGATGCGCGACTTCGAGCAGCCGAAAGAGCCGATTTTCGATCTGCCTGTCTCGTTTGTCAAAGGCGAGGAAAACTGGACGAACAAGGAACTGTTCGGGAACGCGCCGCAGGGCTTTGCCAAGACCGGCATCCTGACGGACGAAGCACTTCATCCGGTCGATGAAAGCGGCACGGTCGTTCTCGAGAATGTCCATGTGGTCGGACGCGACCTCGGCGGCTATGACTTCTGCTTCGAGCACTCCGGCAACGGCGTCGCCCTGGCATCGGCTTACAAAGCCGCCATGATGTAAGAGAGGGGAGTCCGTTAGAATGAGCGATAAACAAATGATTGAGGAAGAGGAGCGCGCCATCTACACCGGCGACCACTGCCTCTCCTGCACCTCGTGCATGTCGAACTGCCCCGTCATGGCAGCGGCAAAGGAGTACCGCGGGCCGAAGCTCGTGGCTCCGGCACATGGGCGCATGCACTTCTCGGAAGACGATACCGAGCTTTCCCTCGACTTCTGCTCGAACTGCAAGAGCTGCGACCGTGCCTGCCCGTCGGGCGTCGCGGTCTCGACGCTCAACATGCTCCAGCGTGCAGAATACTACCGTCATCATCCGCATTCCCAGCGCGACGACATGCTCGCGCATGGCGAGCGCATGGCAAAGCGCCTCAACGCGATCCCGCTCGGCACGACGTTTGCGAACTTTGGCATGAGCATCGGCAAGAGCCTCGGCATCTTTGATTCCATGGGCATTGCGGGTAAGCGCGACATGCCGAAGTACGCTTCGAGCACGTTCGCGCAGGAATTCAAGAAGATCCAGCAGCCGAAATCCGACAAGAAAGTCGTCTTCTATCCTGGCTGCTCCATCAACTACAACGAGCCGCACATTGGCGTGGCCTTTGTCAAGGTCATGAACAAGAACGGCTACGAAGTCATCCTCGACGAGAAGTTCAACTGCTGCGGTTCGCCGCTCGTCGTCACGGGCTATCTCGACGAGGCGCATGAGCACGCCGAGAACAATGTCAGCCGCATCCTCTACTGGAAGCAGCAGGGCATTCCCGTGCTGGCATGCTGCACGAGCTGCTCGCTCATGCTCCGTCAGGAGTATGAAGAGCTCTTCGGCGAGCAGGCCATGAAGGACGCTGGCGAGAACGTCTACGACGCGTTCGAGTTCCTCGAGATGCTCGACGCCGAGGGCAAGTTCAACACGAACATCAATGCCGTCAAGGCGCGCTTCCTCTACCATGTCCCGTGCCATCTCAAGACGCAGGGCATTGGCACGCCGGCCGTTTCGATCTTCCGCCGCATCCCCGGTGCGAAAGTCGAGCTCGCGGACGTCGGCTGCTGCGGCATGAGCGGCAACTATGGCTTCAAGAAGGACAAATACGACATTTCGATGAAGATTGGCGAGAAGCTCTTCTCGCGTATCAAGGCAGCGGCCGCCGATGGCATCATCTGCGACTGCCCGACCTGCCGCATGCAGATCCGCCACGGCACGCAGACGGATCCGGTGCATCCCATTGAGGTCTTGGCAAAGGCTTATAAGTAATAGAGACCTGTCAAAAACGAAGGGGGTTTTTGAATGGTACAAGGAAACGTGCGAAGAATCGTGCTGCTGTGCTCGGCCGGCGTCTCGACGAGCATGCTCGTGCGCAAGATGGAGGCGGAAGCCGCTAGGCTCGGGTATCCGTGCTCGGTGAGCTTCTATCCCGTCAACGAAGTGCAGGAGGCTGCGACCTTCGCCGATGTCATGCTTCTCGCACCGCAGGCAGCATCGAACCTGCCAGAGTTCCAGGTGAAATATCCGAACGTCAAGTCGGCGGTCATCCCGAAAGACTTGTACGCGACCATCAATGCCGAGAAGATTCTCGATCTCGCGCAGAAGATTTCCGGGGACTACTGAGGAAGGGACTTCCTCAACATTTACAGGGGCTTTTCCGAAGAAAGCACGGGGGTGGGTTCCCGTGCCGCTTCGAAAAGACAATATATTCTAACAACACACAATAGAAAGAGGTTATTTACCATGGCAAAGCAGTATGTAATGGCTCTTGATGCAGGTACGACGTCCAACCGCGCCATCATCTTCGACCGCAACTCCAAGATCATGGGCGTGTCCCAGAAGGAGTTCACGCAGCACTTCCCGAAACCGGGCTGGGTCGAGCATGACGCCGAGGAAATCTGGAGCACGATGGTCACGGTCATGAAGGAAGCCCTCGAGCAGTCGGGCCTCGTCGCAAGCGACATCGCCGGCATCGGCATCACGAACCAGCGCGAGACGGCTGTCGTCTGGGACAAGAAGACCGGTCGGCCGATTTACAATGCGATTGTCTGGCAGAGCCGTCAGACCGCTCCGATTGCAGAAGCCCTGAAAGCGAAAGGCCTCGTGGAAGAGGTGCGTGAGAAGACGGGTCTGACGATTGACGCGTACTTCTCCGCAACGAAGATTCGCTGGATCCTCGACCATGTCGAAGGCGCGCAGGAGCGTGCCGAGAAGGGCGAGCTGCTGTTCGGCACGATTGATACGTGGCTGATCTGGAAGCTCACGGGCGGCAAAGCGCATGTCACGGATTATTCGAACGCCTCCCGCACGATGCTCTTCAACATCAACGAGCTCCATTGGGACAAAGACCTCCTCGGCTACCTCAACGTGCCGGAGGCCATGCTGCCGGAAGTCAAGCCGTCCTCCTGCGTCTATGGCGAGAGCATCCCGAGCGTCCTCGGTGCTCCGGTTCCGGTTTCCGGCGCAGCCGGCGACCAGCAGTGCGCACTGTTCGGCCAGAACTGCTTCGAGCCGGGCATGGCGAAGAACACGTACGGCACGGGCTGCTTCATGCTCATGAACACGGGCACGGAGCGCAAGCACTCCAAGAACGGCCTCGTCACGACGATTGCCTGGGGCCTCGATGGCAAAGTCGAGTACGCACTCGAAGGCTCGATCTTCGTCGCTGGTTCCGCTATCCAGTGGCTGCGTGACGGCGTCCGCCTCGTCGACAGCGCTCCGGATTCCGAGTGGGTCGCAAAGAAGGTCAAGGACACGGCTGGTGTCTATGTCGTCCCGGCATTCGTCGGCCTCGGCGCTCCGTACTGGGATATGAATGCACGCGGCACGATCATCGGCATCACGCGCGGCACGACGAAGGCA
>CACZFT010000128.1 GCA_902780535.1 uncultured Selenomonas sp. | reverse complement strand
CGCTTCGAAGCGGCCGGCCGCCGAGGCGAAGACGATGTGTTCGATGGTCTCGTCAGGCGCGAGCTCCTCGTCGTCGCGGCGCGTGAAGCCCTCGTGCACGATGCGGCCCATGTTGTGGCCGCGCGTCGTGTCGATGACGGTATCGACATCGCGTCCGGCACAGAATCCCGGCCCGAGTGCGATCGTATGCTCGGCCATCTTCTTCGTCGTGCCGAGGTTGCGGTGCGCGAGCACGGCATCGACGAAGACCTGCGGGTGGAAGTCCTCGACGGACTGCGCCGAAGGATCGACGATCATCACGACATCGCCGGCCTTCAGCCGCTTCGCGGCCTCCTTGCGGTCTTTCAGGCAGACGCATTTCACGCGCTCGACCGTCTTTTCCTTGTCGTAGACCGCATCGGAAAACGAAACCTCGCGCCGCGTCGCGCTCGGCTCGGAGCGCTCGAGCAGCAGCACGCGGAATCCCGCCGTATGCAGTGCCAGTGCCACGCCCGTTGCCATCTCTCCGCCGCCGCGGATCATCACCAGTCGTTTCATAAAGATTGCCTCCGTTCAGCTCATATTCCCTTTCCTCATTATACAATATCTGCCCTCGAGATGCTACAAGAGCGCAAAAGGCTGAGGAGAAAATCACGAAGAAAAATATTGTATTCAATAGAAAAAGCTTGCACAAATGCGACGCAGGTGTTATACTGTAAACAACAGGAGAGAAGAGCAAACCGTGAGAGACCGGAGTCCTGGAGGGCGAAGGCTTTTGCAGGTGCCTGCCGAAACAGGCTCTCTTCAAACCAAAGTTGGAAAGGATGTGGATTGTTCTGCAGAAACACTTCATCATTCTTTCGCACTCCTTTGAGACGTAGATGTATCGGTGAAGAAACAGATGCCATGCAGGCATTGTAAGGCACCCGATGATGGCTCAGGGCTACCGCCGGATGTTCTCGAAGCTATATGGCAGTCAGAGGGAAAAGCGCATCACGCTCAGAGAAACGAAGAATGCACCAGCCGCGTTCCCCATCTATCGTTTCGCGAAACACGTACACGCTTCCGCATCACTCGAGAGGTGCTGGGGCAGACAAGAGAATAACGAGGTATCCGACTATATGTTAGTCACAACGTAACGACCCTGCATGCGATGTATTCGATATGCGGGGTCGTTTCATGTCCTGTGCAAAAAATCTTTTGCGACAGGTTGCCACGCTTCTTCCTTTATGGTATAATCGCAAACGGTGTTAGAAAAATCATGCGGGCGGATGACTGCCCTGTGCCGGACGAGAGCCGTGAGGCCTTGGCGGTGGCGCAGTCGATGAAGGCCGCAGAAGAACAAACAGGAGGTGCACCAATCATGGCAGTGATTTCCATGAAACAGTTACTTGAAGCAGGTGTCCATTTCGGCCACCAGACGCGTCGTTGGAACCCGAAGATGGCGAAGTACATCTTCACGGAGCGCAACGGCATCTACATCATCGACCTGCAGAAGACGGTCAAGAAGATTGACGAGGCGTATGCATTCCTTCGCAGCGTGGCAGAAGAGGGCAAGAGCGTCCTCTTCGTCGGCACGAAGAAGCAGGCGCAGGAGTCCATCAAGGACGAGGCAGAGCGCGCTGGCCAGTTCTATGTCAACGAGCGCTGGCTCGGCGGCATGATGACGAACTTCCAGACGATCCAGAAGCGCGTCAAGCGCCTCAAGGAGCTCGAGGCCATGGAAGAGGACGGCACGTTCGATGTCCTCACGAAGAAGGAGGTCCAGGGTCTCCGTCACGAGATGGAAAAGCTCGAGAAGTATCTCGGCGGCATCAAGGACATGAAGAAGCTGCCGGGCGCACTCTTCATCGTCGATCCGCGCAAAGAGCGCATCGCCGTTTCCGAAGCTCGCAAGCTCAACATTCCTATCGTGGCGATCGTTGACACGAACTGCGATCCGGACGAGATTGACTATGTCATCCCGGGCAACGATGACGCGATCCGTGCCGTCAAGCTCCTCACGGGCAAGATGGCAGACGCTGTCCTCGAAGGCCGTCAGGGCGCCGATGGCAGCGAGGCTGCTCCGGCTGCTGAGGCTCCGGCACAGGCTGCTGAATAATCGAATAAGACCTTTCGAATGGGGTAAGGGAGTTATCCCTTACCCCATTCTTTGTATCGAAAACTACATTATATATTGCGAATTTGAGAGGAGAAAATATACATGGCAATCAAGGCTTCCCAGGTCAAGGAACTGCGCGAGAAGACGGGCGCTGGTATGATGGACTGCAAGAAGGCGCTGACGGCAACGGACGGCGACATGCAGGCTGCCATCGACTGGCTCCGTGAGAAAGGCATCTCGAAGGCTGCCAAGAAGGCCAGCCGCATCGCGGCCGAGGGCGCTGTCGGCGCTTACGTGTCGGAAGACGGCAAGGTTGGCGTGCTCGTCGAGATCAACTGCGAGACGGACTTCGCAGCTGGCAACGAGCAGTTCCGCGCACTCGTGGAGAAGGTTGCAAAGCACATCGCAGCGACGAACCCGGCAGACCTCGCAGCACTCAACGCCAGCGAGATCGACGGCAAGACGGTCGAGGCACTCGTGACGGAAGCAACGGCAACGATCGGCGAGAAGATTTCGCTGCGCCGCTTCACGCGCTTCGAGTCCGCTGGCAAGCTCGCCAGCTACATCCACATGGGCGGCAAGATCGGTGTCCTCGTGAACCTCACGGGCGGCAGCGACGAGCTCGGCAAGGATGTTGCGATGCAGGTCGCAGCAGCAAACCCGATCTCCATCGACGAGACGGGCGTCCCGGCAGACGTTGTCGAGCATGAGAAGGAAGTCGCTCGCAAGCAGGCCGAGGAAGAAGGCAAGCCGGCCAAGATCATCGACCGCATCGTCGAGGGCCGCATCAAGAAGTATTACAAGGAAGTCTGCCTCGACCAGCAGATCTTCGTCAAGGATTCCGAGAAGACGATCTCCGACATCCTCGGCGGCGAGAAGGTCACGGAATTCGTCCGTTACCAGCTCGGCGAAGGCATCGAGAAGAAGCAGGAAGATTTCGCAGCTGAGGTCAAGGCTCAGATGCAGTAATCCTTCTTGTAGTAGATAAAGGAGGCTATTTGCCTGACGGCAAATGGCTAAGATAGCTCTAAGCGCTGAAGCGCTAAGAGCTATCTTAAAGCTGTTGGCTGCAATCTCTGCGGGCAACAGCTTTTTTTGAGAGCCGACAGGATTTTTCGAGCGCCTGTCGAACTAACAACTAGAGATAGATTTTCCGTCAAGTACGTCACGACAAATGGAGGAATCTTGTTTTGAAAACGGCGAAATATAAACGCATCGTCCTGAAACTCAGCGGCGAGTCGCTCGCGGGCGACCAGGGCTTCGGCATCAATCCGGCCGTCGTCGAGGACATCGCGGCACAGGTGAAGAAGGTGCGCGAGCATGGCATCGATGTGGCCATCGTCGTGGGCGGCGGCAACATCTGGCGCGGCCTCGCGGGCTCCGCGAAGGGCATGGATCGTGCGACGGCCGACTACATGGGCATGATGGCGACGGTCATGAACGCGCTGGCGCTCCAGGATGCGCTCGAGAAGATGGACGTCGACACGCGCGTGCAGACGGCCATCGAGATGCGCCAGGTCGCCGAGCTCTACATCCGCCGCAAGGCCATCCGCCACATGCAGAAGGGCCGCGTCGTCATCTTCGGCGCCGGCACGGGCAATCCGTATTTCTCGACGGACACGACGGCAGCGTTGCGTGCGGCTGAGATCGAGGCGGACGTCATCCTGATGGCGAAGAAGGGCACGGACGGCATCTATGACCGCGATCCGAACAAGTTCGCCGATGCGAAGAAGTTCGAGACGCTCAAGTACATCGAAATCCTGAACAAGGGCCTGCAGGTCATGGATTCGACGGCGACGTCGCTCTGCATGGACAACAAGATTCCTCTCGTCGTGTTCAACATCGACGATCACACGAACATCGTGCGCGCCGCGCTCGGCGAGAACATCGGCACGACGGTCGATGCAGGCGAATAACAGGAGGAACATATGGTAAAAGATATTCTTTCCTCGCATGAGGAACGCATGAAGAAGACGCTCGAGGCGGCAAAGCATGAATTCGCTTCGCTGCGCGCCGGTCGCGCGACGCCGTCGCTTCTTGACAAGGTGCTCGTGGATTACTACGGTGCACCGACGCCTGTGAACCAGATTGCAAAGGTCACGGTGCCGGAGCCGCGCATGATCATGATCCAGCCGTGGGAGAAATCCATCCTCCACGACATCGAAGTGGCCATCATGAAGTCCGACCTCGGCCTGAACCCGAACTCGGACGGCACGGCCATCCGCCTGACAATCCCGCAGCTGACGCAGGAGCGCCGCAAGGAGCTCGTCAAGGCTGTCAACAAGAAGGCGGAAGAGGCGAAAGTCGCCCTCAGAAACATCCGCCGCGACGGCAACGACGCCATGAAGAAAATCGAGAAGTCCAAGGAAATCACCGAGGACGAATCGAAGCGCGGCCAGGAATCGATGCAGAAGCTCGTCGACAAGTACATCAAGCTCGTCGACACGGCCCGCGAAGCCAAGGAGAAAGAGGTTCTCGAAGTCTGATGGCTGCGGAAAAGAGCCAGAGGCTTTCGTATGTCGGCCGTCCGTTTTCCGAAGTGGAAGCGGAGCTCAAAGGTGCTGGCATTTCCTACCAGACGGAAATCACACGTCCGACGCGTGATTTTTTCAAGACAGAGGAGCGCTGTCTCTATGTCGTCCGCGAGCGCAAAGCCCCGGACGACACGCTCCGACTGGCCCTCGCGGCCAGGCTCCAGGCGTCATGTCCGGAGCTCTGCCTTTGAAAGGAGGTGTTCCTCTATGGCATACAAGATTGGTGATGACTGCATCTCCTGCGGTTCGTGCGCTGCGACCTGCCCGGTCGAGGCGATCAGCGAAGGCGCAGAGCATTATGAGATTGATGCAGACAAATGCGTCGAGTGCGGTGCATGCGCTGCCGGCTGCCCGGTGTCCGCAATCGAAGCACCCTGACGCAAGGCCCCTCTTGACTTCCGATGATTTGAAGGCAGGAGGGGTTCTTTGTTGTTATTTAGGAGAGTTGCATTATGTGGAAGAAGATTCTCGGGCTCGGCGCGTCAAAGGAGGAAAAAGACCTCGTCGCGCTCTATGACCGCGTCCCGAAAGACCGGCGGCCGCGCCATGTGGCCATCATCATGGATGGCAACGGCCGCTGGGCCGAGGGGCAGGGCCTCCTCCGCACGGCAGGCCATGCGCAGGGCGTCAAGACGCTTGAGCGCATCATGGAGACGTGCGTCGACCTCGGCATCGAGGTGCTGACGGTCTATGCGTTCTCGACGGAGAACTGGAAGCGGCCGCGGCCCGAGGTCGATTTCCTCATGAACCTCTTTTCGGAATACCTCGACAAGAAGATCGAGAAGATGGATGCGAA
>CACZFT010000127.1 GCA_902780535.1 uncultured Selenomonas sp. | reverse complement strand
AAGCCCATGAAGACGAGCGCGCAGAGCGAGGCCGCGAGGAACGTCGCAGCGCGCGGCATCGCGAACCGCCCCTGCACGGGCAGGCGCAGGCGCGTGATGGCATCGGCGGCCTCGCCCGACCAAATGGCGAGCACGACAATGATGGCGAGCTCGATGACGCCGTAGAGCGGCAGCGCATCCCAGCCGCGCACATGGAAGAGGTAGATGACGGGGTACTGCCAGAGGAAGATGCCATAGCTCTTTTTCCCGATCCAGCGCAGCGGCGCTGCCTCGAGGAGGTCTGCCAGCGCGAAGCCGTCCGTGCCGAGCAGCATCACCATGCCGACGAACGCCACGGTGACGAGCACCATGCCGCCCTCGTAGAGATACGGGCTCTGGCCGTCGAGCAGGAAGTAGAGGAACACGGTCTCGGCTGCGAGCATCGTGAAGAGCCCGGCGCCGAGCGCGCCGTCAAACATCGACGAAGCGCCGATGTAACGGCGGCGCTTCCGCTCCTCCGCCTGCCAGAGACCGACGCCTGCGCCCAAGAGCAGCGCATAGACGCGCGTGTCCGTGCCATAGTAGAGGCGCGTGATGTCGAGCCCCTGTGCGTAGCCGAGCGGCATGAGCGCGGCACTGGCCGCGCCGACGAGCAGGATGACGCCCGCCGCGAACCGCGCGCCGCAGAGCTCCCGGAGCGCGAAGTACAGGCCGAAGATCAACGGCCAGACGAGATAATACTGAAGCTCGATGCCGAGGAACCAGAGATGCGTGAATGGCGACGCATTCGTGATGCGCGTGAAATAGTCCGCATTCTGCGCAATCTGCCACCAGTTGTTATAGCCGCCGAGCACGGAGAGCACTTCCGGCCGCACGGCCTCGATGGCGTCGGGCGCGAGGAAGTGGCACGCGCCAATCGTCACGAGCAGCATCAGCAGGAGCTCCGGATAGATGCGCCGGATGCGCTTTCCATAGTAAGAATCCCTGCTTCGACGCCGCGCCGACGCTCGTGTAGGCGAGGAGGTACCCCGTCAGCACGAAGAACAGCGAGACGCCGAGGTAGCCGCCGACGACGTTCTCCGGGAACATGTGAAAGAAGGTCACGCCCAGGATTGCGAGCGTGCGCAGGGCATCCAGCCCTGCGATATGACGTTTCATCCGTTGATCACCTTTCATCCAGGAAATCTGCTTTTCCTGCTTCCTACCCTAGTTTTTGCTATTTTCGCCGCCGCCGGCGCGGGCCGCTCTTTTCTTCTGGTTTCTTGTGGTCCGTCTTGACGAGGCGCAGGCCGATGTGCGGCCGCGGCGCCGTCGCCTGGAGCTCTTCCTCATACGCCTGCTGCTCACGCAGGATGGCATCACGCTCGCCGATGCGGCCGACATTGATGAGGATGCCGATGGCGAGCATCGTGAAGATCAGCGAGCTGCCGCCATAACTGATGAACGGCAGCGGCACGCCGACGACCGGGAATGCGCCACCGACCATCAGCATGTTGCAGATGCCCTGACCAACGATCAGCACGACGATGCCAAACGACAGCAGCTGCCCGTACGTGTCGCTCGCCTTGTTCGCGATGCGCACGCCATAGACGAGCAGCGCCGTGTACAGCAGGAAAACCGCGAGTGCGCCGAGATAGCCGTTTTCCTGGCAGAAAATCGCAAACGCAAAGTCCGTATGGCCCTCCGGCAGATAGTCATATTTGCTGAGGCCGACGCCGAGGCCCATGCCGAAGAGCTTGCCCGAGCCGACCGTCGAAAGCGACTGGACGGTCTGATAGCCGACATTCTGCGCGTCCTGCCATGGATCCCAGACCATCTTCATGCGCTCGATGCGGTAGGGCTGTTCCATGATGAACGCCGCCGCCGCTGCTACGAGCACCGCGAGCGTGCCGAAGAACTGCGCCTTCGAGAGCTTTGCCGTCACGAGGAACAGCACAATCGGCACGCCGAGGATGACAGCTGCCGTGCCCATGTCCGGCTCTTTGAAGACGAGTGCCGCGAGGATCAGGATGAAGAACGTCTGCGGGTTCAGCGCTTCGACAAGGCGGACGTCGCGCCCGCCGTATTTCCGCGCAGCCATCGAGGCCGCCATCATCATGATGGCCACGATTTTCGCGCCCTCGGCCGGCTGCACCTGCATGAGCGGCAGCGGCAGCCAGCGCCGCGCACCATTGACCTCGGGGCCGATGATGAAGACGAGTACAAGCGCGATGCCCGTCAGCAGGTAGACGCCCGGCATGTAGCGCCGCCAGACATGGTAGTCGACGCGCGCGCAGACGATGCAGACGACGATGCCGACAATGAGCGAGATGATATGGCGCTTCAGAAAGAAATACGGGTCGTCGAAGCGCGTCTCGGCGATGACGAAGCTCGAACTCAGCACGTTCACCATGCCGAGGATGATCAGCACGGCCATGATGCCGAGCACGGCTTCCATGTCATTCTGCCAGAACTTCTTGCGCACGGGGCGCGACGAGCGCGCTTCTGCGTCTTCTGTCGTGCCCGATGCCTCTGATGGATTCACGCCGTCCGCCTCCTAACGTTTCCTACGGCTTTCTGCTTTCACGGAAAGATGACCTCGCAGCGGTTGATTTTCTCGCCGAAGCCAGAAAACTTCCGCTCGTACTCCGTCATGATGTTGTCCGGACGGTTCTCGGCATGGAGGTCATACGACACATCGCGCACGGGAAGCTCCGCCGCCTCGAACTCTTTGAGCGAGAAGTCGAAGAGCGGCCGGTTGTCCGTCTTGAAATGGAGCTCGCCGCCCTGCTTCAGGAGATGGCGGTACTTTTCAAGAAAGCCGCGATACGTCAGGCGGCGCTTGTAATGGCGCTTCTTCGGCCACGGGTCGCAGAAATTCAGGAAGAAACGGTCGACTTCGCCCGGCGCGAAGATGCGCTCGATCTCGTGGATGTCGAAGACGAGCAGGCGCACATTCTTGAGCTCCATCGCCGCGACTTTCTTCGCCGCCGCATAGAGCACGTCCTGCTGCGCCTCGATGCCGATGAAGTTCACGCCCGGCTCGCGCTCGGCCATCTGGCTGATGAAATCGCCCTTGCCCGTGCCGAGCTCGACATAGAGCGGCGCTTCGCGGCCGAAGACCTCGGCCCAATGGCCCTGCTGCTCCTCCGATGCTGGCGCATCCTTCGGGAACACGAAATCAGCAAAATCGTGGATGGCCTTGTCCACCCATGGCTTTCTCCGTAAACGCACAAAGATTCTCCTTTATTTCTTTTCGAGATTGTATTTCTTCAGATAACGGTAGAGCGTCACGCGGCTCACGTTCAGGAGGTTCGCGAGACGGCTCACGTTGCCGCCCGCCGCCTGCCATGCCTTGAGGAACACGTCGCGGTCTTCCTTCCACTTGTTGTCCGGCTTCACGTCGCCCATGAGGCTGATGTCCTTCGGCCCAATGACGCTGCCCTTCGTATTGAAGAACGCGTATTCAAGCACGCTCTGGAGCTGCTTGATGTTGCCGGGCCAGTCGTACTGCCGCAGCACATCGACCGTCTCATCCGGCAGTTCCTTCTTCGGCATCTGGTGCTGCTCGGCGAGCTCGCTGATGATATGGCGCGCGAGCTCGGGGATGTCCTCGCGGCGGCTCCTGAGTGACGGCACGCGGATGACGCTCTTCGAAATGATTTCATAGAACGCTTTCGAGAACAGGCCGCGCTCCGTCAGGCGCTTGAGGTCGCTGTCGCAGGCCGCGACAATGCGCACGTCAATCGTGCGCTCGACATCCTTTTCGCCGAGGCGGTGCGTCTTGCCCGCCTGCAGAGCAGCTGCGAGCTCATCGGCAATCGGCTTCGGCATCTTCTCGATCTCGTCGAGGAACAGCGTGCCGCCCGAAGCGAGCTCGAGACGTCCCTGATGGCTGACCTCCGTGCCCTGCACGATGCCGAAGAGCTCCTGCTCGAGAAGCTCCGGCGTCGCATCGCCGCAGCGCAGCGAAATGAGCGGTCCCGCCGCGCGGTTGCTCGCCTGATGGATGCCATGCGCCATGCGCTGCTTGCCCGTGCCGGCCTCGCCCTGGATCAGGACGTGATGCTTGTTGCGCGCCACGCGGCCCGCCTTTTCGCGCACGCTTGCAAACGCCGCGCCGCTGCCGACCATCGAGCTCAGGCTGTATTTCGCCGTATAGCCCGCCGCATGCGCCACGAGCGTCCGCAGGTCCTCGATCGGCATCGAGACGACGACGACGGATCTGACATTCTGCTCTTCGTCGCGCTCGAGCGGCACGACCGTCGTGATGTCCTCGTACGTCTTGACCTGCGTGATCCACGTCACTTCCTGATTGTACGACGGGATGCCGCGGAAGCCTTTGTAAATCGGCGTATGCTGATAGTTCAGGATCACGTCGTTGAGATTCAGCCGCTTGCCCGTCTCGTGCTCCTGCTTCGCGCCGATGCGCGTCAGGCGCTCCTTGCCGAGCTTGTTCGTATAGGCGACTTCGCCGCCCGGCAGCACATGATAGACGGCAAACGTCGTCGCATCGAGGATGGCCTCTTCCGCCTTGATGCGGATGGCCTCGGAAAGATGCGCCTCAAGCGCCGTCTTCATCGTCAGTAGCAGCGCGATAATCGCATCCTGCGGCATCTGCACCTGCTCCATCGAGACGAGCGTGATGATGTACTGGCATTCCCCGCCGATTTTGACCGGCGCCGAGCACGCATCGCCGAGCTGGCATTCCTCGACCCACATCTCGGGGCCGAACATCCAGAACGGCGTCTGATGCTCATACGCCACGCTGATGCTCGACGTGCCGACCTCTTCGAGGCCGACGCGCACGCCCTCGATCTCGCCCGGCGTCATCTGGTAGAACGGCAGGCTGTAGCTCTTGAGTACGACGCAGTCTGCATCAATGAGCAGCAGCGACAAATTGTACTCCTGGAAGAACTCGCGGATGCCCTCGCTGAGACCCGCGAGATAGTCGATGGCATTGCGATGCTTTTCCTGCAACGCGCGGAAGGCTTCCGCTGACAGGCGGTGCGACGTGTTCATCTTGTCCGCCTTGACGCCGAGCTCCTGGCTCCGCTGCCACGACTCCGCGACCCACGGGTGCACATTCGGGTCGAGCACCCCCTCCTTCCGGAATTTTTCATAGTACCGTTCGAGCTTCTCACGGCTGCGATGTTCACGAATCATCGGAACTTCCCCTTCCCTAATACTTATTTCGGATTTATTCATCATATTTCGATTGTATCATTGTATACCCAGTAACCTTCATTTTAGCAAGCATCCACCGGGACTGCAACCGGTTTTTCTGAAAAACTTTGCCCCTTGCGCCCATTTTTTCACGAGACCTCCCCACGCCGAAACAAACTATGCTATAATGAGAGGGAATTTTTCAGAAAACAGAAAGAAGAGGTGCCCGCATGGCAAAACAATATCGCAAGCTCCAGGAAAAAATCTACAAGAACCCCGAGCAGAAGAAAGCGCCCGAGCAGAAAATCGGCAAAGACTACGTCCTCATGGCCGTCACCGTCTTCACCGTCCTCGTCACCTGCGCGGGCTGGACGAGCCTCGACAACGTCAGCCGCGCCATGTACTCGCTGCTCTCCGTCTCGCTGATTCTCACCTACGCCAAGCGCCACGCAAAGCTCGACGAGCAGAAGCAGACCCTCGTCGAACGCGGCAGCCTCATCACCATGGCTCTCGCCGTCGTCCTGTTCTTCGTCTCGTTGTACGTGCATTTCACGTCGTGAGACGGTGCGGACACGCAAAAACTGCATACGAAAGCCGCTGCGGTTCATCGCAGCGGCTTTTCTCATGCAGAAAGTAGGAAAAATGTTCTTTTCGTAACACTTTTATGGTAAAATAAATGCAGAAATCATACATCTATACTGCAAAGGAGGTTGTCATAGATGAAACGAAAAATCACGCATGCACTCGAAACCTAGAAGGCCCGCAAGAATCACAAACCGCTCCTGCTGCATGGCGCTCGGCAAGTCGGCAAGACATATACGGCACTCTCCTTCGGGAAATCTGCATATCAGAACGTCGTTTATCTGAACTTCGAAGGCAATCCGGAACTTGCGCAGATTTTCGAGCGCAACCTCGAACCTTCCCGCATCCTCGCGGAGCTTTCAGCCTTTGCCGGCGCTACCATCCTCCCGCGCGAAACGCTGCTCATCCTCGACGAAGTGCAGGCATGCGAACGTGCGCTGACCTCACTGAAATATTTTGCCGAACAAGCGCCTGATTATCTCAACTTTCCCACGCCAAATTTCCAAGCAATCCCTGTACATATCTGCTCTGAGAGGCAAACCAGTCCAACAGTAGACTTTTCACAAGTTTTGTGCTTTCCACGGACAGGCCGGCCAGCAGCTTGCCGAACAGCGTCATAAGGCTCTTGAGCGCCTCACCGAGCTCCATGTCTTTGACATCGTCG
>CACZFT010000126.1 GCA_902780535.1 uncultured Selenomonas sp. | reverse complement strand
AGTCTGCCGCAAGGTGCGCGAATTCTCGACCATCCCCATCATCATGCTGACGGCGAAGGACGAGCTCGAGGACAAGGTCACGGGCCTCGACCTCGGCGCGGATGACTACATCACGAAGCCGTTCGCCATCCAGGAACTCCTCGCGCGCATCCGCGCGGCGCTCCGCAAGCATCAGACGACAGACGGCCCCGAGGGCGAGCGCCTGACGTGCAAGAGCCTCGTGCTCTATCCGAGCCGCTACGAGGTCACAGTGAGCGGCGAGGAAATCCACCTGACGAAGAAGGAGTATTCGCTGCTCGAATATCTCCTGCGCAACAAGCGCAACGTCCTGACGCGCGACCAGATCCTTCAGGAGGTCTGGGGCTACGACTACGCGGGCGATACGAACGTCGTCGACGTCTACATCCGCTACCTGCGCGCGAAGATCGACGAGCGCTTCGGCGAGAAGTACATCTACACCGTCCGGGGCGTCGGCTATGTCATCAAAGACTGAGGGAGCATCCTCGTTCTCGCTGCTGCATGCCATCCGCAATGCGCGCATTTCCACAAAGATCACGGCGGTCTACGCCGTGATTCTTTTTATCCTGCTCGTCATCGGCATGGGCGCGATGGCGCTCGGCGTCTACTATGCGTTCTACCATCAGGCCGAGGTCGCCATCGGCATCTCGGAGCGGCAGACCGTGGAAAAGATCGAGGGCGGCGCAGACTTCACGCCGAATTTCTGGGATGATGACCCCGTCCTGCCGGGCGTCGTGCTGCGCGTCACGGACATCACGGGCCGCGTCGTCTTCGAGAACGACGCGCACTTCCCATCGCTTCCTGACATCGAGGAAAACACGCGGATCCGTCCGCCGTTCTGGGCGGATCAGAGCATGGCCGTCGCCGACATCGGCAACTCGACCATCTACCACGCGACCGTCGATGTCATGCATGGCGGCTCCATCTACACGCTCCACTTCCTGCGCACGATTACGGCCGAGAGCGCGTTCCTCAAGGACATGCAGCGCTTCCTGCTGCTCCTGACGGCAGCGGGCTTCCTCGTCGCGCTCGGTGCCGGTTACTTCCTGAGCCGCCGCGTGCTGCGCCCCATCCGCACGATGATGGCGACGGCGCGTGAAATCGAGGTCGAGGACATGAGCCGCCGCATCGCGCCCGCGCCCGCGCATGACGAGCTCCACGAGCTCGCCGTCACATTCAACCATATGCTCGACCGCCTGCAGCAGGGCTTTTCCCAGCAGCAGCGCTTCGTCTCCGACGCCTCGCACGAGCTCCGCACGCCCGTCACGGTCATCCTCGGCTACTCCGACCTCCTGGCGCGCTGGGGGCAGACGGACGGGGAGGTGCTCAAAGAGGGCATCTCGTCCATCCGCAGCGAGGCCGAGAACATGCAGCAGCTCATCGAGAAGCTCCTGTTCCTCGCGCGCGCCGACCAGAAGCGCCAGGTGCTCCACAAGGAGAACCTCGAACTTTCCGAGCTCGTCGAGGATGTCATGCGCAAGATGAAGCTCGTGACGAAGCAGCACACGGTCACGCTCGAGAAGAACGAGTCTGGCACCATTTACGCCGACCCCGTCATGATGCGTCAGATGATGCGCATCTTCCTCGAGAACAGCGCGAAATACACGCCTGACGGCGGCCATATCACGGCGAGCTGCGTGCGCCATGGCAAATACATGCTGCTCTCGCTCGGCGACGACGGCATCGGCATCGCGCCCGAGGAGCAGTCGAAAGTCTTCGAACGCTTCTACCGCGTCGACACCTCGCGCACGAAAGCCGAAGGCGTCAGCGGCACGGGGCTCGGCCTGTCCATCGCGGTCTGGATTGCCGAGCAGCATGACATCCGCATCACGATGGACAGCGCCCTCGGCAAGGGCACGACCATCCACCTCGCCATCCCGCTTGTGGATGGGTGAAAATAGGAGGGAAACATTTGACAATGCCTGAAATCTCGGTCATCGTACCGGTCTACAACGTTGCGCCATACCTCGCGGCCTGCCTCGACAGCATCCTTGCGCAGACGTTTCGAGATTTCGAGCTGATCCTCATCGATGACGGCTCGACAGATGGAAACCGGGACATTGAGGAAGCGTATGCGGCAAAAGACGCGCGCGTCCGGCTGATGAAGCGTCGATGGAACCGCGGCGCGGCCCGCGCGTATACGTTCGGCCTGGAGGTGGCGCAGGGGAAGTATGTCGCCTTTGTCGACAACGATGACATCGTCACGCCGCAGTACCTGGCCGTCCTCCATCAGGCCGCCGAGGAACGGGAGGCCGATGTCGTGCAGGCGGGCTTTCAGGAGTTCTGGCAGCAGCCGGGCGATGGAAGAGGCTATCGATGGACGAAGAAAGCGGGACTCCTGCAAGGCGGTCTCCAGCAGCGCGTGGATTGCTTTATCCCCGTGCGCATGCATATCGCGCCGTGGAGCAAGCTCTTCCGCCGCGCTTTTCTCGACGCGCATCATCTGACGTTCTGCGACGTGCCGGTTGCGCCTGATGTGAGCTTTCATTTCGAGTGCCTGATCACGGCGCGGAGGTACGTCCTGCTCCCGGATATTCTCTATCACTATCGTTTGCGGTCGGAATCCATCGATCATGCCGAAGGCCTCGTCCGCGCCGAGCGCTACGCTGTCGCGACGGCGCGCATGATGGAGCATGTGACAGCCTGGCTGCAGCAGGAACCCGCTTTTAGGGGCGAGCGCCTCCAGCGCCAGATCCGCAACGTGCTCTACACCTTCTGCCGCAACCAGCTGCGACATCTCGTGCGGGATTGCGGGCGAGAAGATGTCTACGACGCCTGCCATCGCGCCCTGCAAGGCGAGCCGCAGGACGCCCTGCGCGACGCGATGTTCTACGCGCAGCTGCAGAAATAAGCCGAAAAAAATACGGGCAGCATCCCGGAGTGTGAAACTCCGGAGTGCTGCCCGTATTTTATGGATGAAAATTGCTTTGTCTTGCTCGGGGGGGGCGGATGTGCTAACATGATGGACGAAAGCTATCATGAAAGAAGGAAGTTCCTTGCAACTGACCATGACGAAGCCGGTGCCTTCCATCATGGAGTGGTATGCTCCCTTCCAAGGGGAGAAGCACTTGATGGTGACGCTTGGCCGGGAATCGTATATTTCGGGGGCCGATTATGATTACGGGAGCCTGCGGGCGCATATCCTGATCGGACGGTATACCTCGATTGCGCACAGGGTGACGTTCGAGGTCGGGATGAACCATGCGCATCGTGAAATCACGACGTATCCGTTTCAAGATTTCAAAATTCAGCAGACGGGCTGGGATGGCGATGCTGGACACGCTTATGACCACAATCACTATCAGGTCATCATCGGCAACGATGTCTGGATCGGGTGTCACACGCTCATCCTCGGCGGCGTGCATATCGGCAATGGCGCGGTCATCGGTGCCGGAGCCGTCGTCGCAAAAGATGTGCCGCCCTATGCCGTAGTTGTCGGCAATCCGGCGCGCATCGTGAAATACCGTTTTCCGAAGGACGTCATCGAGAAGCTCCAGCGCATCAAGTGGTGGTATTGGGATCGCGAGACCATCGAGCAGCGTCTTCCAGAAATGAAGGAACCGGAGGCCTTCGTTCAGCGATATGATGAGAGCCTCGAGCCGCAGACTGGGCCGATGGCAGACCTCCTCTGGCGAGCACATGCGGAGGGGAAGAAAGTCTATGAGTTCCTGCTGGACTTCCATGAAAAGAAGCCCGTCTGGGACAAGGTGCTGGAAGCCTATCTGGAAGCGTTTCATGCCGGAGATGCCGTCTTGCTGCTGCTTGACATGCCCTCGCGGTTCGTGGGGACGCCGGAGAGCCAGGAGCTTTGGTCGCGCATCGAAGCGCGTGGCGCGGATGCACCAGAAGTCGTCCTGCATGCCGTTGATGTGGCGCCAGCGCTCGATGCCTTGCCATATGCGGATGTTCTGATCACAGGCTGCACAGAGGCGTCATCTGTCTGCGTCGATTTTGCGGAATCGTTCGGTGTCGAGGTGCGTTCGGGCTGCGACTATGCGTCTCACTTGTTCAGCAGGGGCTGATACGCCAGCTTATTTTTCTGCGACGATGTGCCACTGGTAGGCATCGAGGTCGTCCGCAGAGGCATCTGGGCCGAGCAGCGGGAGCAGTTTTTCTTTCAGTGTGCGTTCCTCTTCGCTCTGGCTGGGCAAGGAAGAACCGTACTGGAGGATGTGGTAGCCGGCATTCGTGACCATGGCCGTGGCGGTCTTCCGCGTGAAGAATCGAAGGTGCGTCCGGTCGAGGATGCCGGCGTCTGCGTAGTTCCAGTCGCTGTTCAAAAGGCCCCGAAGGATGCTGATGTGCATGATGTTCGGAATGCTGATGATGATGCGGCCGCCAGGACAAGTGATGCGGTACATGTTGCGGAGCGCCTGCCAGGGGTCGTGCAGATGCTCGAGAAGATCGGCGAGGATGATATTCTGGAACTTGTCGTGCCATTCCGGCCGGTGCAGCGTTTCGACGTCGATGGCATCAACAGAGGCAAAATGCTGGGC
Organism: uncultured Selenomonas sp.; assembly: GCA_902780535.1. Taxonomy (GTDB): domain Bacteria; phylum Bacillota; class Negativicutes; order Selenomonadales; family Selenomonadaceae; genus Selenomonas_C. Next base: position 1,027 of record CACZFT010000126.1, on the reverse strand, counting down.
GATAGCAGCGGCGTGCTTGTTGAACTCGATGCCGTAAAGTTCCGCGGAAGGATCGTCGGTGTGCAGCTGGCAGAGGTTGCCGCCGCAGGAGCAGCCGACGTCGAGAATGGCGTTCGGGTGATGGCTGAGATCGACGTAATGGAGCAGTTCGCGGCGTGTGAAACAGGAATAGATGATGTCGAAGCCGAGCTTTTCGCGGAAACGGGCACGGTCGCCCGGGACGTCTTCGTCGATGGTTGCCGGATTCTTGTGCAGGTAGGCATTTTCTGCTGAGAAAATCTGCCATCCGGCCGAGAGGAGGCGCAGGGTGAAATCGCCGAACGCGCAGTCGGAAGTGGTGTAGCGCGGGTCAAGGCCATGTACGGCATCGTAGGCTTTGCGCCGGACGAGCATGCAGCCGCCGTCCAGCAGGAGCACGCAACGGCTCTCTGGAAGCTTTCCCAGAGAGCCGTTGCGTTATTCGATGTCTTGTTCCTCACTCGAGCGAGATGATCTTGTGCTTCAGCACGTAGACGAGCGCCTGCGTGCGGTCGTTGACGTTGAGCTTGCGGAAGATGTTTGTCAGGTGGTTCTTGACGGTCTTTTCGCTGACGCAGAGGGCCTGGGCGATGTCCTGGTTCGAGAAGCCCTTCGCGATGCATTCGAGGACGTCCATCTCGCGGGACGTCAGGCGCTCCGAGCGGCTCTCGCGCCACATTTCGCGCGCTTTCTCCGTGAGGTCCTCATCCTCGGCGACCCCGCCGAAGAGGCGCTCGGCAAGCTTCGGATAGACGAAGGTGTTGCCTTCGTTGACGACGTGGATGGCCTTGATGAGGACGCTCGGCTCGACGTCCTTCAAGAGGTAGCCGAGCGCGCCGTTCTTCAGCATCTCGAGCACGTAGTTGTCGCTGTCGTGGATCGTGAGCGCGATGATGCGCGTCTTGCATTTCGCGGCCTGGAGCTGCTTCGTGACCTCGAGGCCCGAGAGGCCCGGCATGTTGAGGTCGAGGAGCAGGATGTCCGGCTGCAGCACGAGCGTGCGCGCGAG
>CACZFT010000125.1 GCA_902780535.1 uncultured Selenomonas sp. | reverse complement strand
AGTGCGCGAGAAAGACCGCGAAATCCAGGTGCAGTCGGCCGTCATCCAGGAAATCCACCACCGCGTGAAGAACAACCTGCAGACGATTGCGAGCCTGCTCAGGATGCAGGCTCGGCGCTCGAAATCGCCTGACGTCAAGGCCGCGCTCAAAGAAGGCGTCAACCGCATCCTCTCCATCGCCATCGTGCATGAGTTCCTTTCGGAGCAGGGCCATGCGACCGTCAACGTCAAAGAGCTCGCCGAGCAGATTTTCAACCTCGTCGCCATGAGCATGGTCGACCGCGATTTTCAGCTCGCGACAGCCTGCGAAGGGGAGCCGCTGATTCTGCCGTCGAGCTATGCGAGCTCCATCGGCCTTGTGCTCAACGAGCTCGTGCTCAATGCGACGGAGCACGGTTTCGAGGGGCGCCATGCGGGGCGCATCTGCCTCGCGATGCGCGAGGAGCCTGCGGGCTACGTGCTGACATTCACGGACGACGGCATTGGCCTGCCCGAAGGATTTGACGCGGCGCATGCACGCTCGCTCGGCGTCTCGATCATGCGGACGCTCATCGAGGGCGACCTCGGCGGCTCCATCCAGTACGATGGTGCGCCGGGCGGCGGAACGCGCGTCACGGTCGCGTTTCCGAAAAATCGAACTGAAGGAAAGAGCAGAGAAATGGAGTGAGGGTTTCATGAAGAAGAAAAGCCTGCGCATCGTCATCGCAGACAACGAGTCCATCATCCGCATGGACCTCCGGGAGATGCTCGAGGATGCCGGTCATGAAGTCGTTGGCGAGGCCGTCGATGGCTGGCACGCCCTCGAAATCACGCGCTCGCGTCGGCCGGACCTCGTCATCATGGACATCAAGATGCCGGAGATGGATGGCATCACGGCGGCCAAGAAGATTTCGGACGAAAACCTCGCGCCCGTGCTGCTCCTGACGGCCTACAGCCAGCCGGAAATCGTCGACCGTGCGAAGGACTCCGGCGTGCTCGGCTACCTCGTCAAGCCCGTCGAGGAAGAAAACCTCTTTCCTGCCATCGAGATCGCGCTTTCGCGCTGGGAAGAGATGCAGAGCCTCTCGGCCGAGCTCGACAAGGTCAAGGACACGCTCGAGATGCGGAAAACGCTCGACCGCGCGAAAGGCATCCTCATGGCCGTGCACCACATGACGGAGAAGGAAGCGTACCGCCGCATCCAGCAGTACGCGATGGCGAAACGCTTGACCGTCAAGGAGGTCGCCGAGGCTATCGTGCGGGCGGCCGTGAAATGAAATTTTGAAAGCAGCAGGGAGCCGGGAAATCGGCTCCTTGTTTTTTTGACTTTTTTCGAAAAGGCGCTTGACATTTTGACTAAGACAGGGTACTATAGAGACTGTAGTTAGCACTCAGACCTAGTGAGTGCTAACAGGAAAAGCTGCAAACCATGTTAGGAGGAAGATATACATGATCAAGCCACTGGGCGAAAGAGTTGTCATTGAAGTTTCCGAAAGCGATGTCAAGACCGCAAGCGGCATCGTGCTGCCGGACACGGCGAAAGAGAAGCCGCAGAAAGGCACCGTCGTCGCTGTCGGCACGGGCAAGCTCCTCGAGAACGGTGAGCGCGCTGCGATGGAAGTCAAGGTTGGCGACAACATCATCTTCTCCAAATACTCGGGCACGGAAGTCAAAGTCGATGACAAAGAGTACCTCATCGTCCGCGAATCCGACATCCTCGCTGTCCTCTGAGATTCAAATTCTGATTCAGAGTTTTGAAGCGAGCCCAGATACATCGATTTTTTCGGAGGTAATATAAAATGGCAAAACAGATGCTTTTTGAAGAAGAAGCACGCCGGGCACTCGGCCGCGGCGTCGACGCTCTCGCGAACGCCGTGAAAGTCACGCTCGGCCCGAAAGGCCGCAACGTCGTGCTCGACAAGAAGTATGGCGCACCGACGATCACGAACGACGGCGTCACGATTGCGCGCGACATCGAGCTCGAGGACCCGTTCGAGAACATGGGCGCACAGCTCGTCAAGGAAGTCGCTACGAAGACGAACGACATCGCAGGCGATGGCACGACGACGGCAACGCTGCTCGCTCAGGCCATGATTCACGAAGGCATGCGCAACGTCGTCGCTGGTGCAAACCCGATGATCATCAAGAAGGGCATCAGCAAAGCTGTCGACGCTCTCGTTGAAGAGATCAAGGCAAAGTCCAAGAAGGTCGAAGGCCAGGCAGACATCGCGCAGGTCGCGACGATTTCCTCCGCGGACGAAGAGACGGGCAAGCTCATCGCCGAGGCCATGGAGAAAGTCGGCAAGGACGGCGTCATCACGGTTGAAGAGTCCAAGACGATGAAGACGAACCTCTCCGTCAAGGAAGGCATGCAGTTCGACCGTGGCTACATCTCCCCGTACCTCGTTACGGATACGGACAAGATGGAAGCATCGCTCGACGATCCTCTGCTCCTCATCACGGATCGCAAGATTTCCGCGATTAACGACATCCTGCCGATTCTCGAGCAGGTCGTGAAGTCCGGCAAGCAGCTCGCCATCATCGCTGAAGATGTCGATGGCGAAGCCCTCACGACGCTCGTCGTCAACAAGCTTCGCGGCACGTTCAAGTGCCTTGCTGTCAAGGCTCCGGGCTTTGGCGATCGCCGCAAGGCCATGCTCCAGGATATCGCAACGCTGACGGGCGGCAACGTCATCAGCGAGGAACTCGGCCGCAAGCTCGACAGCGTCACGATCGAAGACCTCGGCCAGGCGCACAAGATGGTCTCCACGAAAGACGAGACGACGATCATCGGCGGCAAGGGCGACAAGAAAGCCATTGAAGAGCGCGTTGCCCAGATCAAGCAGCAGATCAGCAAGACGACGTCCGACTTCGACAAGGAGAAGCTCCAGGAGCGCCTCGCAAAGCTCGCTGGCGGCGTTGCCGTCATCGAGATCGGCGCTGCGACGGAAGTCGAGATGAAAGACAAGAAGTACCGCATCGAAGATGCCCTGAACGCGACGCGCGCAGCTGTCGAGGAAGGCATCGTCGCAGGCGGCGGCACGACGTTCATCGACATCCAGCCGGCTCTCGACAAGCTCGAGGTTGCTGGTGATGAGAAGGTCGGTGTTGACATCGTCCGCCGCGCCATCGAAGAGCCGGTTCGCCAGATTGCGGACAACGCCGGCCTCGAAGGCTCCGTCGTCGTCGAGAACGTCAAGAAGGCAGGCGTCGGCCATGGCTTCAACGCGCTCACGAACGAGTACGTCGACATGATCAAGGCCGGCATCGTGGATCCGGCAAAGGTCACGCGTTCCGCCCTCCAGAACGCAGCCTCCATCGCTTCGATGGTTCTCACGACTGAGACCCTCGTCGCCGACAAGCCCGAAGAGCATCCGGCCGCTCCGGCTGCTCCGGCAGGCGGCATGCCGGGCATGATGTAATAAGTGCCTTAACAGAAAGAGAAAGAGCATCGCTTTTTTGCGGCGGTGCTCTTTTGTTTTGATTTTCCTTGAATCTTAAAGCTCTTTCTTGTAAAATGTAAGCAGAAAGAGGGATGATGCGTTTCATGACGAAGGAACAGCGGAAGCAGCTGCTCGACACGATTGCAAAGCTCCGCCTCATTGATGACACGTTTTTCCATGCGTGCTTTGCAGACAATCGCGAGGGCATGGAGTATGTTCTTCGTATCATCCTCCAGCTGCCGCAGCTCGTCGTGCGTGAGATGCATACGCAGCAGGATGTGCCGAATCTTTACGGGCGGGCTGTGCGGTTCGATGTCCTTGCAACGGACGCGGACGGCACGGAATATGACATCGAGGTGCAGAGAAGCGATGATGGCGCCGATCCGCGACGCGCCCGCTTTAACGCGAGCATGATGGACACGATGCATGTCGAGAAGGGCACGGAGTGGAAACAGCTGCCGAAGGTCATCGTCATCTTCATCACAGAAAATGACGTGATGAAAGGCAAAAAGCCTGTCTACCATGTCGAGCGCACGGTACGCGAGCTTGACGGCCAGCGTTTCGCTGACGATGCGGAAATCCTCTATGTCAATGGAGCATTTCAGGATGATACGCCGCTCGGACAGCTCATGCAGGATTTTTTCTGCAAGGAGCCGTCGAAGATGCATTCAAAAGTGCTCGCCGAGCGGGCGAATTTTTTCAAGTCGGATGAACATGGGGTGATGACAATGTGCAAGGTGATTGAAGAGTATGCAGAGAAGCGTTCCGCGAAAGCAGCTGCGGAAGCGGCTGCGGAAAGGACGTTGCGCACGATTCGCAACCAGCTGAAGCGTCGCGTGGCGTATGCGGACATCGCTTCGGACAATGAGACGACGGTCGCTGAGGTCATCCGCATCGCGAAGGAATCGAACTTGGCGTACTGATTCTGACATCGAGGGACAAAAGAATATCGAAGGACATTGTCAAATCGATAGTGTCCTTTTTTGTTGCATGCGGGATAGGGATGGTTTATGATAGTATATATCAACGAACAAGGAACAGAGAATGAATTCGAGAGCAAGCACAAAAGGGGCAAGATGGATTGATGACATTAGATGAACTCCAGCCGGGCGAAGCGGCACTCATCAAGGTCGTGCATGGAACGGGGGCGCTGCGGCACCATCTCTTGGACATGGGGCTGACGCCGCGGACGCATGTCGAACTCGTGAAGCGGGCGCCGATGGGCGACCCGATCCAGGTGAAGGTGCGCGGGTACGAGCTGACGCTGCGCCTCGATGAGGCGCGGTTGCTGACGATGGAAGGATTGCATGACGAAGAGGCGGCGAATGTGCCGGCCGCGAAGTGGCATTTTTCCATCCCGCATCCGGGCGTCGGCGAGTTCGACCGTGCGCCGAGCTACCATCATCACGACAAGGCGACGGAGATTCCCGAAGGCGCACCGATGTCGTTTGCGCTTGTCGGCAACCAGAACTGCGGCAAGACGACGCTCTTCAACCAGCTGACCGGCGCGAACCAGCATGTCGGCAATTTCCCAGGCGTCACGGTCGACCGCAAGGACGGGCAGATGAAGCTGCATCCTGAGGCACGCGTGACGGACCTGCCGGGCATTTATTCGCTCTCGCCGTATTCGAATGAGGAAATCGTCACGCGCGACTTCCTGCTCCAGACGCATCCGGACGGCATCATCAACATCGTCGATGCGACGAATCTCGAACGCAACCTCTACCTGACGATGCAGATCATGGAGCTCGGCATCCCGATGGTGCTCGCGCTCAACATGATGGACGAGGTGCGCGAAAATGGCGGCGCCATCCACATCAACGAGCTCGAGGCGACGCTCGGCATCCCAGTCATCCCGATTGCGGCGGCCAAAAATGAAGGCATCGCCGAACTCGTCGAGCATGCCATCCATGTTGCGCGCAATCATGAGAAGCCGATGCGCATCGATTTCTGCGCTGACAGCGACGACCCTGACGACCCGGTTGCGGCCGTCCATCGCGGCATCCACGCCATGGCGCACCTCATCGAGCCGCTCGCGGAAAAGGCGGGGCTGCCGATCCGTTTTGCGGCGACGAAGCTCATCGAGCACGACCCGCTCGTCGAGGCAAAACTCCAGATTCCGCCGGAGCAGAAGCCGATTTATGACCAGATTTCCGCTGTGATGGAGCAGGAGAGCGGCCTCGATGCCGAGGCGGCTCTCGCGAACATGCGCTTCACGTTCATCACGGGGCTCTGCAAGGAAACGATCGTGCGGCCGCATGAGAGCAAGGAGCACCGCCGCAGCGCGCAGATGGACCGGTACCTGACAGGCAAGTACACGGCTATCCCGATTTTTATCGCCATCATGGGCTTCATCTTCGTCATGACGTTCAACGGCATCGGGGCGCTTTTGACGGGCGGCATGGAATGGATTGTCGGCGGCATCACGGATGCCATCGACGCGGGGCTCACGGCAGCTGACGTGAATCCTGTCATGCATGCGCTCGTCATCGACGGCATCGTGCAGGGCGTCGGCACGGTTATCAGTTTCCTGCCAACGATTGTGACGCTCTATTTCTTCCTCTCGATTCTCGAAGATACGGGCTACATGGCGCGCGTGGCCTTCGTCATGGACCGGCTCTTGCGGGTCGGTTTCGGCTGCTCCGTGCCGGCCATCATGGCGACGCGCACGCTGTCGTCCGACCGCGACCGCAAGATGACGATTCTCCTGACGCCGTTCATGAGCTGCAGTGCGAAGCTGCCGATTTACACGTTGATCATCGGCGCGTTCTTCCCGCCGCAGTATCAGGCGCTCGTCATGATTTCGCTCTACATCCTCGGCATCTGCTGCGGCGTCCTCTATGCGCTCGTGCTCGACCGCACGCGCTTCCGCGGCGAGCCGGTGCCGTTCGTCATGGAACTGCCGAACTACCGCATCCCGTCGGCCAAAAGCGTCGTGCGCCTCGTCTGGGACAAGTCGAAAGGCTTCGTCATGAAGGCGTTCACGATTATCTTCGCGGCATCCATCGTCATCTGGTTCCTCCAGATGTTCGATGGCCAGCTGAATCCCGCGGCCACGCCAGATGAGAGCCTGCTCGCGAGCATCGGCCGCGCCGTCGCGCCGATTTTTGCGCCGCTCGGCTTTGGCGACTGGCGCGTGGCCACGGCCATCCTGACGGGCTTCACGGCGAAAGAGACACTCGTCTCGACGCTGACCGTGCTCGTCGGCGAGGACGTCGCCGCGCTCCAGGCGCTCTTTACGCCATTCACGGCTGTTGTCTTCTTGACGTTCACACTGCTCTATACGCCCTGCGTGGCGGCTATCACGACGGTCTATCGCGAGTCTGGCGCGAAGAATGCCATTTACACCGTTGTTACGCAGTGCGCGATTGCATGGCTCGTCGCGCTTGTCGTGCATCTTTTCGGCACGGCAATCGGGCTGCATTGAAACATGAATCCAATCAGCATCATCATTTGAGAAAGGGAAAGCAATATGGGAGAAGCATCTGGCATCGAGGAAATCCGTCAGGCGATGGAGAACCTCTACCAGCGTACGGTGGAAACAAAGAGCCTCGATACGACGGAGATTGCAAGCGTCCTCGAGCCGTTGTATCAAAAGCACGGCTATCGCGAACAGGTGAATACTGGGGGGGGACATCTCAGAATCCTTCTCTACCATGACGATGGCGTCGGTGATTTCATCAACTGCTCGCCTGCCATCCGCGAAGTGCGGCGCGTCTATCCCGATGCTTATATTACGCTGCTCGTCTACCAGCGGAGCCGCGATATGGCGAAGACCTGCCCCTATGTCGACCAGGTGCTCATCGATGAGCGGAACTGCAACTGGCTCGACGCGCTGCAAATGTTCCGCTGGGACATCGATCTTGCGACAAAGCTCCTGCCGATGCATTTTGACATCTGCTTCAACTTCATCACATGGGGAAGCTCCGTGCTGCTGTCATATCTCTGCGGTGCGACGCGCCGTGTCGGCTTCGATCCTTCGGGCTTCGGCACGTCGGGGCCGTTCACGTACAACCATGTCGGCGGCTTTTTGACAGACCGCGTGCCATGTCAGCTGCGCCAGTCCCATTCGCTCTATCGCTATCTGCCGATGATCGAGTACATCACGGGACAGCCGACGGAGAACTGCTGGCCGGAGGTCTGGGTTCTCGAACTGGAAAAGAAGCGGTGGCAGGAACGGCTCGCGCAGGAAGGCAAGGGCGCAGGCTGGATTGCCGTTGTGCTCGGCGGGACAGACGCACGGCGCCATTGGCCGATTGCATCGTATGCCGAGCTCCTGCGCCGCATCCTCGAAGAGGAAGGCGATGTCCGCTTCCTGATCCTCGGCGGCCCAGGCGACAAGGAGGATGGCGACGCGCTCGCGGAGGCGCTGCCGGAGCATCGGGCATGGAATATCGCAGGCACGCTCGACTACCGCGAGTCTTCGGCGGCATTGAGCTGCTGCCGCTGCTATATCGGGAATGACACGGGCCTGCTGCATGCGGCGGCCGCGCTCGACCTCCCCGTGCTGACGCCGAACTGCTACCCGATGGATCTGCAGCTTCGGGCAAATGCCGTGCCCATCGTGCATTATCCCTATGGCGTGTCCGCCGTCATGGTGCGTCCGACAGCGGCTCTGCCGGAATGCAGGGCTGCCAATGGAAGCGGCCTCAAGGACGCATGGGGATGCACGAAGTCCGGCCATCCGCACTGCATCCTGCAGATCACGCCCGAGCTGATGCTGCGGGGCTACCATTTCCTCAAGGAAATCGTGCGGCGCGGCCAGAGGGATACGTTCTATTTCTACGAGACGGAAGACCCAGTGCATCAGGCAAAATCGCTCGGCATCCAGGCATTTTCCAACTTCACGTTCAAATTTTGATTCAGATAAACGAAAGCTCCTCCCGCGGCGGAGGAGCTTTCGTTATGTTTCAGAGCCGGTGCCAGAGACCCATGAGGTTCATGAGCAGGTCTTTCGGCAGGCATTTGGCGGCAAGGCGGTCGAGGAACGAGACGGCATCGGGCGTGCAGACGCTGATGCCGTTTTTTGCTGCCCGGATGGAGCGGCGCGCGACGGTTTCGGCGTCGGTCGGGAACGGAAAATTCTTGAAAAGGCCGTGTGCGTCCGTCGCTTCAGCACGGCTGATGAATTCCGTATCGCGGATCCAGTAGGGGCAGACGGCGGTCACGCTGATGCCCTGCGGCGCGAGGTCGTGGCCGAGCGAGCGCGAGTATGAGAGCAGGAACGATTTCGTCGCGGCGTAGACGCCGACACCTGGCACGGGCTGGAACGCCGCGCACGAAGCGACGTTGAGGATGCAGCTGCCTGCGTTCATGAACGGCAGCGCGGCGGAAATGAGGCGCAGCGGTGCCGTGCAGTTGACATGCACCATCTGCGCAAGCGTTGCGAGAGGAATCTCGCCTGCGCGGCCGATGCATCCAAAGCCCGCGCAGTTGACGAGCCAGCGGAGTTCGGGCGTCTGGACAGAGGCGAGCTCGTCTTCGATGATGCGGGCGGCGTCTTCGTCTGCGAGGTCGAGCGCGAGGACGCGTGCCGGTGTCCTGACGAGGCCCGCAATGGTCTGCAGGCGCTTCTCGCGGCGCGCGATGAGCCAGAGCTCGTCGAGTCCTTCGGCGTCGAGCAGGCGCGCGTACCAGGCGCCGAGGCCGCTCGATGCGCCCGTGATGATGGCGATGTTCATGGTGTTCCTCCCGTGTAGCATATCATTCCCAAAAGTTTCCTACATTATACCAAATATACAAATGACTTGCACGCCGCCACGGTATCGGGTAGAATAAGAAAGGAGCCTGAAAAAGGCTCCCGCTTTCGTGCACGCAAAAATGCAGAGGGCACGGAAGCGGAAAGAACCCCAAGGTACCAATTAGGTGGTGTTACAGTGAACGCAGTTTTCAACGTAGGCATCGATGTCGGCTCGACGACGATCAAGCTCGTCGTGCTCGACAAGGCAAAGCAGATTGTCTACAAGAATTATGAGCGTCATTTTTCAGAAATC
>CACZFT010000124.1 GCA_902780535.1 uncultured Selenomonas sp. | reverse complement strand
TTTTTGTTTTCGCGTGTGGCGGCGGCCTTCACAACCGTCCGCATGGCTTTCGCGATGCGGCCCTGCTTGCCGATGACCTTGCCCATATCGTCCTCTGCGACATGGAGCTTCAGGAGCGTCGCGCGCTCCTGCTCCTCCTCGCTGACCTCGACGGCCTCCGGACGATCCACGAGAGCTTTGGCAATCACTTCAACAATCTCTTTCATGAGACTACCCTCTTAGAAAGCCCATTAGTGCTTCTTGCTCTCTGCGAACTTCGTCATGATGCCCTGCTTGGACAGGAGCGACTTGACGGTATCCGTCGGCTGAGCACCCTTGCTCATCCAGCTGAGGACCTTCTCCTCATCGACATTGACAAGCGCCGGCGTCTGGGACGGGTCGTAGTTGCCAAGGATCTCGATGAAGCGGCCATCACGCGGTGCGCGGGAATCCGCAACGACGATGCGATAGTACGGGTTCTTCTTTGCACCGAGACGGTTCAAACGAATCTTCACTGCCATGAAACATTCACCTCCTTGAAATCAGGAATAAATTATTTGAAAAATGGGAGCTTGCTGCCGAGCCCTCCGAGCTTTCCTAAGCCTCCGAGGTCTCCGAGGCCGCCGAGATTCGGCATCCCCTTCTTGCCCTTCATTTTCTTCATCTTTTTCATCATCTTTTTCATCTCGCCAAACTGCTTCAGCAGCTTGTTGACATCCTGCACGCGCGTGCCGGAGCCCTGCGCGATGCGCTTGCGGCGGCTGCCGTTGATGATCGAGATGTCTGCGCGCTCCTTCGGCGTCATCGAATGGATGATCGCCTCGATCTGGCGCATCTCCTTGCCGTTCAGGTCGATGTCCTGGCCTTCGAGCTGCTTCTTGAGGCCGCCCATGCCGGGGATCATGCCGAGGATGTTCTCGAGCGACCCGAGCTTCTTGACCTGCTGCATCTGCGAAAGGAAATCATCGAGCGTAAACTCGTCCTTGCGCAGCTTCTTGGCCATCTTCTGCGCCTCTTCGGCGTCGAACGTCTGCTGCGCCTTTTCGACGAGCGACAGGACGTCGCCCATGCCGAGGATGCGCGAGGCCATGCGGTCGGGATGGAACGGTTCGAGCGGCTCGAGCTTCTCGCCGAGGCCGACGAACTTGATGGGCACGCCCGTCACGGCCTTGATCGAGAGGGCCGCGCCGCCGCGCGCATCGCCGTCGAGCTTCGTCATGACGACGCCGTCGAGGCCGAGCGTCTCATTGAAACTCTTCGCCACATTGACGCTTTCCTGGCCCGTCATCGCATCGACGACGAGCAGGATTTCGTGCGGATGCACGGCGCCCTTGATGTCGCGGAGCTCCTGCATGAGCTTCTCGTCAATCTGCAGGCGGCCGGCCGTATCGATGATGACGACGTCATTCATATGCGACTGCGAAAAGGCCACGGCCTCATTCGCAATCTCGACCGCGTCCTTGCAGCCTTCCTTCTTGAAAACGGGAAGGCCGAGCTGCTTGCCGATGACTTCGAGCTGCGTGATGGCGGCCGGACGGTAGATGTCGTCGGCCACGAGCAGCGGGCGCTTGCCCTGCTTCTTGAGCGCGAGGCCGAGCTTGCCGACCGACGTCGTCTTGCCGGCGCCCTGCAGGCCCGCCATCATGATGATCGTCGGCGGCTGCGGGCTCATGTTGATGCGGCTCTGCGTGCCGCCCATGAGCGCCGTGAGTTCCTCATCGACAATCTTGATGACGACCTGCGCCGGCGTCAACGTCTCGAGGACTTCCTGACCGATCGCGCGTTCCTTGACCGTCTTGACGAAGTTCTTGACGACCTTGAAATTGACATCGGCTTCGAGGAGCGCCATGCGGACTTCCCGCATCGCCTCGTCGACATCGTCCTCCGTCAGCTTGCCATGGCCGCGCAGCTTCTTGAACGTCTGCTGCAACCGGTCGGATAAGCTTTCAAAAATCACGTCAGTCCCTCCCTCTCGCGCCCCAGAAGCGGCGCGAGCCGCGCGCGGATGCCATCGACCTCGGCGCTGTTCGCCTCCGTCGCGAGCTCCGCGATGCTTTGGTCGACCTCGGAGAGCACGGCACGCTCCTTTTCGTAGCGCGCGGCGAGTCCGAGCTTCGCCTCATACGATTTCATCGCAGCCTCGGCGCGATGGATGTTGTCATAGACGGCCTGCCGCGAGATGCCGAGCTCCTCGCCGATCTCCGACAGCGAAAAATCCTCATACAGGTGGAGCTCCAGGCACCGCTGCTGCCGCTCCGTCAAAAGCGCCCCATAAAGATCAAAGAGCTCCGACAGATACAGGAACTGTTCCATGCTGCCCACCTGCGATCTTGCGAAAGGATTCATTTGCCAAGGCAGAACCCTTGACAAAGGCTATTATACGCAATCGCGTGGGCGATGTCAAGGAAAAATCCTTGGCATACGAAAAAAAGAAAGGCTCCCTCTAGAGGGAGCTGGCGCCCGAAGGGCGTCTGAAGGAGTAGTCGGGTGCTGTAGCCAAACTTATTCCCCATCCGTTGCGAAGCCATAATCGAGCAGCTCCGCTGCTTCCGAAAACCGGCTCTCGTCATCGTTTGAATGCATGACGACGGCGATGAGCTCCTTGCCACCGCGGTCGGCCGCGACCGTCAGGCAGCCGCGCGCCGCACTCGTCCATCCCGTCTTGCCACCGACGATCCCCTGATAGCTCCAGAGCAGCTCGTCCGTATTGACGCAGTGCTCCATGCGCCCCGACGGCTTCACATAATAAATGTTGGCTTCCTTCGTCCCGACAATCGAGCGGAACGTGTCGTTGCCGAACGCCGCTTCCGCGAGCTTCGACATGTCGCGCGCCGTCGTGTAGTGGTCGCTGTCCGGCATGCCGTTCGCGTTGACGAAATGCGTCGAGTCCATGCCAAGCGACTCCGCTCTGCGGTTCATAAGGCCCGCAAAATAATCGATGTCGCCCTGCCCGACCGATTCACCGACGGCCGTCGCCGCGCCGTTGTCGGAAATCAGCATCATCTGCTCGATGAGGTCGCCCATGCGCACCTGGTCGCCCGGCCGCATGCGCGTGCACTCCACGTCCGCCGCCTCGGGGCTGACCTGCACGATGGAATCCGTGCGCCCGCTCTCGATGGCCAGCAGGCACGTCATCATCTTCGTCATGCTCGCCGGGTATTCGCGCTTGTCCGCATTCTTCTCATAGAGCACGGCGCCCGTCCCGCGGTCGACGACAATCGCGGCGTCCGCCGTGATGTCCGGCGCCGCCGCCCATGCCGCCGCGCACTGCACCAGAACCAACAAAAAAAGGAAAGGCGCCAAGAGGCGTCTTCCCAGAACTGAATGTCTCATGGAAACGTCCCTCCTAAAAATCCTAGAACACCCTACATTGTACTAGAATTTTCGAGGACGTCAAGTGCAAAGGCTCCCTCTGAGAGGGAGGCTTTCACCTCACTCCACCTTCACCTGCAGCCAGAGCTTCGTATAGAGCTTGTCCATCGCTTCGCCGAGGTACTGGTACGTCTCCTGTCCGAGATACACCTCGGGCGGCGGGAAGGCGATTTCGATTTCATCGTCGTCCATGTCGTCCTCGACGAGTTCCTGGACGCCCGTGTTCGGCGTGGAGTAGCCGAGCGCCTCGAAGTTCTTCGCCGCAATGTCGGGACGGCAGAGGAAGTCGATGAACTTGTGCGCGTTTTCCACATGCTGCGCGTTCTTCGGAATGACCCAGCCGTCCATCCAGAGGTTCGTGCCCTCTTTCGGCGCCGCGCAGAACGCGAGGTCGGGATTCGCCTCCATGAGGTTGATGGCCTCGCCCGAGAAGATGACGCCGAGCGCCGCTTCGCCGCCCGCCAGTTTGTCGCGGATGTCGTCGACGCCATAGGCCTGCACGAGCGGCTTCTGCGCGAGCAGCATGTCGCGCGCCTTCGTGAGCTCCGCCTCGTCCTTCGTATTCATCGACGCCCCCATCATGCGCAGCGGGATCATGATGGCATCACGCGCCGAATCCTGCATGAGGATGCTGTCCTTGTACTTCGGGTCGAAAAGAACCGCCCAGCTGTCGACGGGTTCATCCACCATCTTCGTATTGTACATGATGCCGACCGTGCCCCAGCAGTACGGGATGCTGTAGCGGTTGCCGGGGTCATACGCTTCGGCCTGCTTCAGGTAGTCGCTGCCGATATACTCCTTCGCATTTGGCAGCTGCTCCCAGTCGAGCGGCTGCAGGAGATCATTCTGCTCCATCTTCTGGATCATATAGTCCGACGGGCAGATGAGGTCGTATGTCGTCGCGCCTTCCTTGACGCGCGGGTACATGCTCTCATTCGTATCGTAGGTGTCGAGGACGACATGGATGCCCGTTTCCTCCTCGAACTGCGCGAGGACGTCCTCGTCGAGGTAGTCGCCCCAGCTGTAGATGTAGAGCGTGTCCTCGCCGCCCGCTTCCTCGTCGTCGCCAAAGCTGTCACAGCCGGCAGAAAAAACGGCGAGCGCGAACGCTGCGGCCAGCGCCATCAGACGCAAAAAATGATGTTTTTTCATCCGCTCACACCTCCAGCCGTCCGCGCCGCTTCTTGAGCGCACGATAGTTTCCCAGGAGCAGCGCCACGAACGCGATGACGCCGACGAAGAACAGCGTCGAAAGCGCATACATCTCAGGGTGGACGCCGAGCTTCAGCTGCGCATAAATCGCCGTCGTCAGCGTGTCGATGCCCGCGCCCTTCGTGAAATACGTCACGATGAAATCATCGGCCGACATCGCAAACGACAGCAAAAACGCCGCCGCGATGCCCGGATAGAGCTCCGGCAGCAGCACCTTGCGGAACGCCTGCCACGGCGTCGCGCCGAGGTCGACGGCCGCCTCGTAGTAGACGCGGTCGAGCCCGAGCACCTGCGGCAGGATGCAGAGCAGCGCATACGGCAGACAGATGACGATATGCGCGAGGAGGATCGTATCGTAGCCGAGCCGCAGCCCGAGGCCGAGGAACAGCAGCATCAGCGAGATGCCGGTCACGATGTCGGCATTTAAGAGCGGCACATTCGCGAGGCCGCGCACCGTCATGCGCGTCCGATACCCCATCGCCCGAAGTGCCAGCGCCGTCGCAAGACCCAGGAGCGTCGCGCAGAGCGCCGCCGTCAGGCCGATGGAAAGCGTGTTGAGGAACGCCGCGAGCATATCCTCATCTTCGAGCAGGCTCGCATACCACTGCGTCGTGAAGCCCGTCCAGTGGCCGCGATACCGGCTCGCATTGAACGACTGCGCAATCAGGACGAAGATCGGCGCATAGAGGAACAGCACGATGAGGCCGACATAGGCTTTCTTTGCCTTTCCCATCATGCCGCCCCCCTTCCTCTGGCCCGGTCTTTCTGGTCGGAAAACGCTTCGAGCGCGATATTGAGCAGGATGAAGACCATCAGGACCATCGAAAGCGCACTGCCGAGCTGCCAGTCATAGGCCGCCGTGAACTCCTGTTCAATGATATTGCCGACGAGCAGCACCTTGTTGCCGCCGAGCAGCGCACTGATGACGAATGTCGTGAGCGCCGGGATGAAGACCATCGTCGAACCGCTCACGATGCCCGGCAGCGTCAGCGGCACGAGGATGCGCCGCAGCGTCTGCCACCAGCCC
>CACZFT010000123.1 GCA_902780535.1 uncultured Selenomonas sp. | reverse complement strand
CGCGGCCTGGAGCTGCTTCGTGACCTCGAGGCCCGAGAGGCCCGGCATGTTGAGGTCGAGGAGCAGGATGTCCGGCTGCAGCACGAGCGTGCGCGCGAGCGTTTCCTGTCCGTCCTCGGCCTCGCCGACGACTTCGAGGTCATCCTCGAAATTCAGCACGCGCTTGATGCCCTGCCGCAGGAGGGCATGGTCATCCGCGATAAGAATCTTGATTGCCATGGAATGTCGCTCCTTTTTCTTTCCCTTGTTCCTTTTCGTTTCACATGAATTACTGGCTGTCATCTGACGACAGGATGTGAGCCGTCAGGAAAATCATGATTTCAGAAGACTGCTTGCTCTTCTGTACATTCTTGAAAAAGGCGCCGAGCACCGGGATGTCCCCGAGAAGGGGAATCTTTCGGTAGTTTCGTGCCTCTTCGCTGCCGATGAGGCCGCCGATGACCATGGTCTCGCCGTCTTTCAGGCGCACGGACGTATCGGCACTGCGCTTGTTGAAGCGGTAGGCCTTGAGATCATCGACGTAGACGGGCGAGCTGACCTCCGTGTGCACGATGGCCGTGATGTGGCCGTCGTCGCTGACATATGGCGTATAACGCAGGATGATGCCCGCCTTGTGATAGGTGAAAGAGGTCGTCGTGGAGCGGTTCGTCGTCTCGACTTCGGGCACGGGCACCTCGCTGCCGATCTCGATGACGGCTTCGCGACCCGTGAGCGTCGTGACATTGGGCCGGGAAAGGACTTTTGCCTTGCCCGCCTGTTCGAGTGCATGGAGCTGTGCCTCGTAGTACCACTCGAAGGGATGGCCCTCGGGCCCGCGGCCGAATTGCAAAATGCCCGGAATCATGGAAGCGCCTCTGTACTTTCGCGTGACCTCGTACTTCGGCACGTCTTCCGAAACCGTGGCTTCCTGCGTGACGCCATTCATCTTGACGGTCGAGGAGCGGCTCAGCGTTTCCTTGGATTCGCGGACTTCGGGCGACTGCGGGACGGAAGACCAGTCCCATGTGACGCCAAGCTCACGAGAGGCTTCATTCGTCAGCGAAACGACTTTGGCCTCGAGCGCGACCTGGCGTGCGGGGACGTCGAGCTTTGCGAGGAGCTTTTGCACGGCAGCGGCTTCCGCAGGTGTGCCATAGACCACGACGGACTGGCCGTCCGTGCCGACGGTAGCACGGGTGTCGTCGCGGTGCTCCAATGTGGCTGTTCCGTCTTGCGATTTGTCGTTTCCTGCGTCTGCGTCCTCCGTTTGACGCGCAGTCCTAGGACGAATCTCTTTCTTTTTGGTATCACTAGAACTATTCGTCGCAGAATCGCGTTTTCCTGCCTCAGGCAGGGATAAATTTATGGCAGGCAGCAGGGCCTCGGGGGCACTGTAGTGCACGGGGAAGACATACGTCTGTCGGACGTTTTCGGCATGCGCGGCGGAAGAGACGTAGAAGACGCCGTCGCGCAGCTCGGCGGCGAGGCCGTACATGCGCGCGACGCGCGGCAGGAGGTCTGCAGGTTCGGCCGACGTGTCGACCGTGATGCGTCCGCGGACGTCGCTGTCGAGGACGATGCCGTATCCGCCGAGCCGCGCCGCCGCCTGCAAGACTTCTGCGACCTCCGCGTCGTCGAAGTGCAGGGCGACCGGGGTGGCAGAGGCGAAGCCCGGTGCGCAGGATACGAGGGCGAAGGACAGCGTTCCGCGCAGCCATGCCCGTGTGAGAAAGGTCAAAGAAAAGCCTCCTTGCAATCCAGAAATTTCCTATAGAACTAGGAGAAAGATTCGCCCCAGTGCCTGCTGTTTCCTGCTTTTTTGAGAGGATTGTGAAATCTTTCGAAAAGCACGAAAAAATGCTTGCCTTTTCGGATGCAATGGACGATAATAAAGATGTAA
Source organism: uncultured Selenomonas sp. (assembly GCA_902780535.1). Taxonomy (GTDB): domain Bacteria; phylum Bacillota; class Negativicutes; order Selenomonadales; family Selenomonadaceae; genus Selenomonas_C. The sequence goes on along the minus strand of CACZFT010000123.1, from coordinate 6,981 downwards.
AAGTGTCAATGCGCAACGCGCAATGCATGGAAGTAAGGAGGAGTTCCACATGGATGTATCGACGATGACACGGATCAGCCAGCAGACGGCGGCGCTGTCCGGCTCGTATACGAAGACGAGTTCGACCAAGACGACGGCGCCGGACGGCACGACGACGGAAAACACGACGAGCGAGGCCTATACGGTCAACATCTCGACGGCGGCGCAGCAGGCGTCGAAAGCGACGAAGGGCCTGACGGCTGACCAGATCGACGTGCTGAAGCAGGGCATCGAGAAGAGCCAGCAGCTCATGATCCAGACGCTGACGCAGCAGAACGTCAAGATGCAGGGCTATCTCGACAGCGGCATCACGCAGCTGAACTTTGACGGCGTACTGATCAGCCCCGACAAGTTCGCGCTGCCGGAAGTCGCGACGACGCCGGAAGACGCAGAAAAAGCCGTCTCCGATGGCGGCGACTATTCTGTTGACGCGGTCGCGAGCCGCATCCTCGACATGGCTTCGTCCATCGCGAACGGCGACCCCGAGAAGCTCAAGGCCATGCAGTCGGCCGTTGAGAAGGGCTTCGAGGCGGCCGGCATCTCGTGGAAGGACACGTTCGGCGACGACAGCGACATGCCCGAGATCACGACGAAGACCCACGACGAAGTCACGAAGCGCTTCGCCGACCTCTATGACCAGCTCACGAACCCGAAGACGGACACGGCGGCGGACAGCACGGCGGCGTCGGGGACGGCGGATGCGGTCAAGAGCGGCGAAATGTAAGAAATCGGAAACTGGAATCTGCGGCCCCGCCCGGTCCTGCGGCGGGGCCGTTTTTGGTGCGCGCACCCCGCGCCTGATTTTCAGGAAAATCTCAGAACCCTTTGATAGAATTGAAACATCAAAAAGTCAAGAATGACCAGCAGAAAGGATCGTGGAACCCATGTCCCAGCGCATGACCATGGACGAAGTCCTCAAAGAATACGGCGTGCCCCTCATCAAGCTCGACCTCCACGCGACGCGCTCGGAGCTCCTGAAGCTCCGCGAGCAGCTCATCGCCATCCGCGACGTCTCGAACGCGACGGAGCAGGGCTACCTCGACATCGACTGCAAACTCTACATCGACGTCGACGACATCGACCAGTACCTCGCGGGCACGCGCGACACCGTCGGCGAAATCTACGCCTTCCCCGAAGACATCAAATCGTACAAGGAGTAACCTATGAAACCAAAGAAATTCCTCGCAGCCGTCCTCGCGGGCACGGTCTTCGCCCTCGCCCCGGCGACCGGCATCGGCAGCAGCCTCGCCCCGAGCCTCGGCCTCCACGGCCCGAAGATCGCCTACGCGGCGAAAGGCGGCGTCCGCATCGCGCCGTCCGCGCCGAAAGCCGCGCCTGCGGCGCCGAAGGCGACGAGCCCTGACACGCACAAGTCCGTCTCGGGCAACGGCGGCAGCTACGCGCCGTCGAAGAGCGCGAAAGACCTCGAAAAGACCGCGCCCGCCGCAAACTCCGCGAATGCCAAAGCCGGAACGGCGGCAGGAACCCAGAGCCAGAGCGGCAGCCGCCTCGGCTCCATCATGCGCGGCGTCGGCCTGCTCGCGGGCGGCATGTTCCTCGGCTCCATGCTCAGCCACCTCTTTGGCTTCGGCACCGGCATGATGAGCGACATGCTCGGCCTCTTCATGAACATCCTGCTCTTTGCCGTGGCCTTCATGGTCATCCGCGCCCTCCTGCGCCGCTTCCTCGGCGGCAATCGCAGCAGCCAGGGCAGCTACCAGCAGCAGCGCTATCAGGAGCCCCTGCAGACGCATGCGCAGACCCAGCACCGCCCCGACATCATCGACATCCAGCCAAGCGAAAGCCGCAGCACGCACCAAGCCAGCGGAAAAATTAACGGTAGTGATGCACGGAGCATCGCGGACAAGTATCGGAATATGTAAGTGTGAAATGTTGCGAAAGTCCTTTGGCAACGTTCTGTACATTTGCTTGTCTCCAGCACCCAACTACTCCCCCCGCCGCTTACGCGGCCCGTCCCCCCTCATAGAAGGGGGCTGCTGTATAAGCTTTTCTCAACGACAGATGATACTTTCTTCGTGACCGTGAAAAACCTTTTCGCGATGACATCATATCCTTCGGGCGGAGACGGGGAGGTATCCGAAACCCGTTAAGGAATCGTCCGTGGGTTGCGGATGCCTCCCCGTCTCCGCCCCCGCGCACGAAAAAATCTCCGCGACCACGAACAAAACTTCGACCAAGAAAGGACCCCACCTTTATGAAACCTTCCACGAAAGCCTCCATCTCCACCCTCCTCACGCGCTACCCCGCCCTCTCCGTCTGCGAGGCCGACCTCACGGCGGCCGTCGAGGCGCTGCTCGCGACGTACCGCGCGGGCGGCAAGCTCATCATCTGCGGCAACGGCGGCAGCGCGGCCGACTCTGAGCACGTCGTCGGCGAACTCATGAAGGGCTTTCTGAAGCCGCGCAAGCTCGGCGCTGACATGAAGGCGAAATTCGAAGCCGCCTGCCCCGAGAGCGCCGATTACTTTATGAAGAATCTCCAGGGCGCCCTGCCCGCGCTCTCCCTCGTCAACCAGGTCGCCCTCGGCACGGCATTTGCCAACGACCAGGCGCCCGACCTCGTCTTCGCCCAGCAGATCCTCGGCATGGGCAATCCGGAAGATACCCTGCTCGCCATCTCGACGTCCGGCAACTCGACAAACGTCATCTACGCCCTCGACATGGCACGAGCCAAAGGGCTCAAGACCATCGCGCTGACAGGCAGATCCGGCGGCAAGATGGCAGAAAAGCGACTCGCCGACATCACGATCCGCGTGCCGGAAGACGAGACGTACAAGATTCAGGAACTGCATCTGCCGGTGTATCATATGCTCTGCATCGCGGCGGAAGAAGAATTTTTCTGAGAAAAGAAGCTCCATACATCGCGAAGGGACGACGTGCCCGGACGCGGCAGAAAGGGGCCCGCAGAAACCCACGGACGATTCCTTAACGGGTTTCTGGCGGGCCCCTTTCTGCCGCTCGAAGTTTTTGGGGGCGGCGCGAAGCAGGCAGTTTTGTTTCAGGTTTTGTTCTCTCCATAGATCGCCCAGTCGCCGCGGCCGTTTTCCTTGACGGAGTAGACGGCATGGTCAGCTTTGCGGAAGATTTCTTCGTAGGTCTCGTGCGTGCTCGCGGCGATGGCGATGCCGATGCTGACGGTGATGAGCGGGCGCTCGGGGTGCGCCTGGGCGGCGGGATTCGTCATGCGCGAGCGCTCGTCGACGAGGGTCGCGGCACGGTTGATGTCGCCGGCGATGCGCGGGATGGCCTCGCGCGTGCAGTTCTTGAGGAAGATGACGAATTCGTCGCCGCCGAAGCGGCCGATGAGGTCGCGGTCGCGCACGATGGTGTGCAGGCTCTTGGCAAAAGAAATGAGGATTTCGTCGCCGAAGTCGTGGCCGCAGAGGTCGTTCGCGGCCTTGAAATGGTCGAGATCCATCATGAGGAAGGCGTGGCAGTGGCCGGGCGCGGGCGGCTCAAGCAGGTAGTGTTCGATGAGTTCGCGCGTGGCGGTCTTGTTGTAGAGGCCTGTCAGCGGATCGATCTGGGATTTGTATTTGTAGGCTTCGAGCGCGGCGTGCTGGGCGGCGGCGATGCGGCGGCGCGGCGGCGATGCGGCGGCGGTCGAGCGTCGTGCGCAGGAAGATGGCAAGGCAGATGAGCAGCAGGATGCCGCCCATGAGGAGGCCGGTCTGGAGCGGGTAGAACGTGACGAAGTAGCTCAGCGAGAAGTGCGGCGGCGTGCGGATTTCATTTTTGAGGAGGATGCGCTCTTTCTCCTGTGGGTCGAGGCGCAGCAGCGCCTTGTTGAAGACGGACTGCAGCAGGCGCGGCTCGCGCGAAGAGATCGCGAGGCTCGTGCCGATGAGGATGCGGGTAGAGGATGAGGTTGCGCGTGGCCTGCATGGAGACGACGGAGCTCAGCGCGAGGTTCGTGCGGCCGTTCGAGACGGCGGCGAGCGCGTGCTGCTCGTCGGGCGTCGGCAGGACGGTCCAGTCGGGGAACCGCTGCCGCACGGCATCGATGAATGACGGCTGGAGGCTCGGCGTGGCGATGGCGCCTTTTTTCGGCACGTACGCGCCATCGCGGCCGACGAGGATGTATTCCTGCGTGTAGATGGGGTCGGTGTAGTAGAGTCCCGTCGTGTCCGAGTTCGGCGTGTAGATGTCGAGCAGCAGGTCGGCCTTGCCGTCCTCGACCATCGTGCGGGCCTCGCTCGCGTTCGCAGCCGTGAGGAAATCGATGGAAATGCCGGCGCTCTTGCAGACGGCGGAGAGGATTTCGCGGTCGAGCGTGATGTCGGCGTCGTCCTGCGCGAGCACGACGTGGAGCGTCGGCAGGTGTTCTATGAGCTGCTGCTCGTCGGGCGTGAAATGCGTGACGAGGCGGCGCGTGCGGTCTTCGAACTGCTGGCGGGCGAGCTCGGAAAAGCGCGGGCTCTGTGCTTCGAGCGCTGCGTTCGCGTCGTTGATGACGCCGAGCAGGCCGCTGTTCTGCCGCAGGCCGGCGATGCCCATCGGCATGGAGTCCAGAGCGAGGACGAACGACTCCTGCTCGTCGCTCGATGTCGCGGCGTCGAGCAGCAGGTCGATCGTGCCATCCGCGAGCGCGGCGTGCGCCTCGGGGTCGCTCGCGAAGGAGACGGACGGCACGGTGAGGCCGTTGTCCTGGCAGAATTTTTCGAACGGCGCGAGCAGGTCGGGGCGGCTCTCGACGAGGCCGATGCGGGCGCTTTCGAGCACGGCGAGGTCCTGGTCGGCCGCTGCGAAACGGTCGTCACCCAGACGGCTGTAGAGGCCGATGAGATCGCGCAGCGCCAGCGGCCGGGACGAGGCGAAATGCCCGGTGTCCTGGATGTGGAGCTCCGTCGGCATCGCGAGGTCGATCTGGCCTGCAATCAGGGCGTCGCCGACTTCTTCGGGCGCGAGCTCGATGACGTCAAAGTCCCAGTCCGTGTATTTCGAGAGCTCGATGAGGTAGGCCGTCTGCTGGGAAAAGAGGGCGCTCGCGACATCCTGCGCGAGTGCGGGGCGCACGACGCCGATGCGCACGCGCGACGATGTCGTGGCGCGCGAGACGCGGGCGGCGAAGACCGGGACGGGCAGGATGACGAGAGCGAGGAAGAACGCGGAGAGCAGCAGCGCAAGCGCTGGCTGCAGATCGCGGAGGGGAAAACGTTTCATGATGAAGGCGAGACCTCCTGTAGGCCTGTGGTTTTCAGAGTTGTTTTCTTCCTATTTATTCGACTCATCTCTGGGAAAGTCCTGTTGTGTTTTGTATTTTTTGTATTTTTTGTTCTTGACAAAGTGCAAAAAAGAACTTATAGTATGAATTGGATGAAAAAGAAGCAAACACAGAATACCAGACAGAAAATACAGCCAAGAACAGGAGGAATTTTATCATGGCAAACCGCATCATCCTCAACGAAACATCGTATTTCGGTCCCGGCGCGATCCAGGAGATCGTCCCCGAAGTGCGCGGGCGCGGCGCGAAGAAAGTGCTCGTCGTCACGGACAAGGACCTCATCAAGTTCAAGGTCGCGACGAAGGTGACGGAGCTTTTGGGCAAAGAGGGCATCGCTTACGAAATCTATGACAAGATCAAGGCGAACCCGACCATCGAGAACGTGCAGGAAGGTGTCGCGGCCTGCAAGGCGGCAGGCGCAGACCTCCTCGTGGCCATCGGCGGCGGCTCGGCCATCGACACGAGCAAGGCCATCGCCATCATCATGACGAACCCTGAGTTCGCCGACGTCCGCAGCCTCGAAGGCGCGTCGCCGACGAAGCACAAGGCCATGCCGATCATCGCCGTCTCCACGACGAGCGGCACGGCGGCCGAAGTCACGATCAACTATGTCATCACGGACACGGAGCGCCATCGCAAATTCGTCTGCGCCGATCCGCACGACATCCCGGTCGTCGCCATCGTCGATGCCGACATGGTCGCCTCGATGCCGCCGAAGCTCTGCGCCTCGACCGGCATGGACGCGCTCGTCCACGCCATCGAGGGCTACATCACGAAGGGCGCCTGGGGGAAATGGCGCTCGGCCAGTACATCGCGGGCATGGGCTTCTCGAACGTCGGCCTCGGCATCGACCACTCGATGGCGCATCCGCTCTCGGCCGTCTATGATATCCCGCACGGCATGGCCTGCGCAATCCTGCTCGCGCCAGTGCTGAAATTCAACGCGCCTGCAACGGGCGACCGCTATCGCGAGATTGCCCGTGCGATGGGCGTGAAAGACGTCGACGGCCTCTCGACCGAAGATGCGCGCAAAGCCGCCATCGACGCCGTCCAGCAGCTCGCCGACGACGTCGGCATTCCGCGCAAGCTATCCGAGCTCGGCGTCAAGGAAGAGGACATCCCGTTCCTTGCGAAATCCGCGATGGCCGACGCCTGCACCCCGGGCAACCCAAGAGATGTCACCCAGCCGGAGATCGAAGACATCTACAAGTCCATTTATTGAGACAAAAAACGTAAATGAAGCAAGTTATCCACAGAGTTATCCACTTTTTCCGTTGAAAAGTGGATAACTCGGCAAGGCTGTGCATGAAAGCGGCGAGATTTCGCCGAAGTTATGCACAGCCTTTTTGTGTATTGTGCGTCAAATCAAACAGCACATTATATCTTCCGCGGGTGCGAAAATCTATGTGCCAGCCGCCCAAAAATTTCTCGAAAGTTTGTTCGAAAAAGTCTTGCATGTATCCTGTATACATGATACAATGAAGCCGTAATCAAGAGAAAGAGAAACGAGCGGAGAACGCAGAGACAATGGGGTCGGGCGTTCTTGCAGCTCGTTTTGTGTTTTTCTGAAGGCTGTTTTCGGCCGGGCGGAGGCCCGGAGAAAGAAAGGGTGCAGGAAGATGCGCAAGGAACATGATTTCATCGGTGAACTCGAAGTGCCGGAGGATGTCTACTACGGCGTGCAGACGATGCGCGCCAT
>CACZFT010000122.1 GCA_902780535.1 uncultured Selenomonas sp. | reverse complement strand
AAATCAAGATGTCATCACGAAGCCCGAACGGCCACGCGGCCGTCCGAGAAAGGATGCTTCCGAGGTTTGTCTATAGTACGGCAAATTGGGATTCTTTTAATATATGACATTGGCAGATATGTAGACGTCAAGGCCGTTGACATGATCAATCCGACACGAGTCAAGTTGCACATACTCATCACCCCCGCCGTGCCCGTAAGCCCAAGGATAATTTGGATCATCATTCAAAAAAGAATTGGTTGCAGCAGATACGCTTGCAGTCTGTAAAAGCATAAGTATACAAAACACTAAAATAATATATTTTTTCATATAAACTCCTATCTTTTCGTTGAAATCTCCATGCGTAACAAAAAGAATCACATGATCGTAATTGGATCGATGTCGATGGCGACGTCGGTGCGCAGGTGCAACCCCTGCTCGCGCAAAAACTGGCGGACGCCCTCGAGGTCGAGGGCCTTGATGAGGACGACGAAGCGGTATGTGCCGCGGAAGCAGGCAATGAGCGCTGGCGCGGGGCCGATGACGGTGTTTGTTTTCGGCGGCGTGCCGAGCGGGGTGGAGGTGCCGCCGGGATAGCGCTGCTGGAACGCTTGGACGAAAGCGAGCGCGGACTGCTTCGCGGCAGTTTCATCGTTGCTTTGGAACAGCAGCTTGATGAGGCGCGTGAAGGGCGGATAGCCCATCGCTTTTCGCAGGGCGATCTCTTTTTGATAAAAGCCTTCATAGTCCTGATGGATGCCGCACTGGACGGCGTAGTGCTCCGTATTGTACGTCTGCACGAGGACGTGGCCGCGTTCGCCGTCCGCCGTGTGGCGGCCTGCCCGACCGGCGGTCTGCGTGATTAGCATGAAGCAGCGTTCGGCCGCGCGGAAGTCGGGCCGGTTGAGGCTCGCGTCGGCACTGATGATGCCGACGGCCGTGACATTCGGGATGTCGTGGCCTTTCGCGACCATCTGCGTGCCGAGCAGGATGTCGAATGCGCCGCGGCGGAAACGGCTCAGGATTTCCTGATGCGCGAATTTGCCGCCCGTCGTGTCGCGGTCCATGCGTTCGATACGCGCCTCAGGCACGAGGGCGCGGAGTTCCTGTTCGAGCTTTTCCGTGCCCGAGCCGAAATACTTGATGTAGCGGCTGCCGCATTTCGGGCAGATGTCGGGCACGGGCTGGCGGATGTCGCAATGATGGCAGAGAAGCAGCTTGCCGCCGCGCTTCGTCTCGTGATAGACGAGCGGCATGCCGCAGTCGGGACAATGGATGACTTCGCCGCACGAGCGGCACATGACGAATGTCGAGTAGCCGCGGCGGTTCAGCATGATGATGAGCTGCTCGTGCGCCGCGATGGTCTTGCGAATCAGGTTTTCGAGCGGCCGCGAGATGATGTGGCGGTTGCCCATGCGGAGCTCCTGCCGCATGTCGACGCACGAGACCTCAGGCAGCGGGATGTCGCCGACGCGATGGCGCATCGTGAGCAGCGTCAGTTCGCCCGTCCTGGCGCGATGATACGTTTCAAGCGACGGCGTCGCGCTGCCGAGCAGCAGCACGGCATGATGCAGGTGCGCGAGCTCTTCGGCGACGACGCGCGCATGGTAGCGCGGCGATTCGTCCTGCTTGTAGCTCATGTCCTGCTCCTCGTCGAGAATGATGAGGCCGACATCATCGGCAGGCGTGAAAAGCGCCGAGCGCGCACCGATGATGATGCCCGCCTCTCCGCGCCGCACGCGGATGACGGCGTCGTTGCGCTCGGCCAGCGTCAGGCGGCTGTGCATGACGATGATGTCACCGGCAAAATACGATTGGAACGCGCGCACGAGCTGTCCTGTCAAGGCGATCTCCGGCACGAGCACGATGACTTTGCGGCCACGCTCGCGCACGAGCCGCGCGAGCTCGATATAGACCTGCGTCTTGCCACTGCCCGTAACGCCATAGAGCAGAAAGCCGTGGTACTCCCCCGCCGCCATCGACGGCCGCACGGCCGCGACGGCCTGCTGCTGTTCCTCCGTCAGCGTGCGCGGTTCGTGGCCGCGCGCAGCGCTTGCATAACTGTCGCGCAGGACGCGGCGGCGGCGGATGACGGCGATGCCAGCCGCCGCGAGCTTTTTCGCCGCCTCGGCATGGATGCCCTCGCTTTCGAGCTCCTTGAGACTTGCCGTGCCATCATGCGCCGCGAGGTAACGCCAGAGCGCCAGCTGGGCGCGGCGGCGGGAAAACTCGGCCTCGCGCTCCGGCGTCAGCGCTTCTTTCAAGACGACATAGCGTTCATACAGCGCGGCGTCGCGCTTTTCGGCCGCGTACTCCTTCATCAGCACATGATACCCCGTGAGTTTTTCGAGCATGGCAGGCAGTTCGTCCGCGAGCTCGGGCAGCGCCTTTCGGAGTGCGGCCCGCCGCACGGGCCCATTTTCGGCGACATAGTCATAGAGCCTGCGATACGATGCCATGCCGAGCAGGACATGGTTTTCCTGCGCTTCGTCTGCGACGTACTCGACCGTAATCTTGACGCCGCTCTTGCCCGGCATGAAAAGACGCATGATTTCGGCGAGCGAGCAAAGATAGAAGTCTGCGAGCCACCGCGCGGCCTCGAGCAGTACGGGCGTGAACCACGCCTCTTCATCGACGCAGGCAAGAATGTCCTTGAGCTTGATTCCCGCGAGCTCCTCTACGCTTTTTTCCGCCACAGAAACAACGAACCCTTCGACTTTCCGGCCGCCGAAGGGTACAAGAACGCGCCAGCCCGCTCCCACCTGCACGAGGGTGTCCGGCACGCGATATGTATAAGGTTTTGCAATGCTCTTGACCGGCACATTGACGAAGACCTGCGCCGTCAGCATGTTCTTTCCTCCAAAGAAAATCCTCCTGATTCATTCGAGGCTCAGCCCGACATCGTTGCGGAGCTTGATGGCCTCGCCGATTTCTCGCGGGCCGATGGGGCCGCCGCCCGCGAGGTCGGCAATCGTGCGCGCGACCTTGATGATGCGGTCATACGAGCGCGCGGAAAGATGCATCTTTTCAAACGCCGCCTGCAGCAGCTGCTGCGCCGCATCTCCGAGCGGACAGAGACGCTGGATCATCGCGTGGTTCATCTGCGCGTTCGAGTAGATGCCATACGTTTTCAGCCGTTCATGCTGGATCTCGCGCGCCGCTTCCACGCGGGCGCGGATGGCAGAGGACGGCTCGGCCTGCTCGCGCGATGCGAGCTCCTTGTACTCGACGCGCGGCACACGGATGTGGATGTCAATTCGATCGAGCAGCGGCCCTGAAATCTTCCGCGTGTAGCGCTTGATTTCGCCCGGCGTGCACTCGCAATGATGCCCGCCCGACTCGTCGCCGTGATAGCCGCACGGACAAGGATTCATCGCCGCAATCAGCATGAACGACGACGGAAACTTCAGCGAAGCATGGACGCGGCTCACCAAAATCTCCCGGTCTTCCAAAGGCTGGCGCAAGACCTCGAGCGTCGATTTGCCAAACTCCGGCAACTCGTCAAGGAACAGCACGCCATGATGTGCGAGCGTGACCTCGCCCGGGCGCGGGATACTGCCGCCGCCGATCATCGCCGTCATGCTCGTCGTATGGTGCGGCGCGCGGAACGGCCGCTGCGTCACGAGACCGCCGTCATGCTTCAAAAGACCTGCGATGCTGTAAATCTTCGTGACTTCCAGCGCTTCTTCAGGCGTCAGCGCGGGCAGAATCGAGCTCATGCGCCGCGCGAGCATCGTCTTGCCGCTGCCCGGCACGCCGACCATCAGCACATTGTGCCCGCCCGCCGCCGCGATTTCGAGCGCCCGCTTGGCCGCGAACTGCCCCTGCACGTCGGCGAAATCATCCGTCCAGCCCTGCCCGTCACTCAAAAGCTGCTGCGCCTCGGCAGGTGCGAGCTCCTTTTCGCCTTTGAGGAACGATACGAGCTCCGCAAGCGTCGCAACGGCATAGACCGCGAGCCCCTGCACGAGCAATGCCTCATTTGCATTCGCGGGCGCAACGAAGATGGCGCGGAACCCCTGTTCTTTCGCCGCGATTGCCATCGGCAGCACGCCCTGCACGGGACGACATTCTCCTTCAAGCGAAAGCTCCGCCGAAAACAGGCAGCCCTCGATTTTCTTCATAGGAAAAAGCCCATGCGCCGCGAGAAGACCCACAGCGATGGGCAGATCAAGGCCGGGACTGTCCTTGCGGATGTCGGCCGGCGCGAGATTGACCGTGATTTTTTCCTGCTGGAGCTTGAGCCCCGAATTCTTGATGGCCGTGCGCACGCGCTCCTTGCTCTCGCGCACCGCCGTATCCGGCAGGCCGACAATGTCGAACGCAGGCAGTCCGTACCCCGCATCGACTTCCACGTCGATGATGAGCCCGTCCACGCCGAGCGTCGCCGCGCCATACGATTTTGCAAACATCCAAAGCCTCCCATCACATTTCAAACGCGCCCTCGATCTGGCGCACCTTCCATGCGCCAGCCGTCATCGCATAGACCTCGATGACATCGAAGCGGCAGCGGCAGCCGTCAATGTGCTTTTGAAGCAAGTACCACTGCGCCGTGCGGATGATTTTTCGCTGCTTGGCGTAGTTCACAGCCTCGGCAGGCTTTCCATACGAGAGGCCCGTGCGCGTCTTGACTTCGACAAAGACAAGCGTCTGCGCGTCCTGCCACGCAATGATGTCGATCTCGCCGACCTTCGCACGGTAATTGCGCGCCGCAAGCACATAGCCTTTCCGTTTGAGAAACGATGCTGCCTCGTCCTCGCCCGCGCGGCCGAGCCGCTTGCGCCCGTCTTTCTGTGGGCGTCCGATGTCCTGCGACTGCCGTCTCATGGCACCGGCTCCTGCTTTTTCCGCTCGCCGCGCTCGCGGTCCATGCGGTAGACATAGGCCATGACCTCGGCGATGGAACGATAGAGTTCCGGCGGGATTTCGCGGTCGAGCTCGAGCGCCATCAGCATATTGACAAGCGTCTTGTTCTGGTAGATCGGCACCGTATGCTTCTGCGCCGCTGCGAGAATGTTCTCCGCAACATAGCCGCGCCCTTTCGCCGTCACGCGCGGCGCACGGTCACGCTGCTGGTCATACTGGAGCGCAACAGCCTTCTTCTCGGCATTCGGATCCGTCTCCGGCTCAATGGGCGGCGCCTTGCGGTCTGGTCTCATGTCCTTCACCTGATTCCGTTCGAACTTACGATGCACGTCCCTGCAGCATCGTTTCAGTTGCTTATTGTTTCATTATATCTGTTCCGAAAAAAAGCGTCAAGAAGAATCAGAAAAATACGTCCATCGCGCACTCGAGAGAATTCAATAGAAGATCTCCTCATACCATACAATCTGCTGGAATCCCTGCCGCTTTGCTTCTGTCTCCATCTCGGCATGCAGCCTCTTCCCGACAGCAACAATGACCAGCGCTGTCTCACACAATATAATGGCACCATGAATTAAGACCTCAACTTTCCCACGCCAAATTTCCAAGTAATCCCTGTACATATCTGCTTTGAGAGGCAAACCAGTCCGACAGTAGACTTTTCACGAGTTTTGTGCTTTCCACGGACAGGCCGGCCAGCAGCTTGCCGAACAGCGTCATAAGGCTCTTGAGCGCCTCACCGAGCTCCATGTCTTTGACATCGTCG
>CACZFT010000121.1 GCA_902780535.1 uncultured Selenomonas sp. | reverse complement strand
TTTCATGCCCGTCTGCCAGGAAAGCCTGCTTCAAGCAACCACAGCTTCCCTGTGGATAACTAATTCCCCTCAATTTGACACTTTTTTCAGCAGCCTCCCAGAGGGGGGACGGGCCCGAAGGGCGGGGGGAGTAGTTGGATGCTGAAAACTATCAAGATAAAGAAATGCTGCTAAGGCATCACGTCATGATTACAACATGATGCTTTAGCAGCATTTTCGTATACTCGTTCAGCTTGTGCTCCCTACTACTCCCCCAGTCTCGCATTCGCTCGGCAGCCCCCTCGGAGAGGGGGCCTGATTTCAGCGTCCGATCCGCCGCGCCTGCTCGTTGAGCCTTGCGATGCGGTCTTCCGTCGCGGGATGCGTCGAGTAGAGGTTTGCGATCTTCGAACCGACGCCCTCGAACGGATTGATGATGAACATGTGCGCCGTCGCAGGCGTCGCATCCTGCATGACGTCGCCGTGCTTGGCGTAGTAGTCGAGCTTTTCGAGCGCTTTCGCAAGGTAGCGGTAGCGCGGATTGCCGCAAAGGCTGCCGCCGCCTTCGTCCGCCGCATATTCGCGGCTGCGCGAAATCGCCATCTGGATCAGGCCCGCCGCAATCGGCGCGAGGAGGATCGTGACGAGGCCGCCGAGGCCGCCGCCGTCATCATCGTCGCTGCGTCCGCCGAAGAAGAACGCCATCTGCGCCGTCCACGAGATGACGCCGGCCATGGCCGCCGCGATGCTCGAGGTCAGAATGTCGCGGTTCTTCACATGCGTGAGCTCGTGCGCGAGCACGCCCGAGAGCTCCTCATAGTTCAGCACGCGCAGGATGCCCGTCGTCACGGCGACCGCCGCATGCTCTGGATTGCGCCCCGTCGCGAACGCATTCGGCACGTCGCTCTCGATGACAGCGACCGTCGGCATCGGGAGGCCTGCCCGCTGCGCGAGGCTCTCGATGAGCCCATAGAGCTCCGGCGCATCCTCGCGCGCAATTTCCTGCGCGCCATACGACCGCAGCACCATCGGCGCGCTGAACCAGTACGTGCCGAAATTCATCGCGAGCGAAATCACGAGCATCAGCGAAGCCCCCGACGATCCGCCGACCGCCCCGCCGACTGCGACCATAATGCCCGTCAAGAGAGCCATCAAAAGAAGTGTCTTCATCGTATTCATGAGGGATGCCCCCTTTGGAAAGCTAGAGTTTTACCTTTTGTCTTTTTATATTATAGATGAGATTTCTGAAAAAAGGAAGAAGAATCAACGAGTTGCCGAACGTAACTCATTCAGCAGCCCCCTCCCTCTGAGATAATGTCATGAAGTTAAGCGATGAAGTCATTCAAACTCCAGCCTCCCTCTAGAGGGAGGGGGACCGCGAAGCGGTGGTGGGAGTAGTAGGATGCGATAGCCTGACAAAAAATGCAATCGTCACTAAAGTCTTTAGCAACGTTCTGCAGATCTGATTGTCTCCAGCACCCAACTACTCCCCCAGTCAGCTTCGCTGACAGCCCCCTCCAGAGGGGGCCTGGCCCTTAATGTATTTTCACTTCCCCGTCGCATCGACGAGGAACTCCACGGTCACTTCCGTCCCTTTCTCCCCCGTTGACGTGATCTCCCACTCGCCGCCGAGCGCGGGGATGATGAGCTGGAGGATGGCGAAGCGCAGGAGCACCTGGTTTTCGGCGCCGGACTGCTCTTTTGCCTTGATGAGGCTTTCGTAGATGGAGCGCGGATTTTCCTTGACGCTCGTGCGCATGGCCTCGATGCTCTGCACGAGCTCTGGAGCGAGGTGCAGGCCCGGCGCGGTGAAGAAGAGCCAGAGTACGGCACGGCCGTCGCTGCGGCCCACCTCCATGCCATTGAGTGCCGCGGAAAACAGCACGACGCCCTGTGGCGGCGTTTCTTTCAGCAGGTAGCTCAAGATGCGCATGATGACCATCGAAAAGCCGCGCCGCTCCATGAGCACGAGGGTATCGAGCACACCGCTGAAGTCGAGCGCGAACGTCACGCCTTTGCGCCGCGCGCTCCCAGATGCGATGCGGCCTTGTTCTTCGAGGTATGTGCGGCAGAGCGTCGGCTGCCAGTCAGGGTCGGGATTGTAGTACGGAGATTTGTGCTCGCGCACAAGCGCACCGGGGTCATCTGACGTGAGGTCGTTGAGCGCCCGCACTTCAAACAAAAAGTCGAGAAGCTGCCAGCAGTGCACGTACTCCGTGTGGAGCTGGCTCTCCGGCGCCATCGCGCCTTTCGCCGTCAGCGCGAGGATGGCCGTGCGGATTGGCGCGACCGTGTTCATCGAGATGTAGCGGTAGAACTCCATCTGCACGCCGCTCAGGCGCTTTTCGAGCTCCAGTGCCTCCGACATCTGCTCCTGCTGCTGCGCGATGCGCAGCGTGCGCCGCTCCATCGCGCGCTGGCGGTAGAGCATGATCGCGAGGTACGCCGCGACCGCCAGGAACACGAGCAGCACGAGCAGCAGCGCATACGTCTGGAGCGTCGAAAGGTGGTCGAGCAGGTTGCCGAACGTCATCGGCGCTTCGTTGATCTCGCGCTGCTCGATCTCGTCCATTTCAACGTCGTCGAGGTACTGGATCGTGCGGTCGAGCACGAGCCCAATGCGAAGATCGGCATCCTTTGGCAGCGCCATGCTGATGTGCGCGGGCACACCTGCCATGAGCTGCATGTCCGTGCCGCCGCGCTTCAGGATGTTCACGAGATAGCCCGCCGTCGCCGCGTCGCAGTAGACAGCATCGACTTCGCCGTCACCAAAGGCCTGAAGCGCCTTCGTCGTCGAATCGTAGACGACGAGGCGGCTGTCATCCTCCCCTTTCCTGCTTTCAAACAGGAAGTGCAGGGAGCGCGGGATGGCCGTCTCCGCGCCCGTGCTGCCCGTACGCGAGATGCGCGCGAGGTCGCCATCATAGTATGGCGTCGTCAGCCGCAGGCCGTCCTGCTCGGCCGTCAGGAGATCCATGTACACGTAGCCGAGCATGTCGATGTCGCCCGCCTGCATCTTTTCGATCTCCTCATCGCGGCTGTCGATGAAGACGTACTCGAACGACAGGCCCGTGAGATCGGCGATGCGCTCGAGCACGCGCACCGCGATACCGCCCGCCGTGCCGTCGTCGCGGATATACGAATACGGTGCATGGTCGCGGTAAAGTGCCACGCGCAGCGTCGGCACGGTCGCGAGGAACGCCGCCTCGCGGTCGCTCAGGAAGATGCGGTAGCGTTCGCGCGTCGGCCGCGCGATGTGCATCAATGCGTCGCGGAAGCCCGCATTGTAGAGCTGGATATTCGCCATGGCCTGGTCGAGCGCCGAGCTGATGTCCGGCCGCGATTTCGGCACGGCGAAATACATCGACTGCGGCGAGAACTCCGCCACGAGCGGGAACTTCTGCGCGTCGCCAGAATACGACGTCGCCACGAGATCCACGTTGCCCGTCTCGAGCGCCGTCAGGAGGTCGCCGCGGTCATGGTACTGGAGGAGCGTCGCCGAAAGGCCATGGCGCGCCATCCACGCCTGAAACGATTTCGTGTCCGCCGTCCCGCGCCGCACGCCGATGCGCGCGCCGTCGAGGCTCGCCGTCTCGCCATAGACAAAGCGCGTGTCGTCCGGCCGCTTCACGACGCCGACGGACGTCTGCGCCATCGGATAGAGCGAAAAATCCATCTGCTGCTCGCGCTCCGGCGTCTTCAGAACCGTCGGCAGGATGTCGATTTTCCCCGCCGCAAGATCGGCGACCGCCTGCGACCAATCATTATACGGCACGAACGTATACGTCCAGCCCGTGTACCGCGCAATCTCATAAAGATAAACCGCATCATACCCCTGGAACCGACCTTCGGAATCGCGGTAGAGCATCGAGCCGGAAGAACTGTAGCCGACGCGGATGGGAGGACGCGCATCGTCCTCGGCGGAGACTGGAACCGAGAAAAAATCAGCGAGAAAAAGACGAGGAGTGCAGAAAGAAATCGCCCAAAATTCCCCATTTTTTCCGCCTCCTATCCCACAATCATATGCTGGTTCCTGCCGCCATTTTTCGCGCGGTAGAGCGCGCCGTCCGCTTTCTTGTAGGCCGCATCGTAATCTTCCTTTTCGAGCAGCGCGCAGCCGATGCTGACGGTGATGGGGAGGCCGAGACGGGCTTCTTCGCCGAGGCGGGTGACGTTTTCGTGGATGGAATCGGCGAGGGCATCGACTTCGTCGAAGTCGTTTTCCTCGATGTAGCAGATGAACTCGTCGCCGCCGAGCCGCCCGACGAAACCGCGGCCGCCGAGCGCCTGCCGCAGGGCATTCGCGACGCAGACGAGCGCCTGGTCGCCGCCCTGATGGCCGATCGTATCGTTGACCGTCTTGAATTTGTCGATGTCGAGCAAAAACAGCGCGCCCGGCCGCAGGCCGACATGCTCCTTCATCCACGCGCGCGTCGCGCTGGAATTGTGCACGCGCGTGAGCCCGTCGAACTGCGCCCGCACGGCGAGGCGGGCCTCCTCATTCTCACGGGCCGTGATGTCGCGCAGCGTGCCGACGAGATACGCCGGCGTGCCCGCAAGGTCTTTCATCACATAGCCGCGCAAGAGGAAATGACGCGGCGCCATGCCGCGCCGCACGAGCTGGTAGCGCGCATCTTCCTTGAGGCTCGTCAGCGCGCGCACGACGGGATAATATGCATGCTTTTCGTCGGCGAGAATGGCCTCCTGCTGCGCCGCAAGCCCGCCGATTTTCTCCGGCAAGGCCAAGAGTTTCGCAAGGTCTTCCGACAGCACGGCCCGGTCCGTCTTCGCATCATACGTGACGATGAGGATGCCGAGCCGCGCCGACAGCCCGACATGGAACGAGATGCGGTGCGACAAAAGCGCCACCTGATGGCGCAGGCGCAGGATGTACCACGCGCCAAAAAAGAAAAGGAGCGCAATGAAGGTATAGAAGCCGTATTGAGACATGATTGCGCTCCTTTCGTAGTCGCGAAGAGAAAAAACACTCGCAGGCGGACGGGGGATTCCAACGGAATCCACGGACGATTCATCATTGCTTCCCTAAACGGATTCCTTTTGAAATCCCCCGTCCGCCCGAAGATTGGCATTCCTTCGCGAAGATGGATTTTGCCTTAAATGTCAAGGTTGCGGACGAGCTTCGCGTTGTCTTCGATGAATTTTCTGCGCGGCTCGACTTTGTCGCCCATGAGGATGGTGAAGAGTTCGTCGGCTTCTTCGGCGTCTTCCATTTCGACGCGGAGCATGGTGCGGCCTTCGGGGTCCATGGTCGTCTCCCAGAGCTGTTCGGGGTTCATTTCGCCGAGGCCTTTGTAGCGCTGGACGGTGATGCCGTCGCGGCCGATTTCGTCGAGTTTCTTGGCGAGCTCGTCGTCGCTGTAGGTATACCAGTGCTTCTTGCCCTTGCGGATCTGATAGAGCGGCGGCTGGGCGATATAGACGTGGCCATGCTCGATGAGCGGCTTCATGTAGCGATAGAGGAACGTCAGGAGCAGCGTGCGGATATGGGCGCCATCGACATCGGCATCGGTCATGATGATGATCTTGCCGTAGCGGCGCTTTGCGAGGTCGAAGTCTTCGCTGATGCCCGTGCCGAACGCCGTGATCATCGTGCGGATTTCGGCGTTCGCGAAAATCTTGTCGAGGCGGGCTTTTTCGACGTTGAGAATCTTGCCACGCAGAGGCAGGATGGCCTGGAAGCGGCGGTCGCGGCCCTGCTTGGCCGAGCCGCCAGCGGAATCGCCCTCGACGAGGTAGATTTCGGCCTGCTCGGGGTCTTTGACGGAGCAGTCAGCGAGCTTGCCCGGGAGGCTCGACACTTCGAGCGCGTTCTTGCGGCGCGTGAGCTCGCGGGCCTTGCGGGCAGCTTCGCGGGCGCGCTGCGCCATGCTGGCCTTTTCAAGGATGCGCTTCGTGATGGCCGGATTTTCCTCGAAATACTCCGTGAGGCCCTCGGTGACGATGGAGTCGACGATGCCGCGGACTTCGCTGTTGCCGAGCTTCGTCTTCGTCTGGCCTTCGAACTGCGGCTCGCGGATCTTGAGGCTGATGACGGCCGTCAGGCCTTCGCGGACGTCTTCGC
Organism: uncultured Selenomonas sp.; assembly: GCA_902780535.1. Taxonomy (GTDB): domain Bacteria; phylum Bacillota; class Negativicutes; order Selenomonadales; family Selenomonadaceae; genus Selenomonas_C. Next base: position 4,565 of record CACZFT010000121.1, on the reverse strand, counting down.
CCGAAAGGTTGCCGTCCTTGTCCTTCAGGATGCCCCGCGCGCGTCAGCGCAATCTTGAAGCCCGCGAGGTGCGTGCCGCCTTCTTCCGTGTTGATGTTGTTGACGAAGGAATAGATGTTTTCCTGATAGCTGTCGTTGTATTGCAGCGCGATCTCGACGACCGTGTCGTCCTTCGTGCCGTTGAAATAAATCGGCTCGGGGTTGAGCTTTTCCTTCTTGCGGTTCAGGTGCTCGACGAACGAGCTGATGCCGCCGTCGAAATGGAACGTCTCCTTGCGCTCTTCCTCGCCGCGCTCGTCCGCGAGGCTGATCGTGATGCCGTGGTTCAGGAATGCGAGCTCGCGCAGGCGGTGGCGCAGCGTCTCGAAGCTATATTCCGTGACGGTGAAAATCTCGGGATCCGGGCAGAAATGGACGCGCGTGCCCGTTTCCTCCGTCTCGCCGACGACGGTCAGAGGCTTCTGCGTGACGCCGCGCTTAAACGAGATTTCGTGAATCTTGCCGTCGCGCTTGACCTGCACATCCATCGAGGTCGAAAGGGCGTTGACGACGGAGACGCCGACGCCGTGGAGGCCGCCCGAGACCTTATAGCCGTCGCCGCCGAATTTGCCGCCGGCGTGCAGCACGGTCAGGACGACTTCGACGGCCGGCTTGCCGCTCTCATGCATGTCGACCGGGATGCCGCGGCCGTTGTCGACGACTGTGATGGAGTTGTCTTTCTCGATCGTCACGTCAATGTGGTCGCAGTAGCCCGCGAGTGCCTCGTCGATGGAGTTGTCGACGACTTCGTAGACGAGGTGGTGCAGGCCGCGCTCCGACGTCGAGCCGATGTACATGCCCGGACGCTTGCGGACGGCTTCGAGGCCTTCGAGAATCTGGATCTGGTCGGCGCCATAATCGGCATCGACGGCCGTGACCTCGGCGCTCGACTCGTCCGTGTGAATCGTGACGCCCGTGAGGTCGAGGTCTTTGTCCTCGAGCTCGGGATCCATCTGCGGCGCAGCTGCCTCATCATTCTGTGCGCCATTCTCCTGCGTGAAATCGATATGCTTGTTTTCTTCAGCCATGAATCTTGTCTCCTATCTCTTTCAATCTCTTGATTTCTGCTGTTTTCTGCTGTTTTCGACAAATGTATAGGATGAACGCGCACGCCGCAGAAGCGTCGCGGGAGATATCGCGGAAAGGTAGATGGCGTCCCGCGTGATGACGAGGGACTTCGGCGGGCGGCCGCCCGTCAGGCTCCGCACGCGCCCCGCCGCCTGCGCGCTCTCAAAGAACGGCCGCGACGGCCCGCCGGGCGCGAAGAGCTTCATGTCGTGAATCGAAACGACATCCGCCGCCCGCACGGAGAGGTTGTTGCCCAAGTGTAAAAACATAAATGCCACCTTTTTCATCGTATTCGCAAAAGAAACGGAGCCTTGCTTCATCGTCAGGCCCCCTCAAAAGCAATGTCATTAAGTTAAGGGGACAGGCCCCCTCTAGAGGGGGCTGTCAGCGAAGCTGACTGGGGGAGTAGTTGGTTGCTGGAGACAAACAAGCATGAGTCATGTTGCTAAAGGACTTTGGCAACGACAGCATACTCGTTCGGCTCCAGAATCCTACTACTCCTTCCACCGCTTCGCGGTCCCCCTCCCTCTAGAGGGAGGCTTTTTACTCTCCTTTTTTCCGCCCCCACGAAATATATTCGTATCTCCGCACCGGCTTCCACTCCTTCGGCTTCGCGAGGTCGTACCGCAGCCGGTAGAGCGTCCTTCTTACGAGGTCTTCCGTGATCTGCTCGGGCGGCACGCACTGGAACGCCATCGTCAGCGTCTTCGCCTGCATGGTGTCGGGCTCGGCGAGCAGCACCGTGGATGCGAGCTGCTGCACGTACGACGCGCGGACGGACGCCAGCATCTCGGGCGTCGCCTCCGGGACTTCCGCCAGCACCTCGCCAAAGCGCGCCCACGGGATGTCCTCGAGATAGCGCCGGATGGCGGCACGCACGGCCTCCTCATGCTTCCGCTCGCAAAGCGTGCACCGCGTGCGCTCGGGTTCGCAGAGGCTGCCGCAGTCCTCGCAGGGATGGTAGCCGAGGTCCTTCAAGAGGTGCTGGAGCTTTGCCTGCTTCAGCGAGATGCGGAAGAGATGGTCGCGCAGCGTGTCGTCCTCGACGGCCGCGACCTCCGCACGGACAGATGCGATTTCTTCGTCCGTCAGATTCACTTTCGGCAGCAGCGTGCGGTAATCGAGCGCCTCCATCGGCTCGCCCCGGAGCTGCATCTTTTCCCGCCCCGACCGCGCGAAGCGGAGCTCCTTCACGAGCGCCTCGCCCGCGAAATTGTTGACCTTCTGCAGGACGTCGAGCTGCATCATCTGGATCTGGTTGCGCCACGTCGCGTCATAGGAATAGAGCCAGAGCGTCCGCTTTACGATGCGCACAGCCTCGACATTGGCCGCGATGGCATTTCCCACAATCTGCGGCCAGTGGAAGAGGACGCTGTGGCAGTAATAGAGCCGCTCGACGGCCGGGCCGAGCGCATGGATGGACTTCGGCAGGATGCGAGAGGCCGCCTCGATGCCGGGCGTGCGGATGTCATGCATGGAGAGGGGGCCTCCTTTTTGCTCTAAAGATACAATCGTGGTCGGGGCTGGCGGGGGAAATCAACGGAATCCACGGACGATTCCTTAACGGATTCCTTATGATTTTCCCCGCCAGCCCGAAGGTGGGCTCGTTTTCGATGGAAAAAGGAAGCGTTTTGGAAAGAAAGGAGACTTCAGGGTCTTCCTCCCACGCCCGAAGTCACTGGCTCGAAAAACGTCCTTCGATGCTTCTATCTTTCACAGCCCTGTCGATCAACGCGCAGACTTCCTCGAAATGCTTCTGCACGTCGTAGTTGCCAAGACGCAGGACACGGAAACCGTGGTTCTGGAGATAATGCGTCCGCCGCTCGTCGTGGTCGTATTGCCCTGCCGCGTCATGCGAGCTGCCGTCGAGCTCGACAATGAGCGCGGCGTCATAGCAGAGGAAATCGACAATATACGGCCCGATGGGTCGCTGCTTCCAGAAACGGACGGGGTAGGTTTTGAGGAAGTCGTACAAAAGATGGCGCTCGGAAGGAGTCATGTTGTGACGGAGGGACTTGGCGCGAGACTGGGCAGGAGGCCGATAGGTGGTATAAGGCATAAAAGATACCTCTTCTCTCTTTTCAGGCCCCCTCAAGAGGGGGCTGTCGAACGAAGTGAGACTGGGGGAGTAGTAGGTTGCTGGAGCCGAGCAAATCATATGAAAATAAGCTAAAGAATATCGTTTCAACAACAACATTCTTTAGCATCATCTTGCATTCTCGTTTTTTCTAGCATCCAACTACTCCCCCCGCCCTTCGGGCCCGTCCCCCCTCTTGAGGGGGGCTAAGTATGAGAATTATTATTTCTTCGTCACGTTCCCATTCTCGACATGATACACCGTTCCGAAATCATCCCTCGGGAAATACGCCGCGTCCGTCGCGGTGATGACGGTCTGGATGTGCTCGCGCTGCAAAAAAGCGAGCAGGGCTTCGCGGCGGCTGGCGTCGAGTTCGCTCATGACGTCGTCGAGAAGGAGGATCGGATATTCTCCCGTTTCGGAGCGGAGGAATTCGAGCTCGGCGAGCTTGAGGGCAAGCGCGCCGGTGCGCTGCTGGCCCTGCGAGCCGTAGGCGCGGAGGTCGATGCCGTTGACGGCCATGGCGAGGTCGTCGCGGTGCGGGCCGACGCTCGTGACGCCGCGCAGGATGTCGAGTTCGTGACGCTCCTCGATTCTTTTATTATACCATGCTTCGAGGTTCTCTGTCACTTCTTCCAGCCCGTGAATCTCGTACGTCAGGCTGAGATTTTCCTTGCTGCCGGAGATTTTCCGCTGCATGAGGTTCGCGAGCATGTGGAGCTTCTTGACGGCTTCCTGACGCTTTTTTGTGATCTTGGCCGCGCTCGCGGCGAGCTGGGGATCCCAGGAGGCGAGGAGTGCGGGCGTGGCGTGATGTTCGCGGATGCGCTTGAGGAGGGTGTTGCGCTGCTGGAGCAGGCGATTGTAGGTCAGGAGTTCATGGTAATAGGCGGGGCTGGCCTGGGAGATTTCGCTGTCGAGGAAGTGGCGGCGGCCGGCCGGGGCGCCTTTGATGAGGAAGAGGTCTTCGGGGGAGAAGAGGACGGTGTTGAGGCTGCCGACGAGGTCTTTCGGGCGGATGGACTGGCCGTTGAGGAGGAGCTTCCGGCGGCCTTTGCGCGGGAGCTCGATGTCGATGCGATTTGGAACGTCACGACGCGAAAAGGCCAGCTGGAGGATTCCAGCCGGCTCAGAGAAGCGGATGAGGTCGCTGTCCTGATGCGTGCGGTGGGAGCGGCCGAGCGAAGCATAGCAGATGGCTTCGAGGATGTTCGTCTTGCCCTGCGCGTTCGCGCCGAGGAAGATGTTGATGCCGGACGAGAGCGCGAGTGTCAGGTCGGCGTAGTTGCGGAAGTTCTTCAAGCGAAGGTTCGTGACTTGCATGAGGCAGAAGTTCCTTGTCTTTGAGAGTGTTGCTTTTACGCTAGGCCCCCTCTAGAGG
>CACZFT010000120.1 GCA_902780535.1 uncultured Selenomonas sp. | reverse complement strand
TCGCTGACGCCGTAGCCGACGAGGATGGCATCGGACAGCGGTTCGACTTCGGAGAAGACCATCGGCTTCAGCGCATGCACCATCGTGATGACGGGGAGCTTCTTGCCGGACTGTGCAGCGACGTCGGCGCACTTCTTGCCATACGTCACGCTGTCGAGATCCGTCGCGTTGATGATCTCTGCCGTCTTGCCGTAGTAACTGCGGTCTTCGCCTTCGTCATGCGCGATGGAATGGTGGCGCACATGGCTGCCATTTGCCGTGTACGTGCCATACTGCAACGACATCGGAATGTAGCCAACAGTCGGATCATAGCCGAGGCCGTCGAACTGGTTGCCCTTGTTCGTCGGGTTGTCAATCGCAGCAAGCACGAAGTCCGCCTTGGCCACGGCTTCGGGCGCCAGGCGCTCGATATCGCCAGCCGCTGCCATGGGCTTGCCATCACGGTCGACATCGGACGGTGCCTTGACAGTATCCGTCACGATGTTGAAGTACTCCGAAGCTGCCTTCTCGTCAATCGGCAGGCTCCAATGCGCCGGCGTGTAGACCTTGAACGTCTTGTTCTCCGTCGCCGGTCGGAAGATCATCGGCACATAGACCGTCGGCTTCTGCGCGTTCTTCGCTGCTTTGTGGATGACACCGTCTTTGTTCTTCAGCATGACGATGGATTTGAGCTGCGCCGTATAGCCCGCCTGCATGTCCTTGTCGTTACCGACCTCTTTCACGCTCTCTGCCACATCGAGATAGGGGTTCTCGAACAGGCCGAGCTGGAAGATGTTCCGGAGCAGACGTTTTGCCGACATCTGGAAGCGCGCATCCATCCATGCCTTGCCGTGCTCCTTGACGCCCATCTCATAGGCTTCGAGCACCGGCACCTTGTCATTGTTGCCGCCGAACTGGTCGACGCCCGCCATGAGCGCTTTGTAATGGCGATAACCCTCCGTAAGGTTCGTATCCTCATAACCCCAGGCCGTCGAGAGACCTTTGCCCGGCGTGCGCGTGACGCACCAGTCCGTGCAGATGACGCCGTCATAGTGATACTTGTTGCGCAGCAGGCCGATCTTGAAGGCGCTGTAAGCGCTGCCGACCTTGTCGCCAAGCGAACCGTCATCACTCCAGGCGATGGAGTACGACGACATGACGGCGCTCGCTTCCTTCGTCTTGCCCGGCAGCTTCAAGCCGCCCTCGACGAATGGCGTGAGCTGCGTCTGGAAGTTGCCACCGGGATAGACGGCGTACTTGCCGTACTTCGAGTGCGCCTCGCGGCCGCCCTCGCCGACGCCGTCACCGGGCCAGTGCTTCATCATCGCGTTGATGCTGTACTTGCCCCATCCTTTGTCCTTGCCGTTTTCCTGCGTGGACTGCTCGCCATCGATCGTCGCCTGCGTCATGTCGCGCGAAAGCGCGGGATCCTCGCCAAACGTGCCGTAGTTGCGCGTCCAGCGCGGGTCGGTCGCAAGGTCGATCTGCGGCGAAAGGCCTGTGCCGAGGCCGAGCAGGCGGAATTCCTTCGACGAGATTTCGCCGAACTGGCGTGCAATCTGCGGGTCGAACGTCGCCGCGATGCCGAGGTTGTTCGGCCAGCGCGAAACGCCTTTCTTGACTTCTTTCAAGTAAACGCCGTTCGCGCGCGCATCGCTGCGCGGATCGGAGCTCGTGTTCGTCGGGATGGCGAATGGCAGGCTCTCGGCGTAGCTCTGGAGCGCGTTGTTCCATTTCGCCGTCGTCTCGACGGATGCCGTGTTGTCGGCATTGAGCACCGTGCGCACATGGTCTTCGCGCAGCATCTTCTTCTGTTCATCATTGAGCTCGGGCTGGAGGTTGCGCTGATGCGCGCTGTAGAGCATCAGGCCCGCGATGTCTTCCGTCGAGAGCTGCGACGCGAGGTCTTTTGCGCGCTCCTCCGGCGTCAGGCGCCAGTCTTCGTACGGGTCGAGCTTGCCGTTGCGGTTCATGTCCTTGAACGCCTTGCCATCGACCGTCAGGATCTTGACGCCCGAGTCCTTTTCGTAGCCGAGCGTCGCGCCGCCCTTGTTCTCGACACGCGTCCAGCCGTCGGCCGTCTGCGTCTCCGTGTAGTCTTTCTGCGCGGCCGCAAAGCACTGCGAGCCCATGAGGCCCGTCAGCACCATAGCCGTCAAAGCAATATAACGTTTCTTCGTCATCTTGAAATCCCCTTGCCCAATCATCAGAAGAAGAACTGTGCCTGGAAGCGATAGAGATCGTCCTTCACACCCGTATCGATGTCACGCGCCCACTGATAGAACGTGTCGAGCAGGATGTTCTTCGCCGGGACGTAGTTGAAGCCGAGGCGGAGGAAGCGCTCGTTGAGACCGCACCAGTCCGTGACCGTCGGCCACGACAGTGCCGGCTCATAACGATAATCTGCCACGATGGAGTACGTGCCCGGATTCTGAAGTTGCGCCTGCTTGTACGTGAGCTGCACCCAGCGGCCCGGCTGCTTGTTCTTCGTACCAGCGGCCTCATTTGTCGGATCGCGCTTTGCATTGCTCGCGATCATGCCGACGCGCAGATCCCAGTTCTTGTCGAACTTGTGATGGCCATGCGCGTAATAGTAGAACACGCGATGCTGGTCGTCGGCCTGGTAGCGGCTCTGCATTGGCGAGCTCCACGACATGCCGAAGTTGACGTCGTTCTTCTTGTCAAACGGATAGAAGAAGCGCAGGCTCGTGACCTTTTCCTTCGTGCGGTCACCGCCCATCGCATCGTCCCAGAGATCCATCTGGCCTGCCGTGAAGTACGTCTTGAAGTCCTTCTTGCCCTGGCGGAACTGGAAGCCGGAGAAATCGCAGTCGATGTCCATGCCCCAGCCATAGATGTTCCACTCGTTCCACTTGCCGAACTTCAGATCGAGGCCGAGCTTCGGCAGCGTGCCCGTCAGATACGTGTCCCACGTGAAGCCCGTCTGATTCTCATTTGGCGACAGCGAGCGGCGCTCGTCAAAGCCGCTCAGCGAATTGCGGTAGCCGATGTCCGCATGCCCCTGCCAGTTCTCGTTGATCTTGTATGTCGAATCAACGGAAACCTGGACCATGTTCGCGCGCGTCGTGCGTTTCTCGCCCGTGCCGTCCTTCTTGTCCTTGAGGAAATGGTCGTTACGGACACGGACATAACCGCTGATGGAGAGCTTGTCGGCAAGTTCCGCTGCCTTCTTGAGCCCTGCGCGTTCCTCTGCCGTGAAGCCATCTCCGCTTGTTGCCTTGCCGCTCTCGATGCTCTGCACCTGGCTGTTATCGAGCGTGTCAATCTTGTTCAGCAGGGAGAGCTTCTTCATATCGTAGTAGTAGGCTTCCTTGAGTTTCTCCGTGGCCGCTTTCTGCTCGGCCGTCATCGCGCTTTCGTTGCCGACGGCCTGCTGCACAATCATCGCCATCTCGAGGCGGCTCAGCACGCGGCCCTGCGGAATGGCCATGTCGTAGTCGGGCACGACGCCTGCCGAAATCAGGCTGTTTGCCGTCTCGTACGACCAGTCATTCGCTGGCACTTCCGCGAGGAAGTTCGAAGCGGCTTCGGTCGTCGTCGCGCCGCCGAACACCATCGCTGCCACGCCCATCGCGAGAATCGTCTTGCTGCACTTGTTCCACTGTTTCATTGTTCTGAATACCTCCAAAATTTGATTGTGTCGAAATCTTGAAGGTTTGGCCAACCCCGCAACTTCCACGTCACGGGTTGTCACCATCCAAACTGCAGATCCCCTGGATACTGTTTCTTGTCTCGTATCTCTACTGTTTAAAAAATACTCCTATCGCATATGTCCCGGCTTCTCCCGGTCTGACGATCCGCCTCCTTCCAAATGCATCGGCTGTCCACATTCCCCTTGTCAGACGGCCATGCTCTGCTTGATGACCTTCGCGACATGGATGGTCAGGTAGAACTTTTCATCCTCGCTCACGTCATAGCCGTATTTCTCTTTGAGGAACGCCGCGACCTTGCCGACGCAGTCATGCGCGAGCGCATACTTCGTCGCAATCATCTTCGCCATATCCTCGTCGATTTCTTCGCCTGGATGCTGCCTGCCGGTGAACATGCGCTTTGCGAAGAACTTCAGGTGCGTCACGAAGCGGTAGTACGCGAGCGAATCCTTGTCGTACTCGATGTGGCCCGCGAGGCGCACGATGTTCGTGATTTCGCCAATCAGGCCGACGATGCGCTCGGCCATCGGCTCCTTCGCCCTCGACTGCGCATCGATGAGATGCATGGCGATGAAGCCCGCCTCGTCTTCCGGCAGCTCGACGCCGAACCGCTTGCTGAGGTAGGCAATCGCGCGCAGCGCACCCTCGTACTCCTTCGGATAGAAGCGCTTCGTCTCCCAGAGCATCATGTTGTGAATCGGGATGCCCTTGCGGAGGCGGTGGATGGCCATGTGGATATGGTCGGTCAGGGAGATGTAGATGCTGTCATCGAGCTTCACGTCGAGCTCTTTCTCCGCCTCCTCGATGATGGCGTTCGATGCGTCCATGTAGTCGGGCGAGATGCCCGCGAGCAGTTCCTTGAAATGCTCGAGCATCTCCTGGTCGCTGAGACGGTAGACCTTGTCGACGCGCGCATCGTCGACCGCATCGCCGCAATGACGGCCGAACGCGAGCCCGCGCCCCATCGCGACGACTTCGCGCCCATCATCATCATGCGTGACGATGACATTATTATTCAAGATTTTTTCGATGATCATAGATCCGGATCCCCCCACGGAAGCGATAATGCTCCCTCAAAAAAAAAGACAAGACGCCGCGCAAGGGAATCCCCTCACGCGCGTCTTGTCTCGCATTCACACGTTCTATTCCCTCGAAAAATCGCTATTCGCAGATTCCCGAAGGTTTGGCCACCAAGGATCAAGGATGAACCGAGGTGTCACCATCCAAACAAAGAAATTTTTCTATTTTGTTTTCTTGTCTCTTCGTTCAAGACGGTATCAGTATATCATGGTCTGACGCATTTGTCAAAAAAGTTTCAAACCCTTTCAAAGTGTTTCTTTCGGTTCTTTTCTTCCGCTGTTTTCTTCTTCATCATCCCAGGCCGTCTGGTAGATCGTCTGCGGCGTGATGTCGCCCGTGCCGGACATGAGCACTTTCGTCTCGATGCGCACGGTCACGGCATCACCGAGCGAGTGATGGATATCCTGCAGGCGGTCGCGGAGGTCTTCGGCGAGTTCTTCCATCTCGTCCGGATCCTTGCAGGTGCGCAGGATGGCGAACGTCGCTCCCGAGAGGCGCGCGACGATGGCATTCGGCCCCGCTGCCGCGAGCACGCCATCGGCCATGCTCCAGAGCAGCTCCTTGCCCGCACTGTCACCGTACTGGCGCACGATGAGGTCGTACGCCTTCATGTGCAGCAGCACCATGCCATACGAGAGGCCATGCTGCCGACGCTCCTGCTGGTAGCGGAACAGCGCCTGCACGCAGCCCGTTGCATTGAGGAGCCCTGTGAGGTCATCGGAGAGGAACGACTGCGACAACGCATTGAAGCGCTGCTCGATGGCCTGCATGTCCTCGAAGATGCCGATGAGGCCGACGATTTCGCCGTGGTCATAGACCGGCCGCTTCGTGTACATGATCGGGCGCAGGCTGCCGTGGATGATGCACTCGCCCTGCTGGTTGATCTGCGAAACGCCCTCCTGCACGACGGCAAGCTCCGCGCGATGCATGGAATCGTCATTGACATGCCAGCCGACTTCGGCATCCGTCTTGCCGAGGATGTCGTGCACGGACTTGAAGCCGTACGTGTCGAGGAAGCCG
>CACZFT010000119.1 GCA_902780535.1 uncultured Selenomonas sp. | reverse complement strand
AGTATAGCGCAAGAAGGACACGATTGGTGATTTTCATCCGACCAAGATTGGTCAATTTCGCCCGACACTCAGTGGCGTTTTTCGCCCGGCGCTAACACCGAGCAATGGCGTCTTCCGGTATTGCATGAATGCAATCGGATGGGGTTATACTGTCAGAGACTATTATTGCTACTGATTTTATGAATCTACGACACGAGGAGTCGTTGGAGCGTTTTGCTTCGGCGGCTCCTCCTTTGTTTTGCTCGATGTTTGCTTTGCCTTTGAAAACCTTCCTTTGAAAACCTTTTCAAAACATGAAAACAAACGTCCGCGCCCGCCTCGTATAATGAGAACCAAAAGGAGGGAAAGCAAATGATCCGAAAGGTGCCGCAGGATTTCCTGCTTGGGGCGGCGCTCTCCGCGTATCAGATGGAGGGCGCTGCCGGGGCGGACGGCCGGGAACCGTCTGTCTGGGATGCCTGGCTCGCGCGGCCCGGGAGTGGTTACGATGGCCAGCATGCAAGTGATTTCTACCATCATTATGAGGAAGACATCGCGGCGGCCGCCGCGCATGGACTGCGGGTGCTGACGCTGTCGCTCTCGTGGAGCCGCATCCTGCGCGCCGATGGCACAGTGAATCCGGATGGCCTCGCGTTCTACGACCGCGTGATCGATGCGTGCCGTGCGCATGGCGTCGAGCCGTTTGTCGCGCTCTATCATTTCGACCTGCCCGATGCCTACGCCCGCGAGGGCTGGCTCGCGCCGGGCACGACGGAGGCATATCTCCGCTATGCGCGCGTCGTGTTCCAGCATTTCGGCGACCGCGTGCGCCATTTCCTCACGATGAAAGACCCCGTGACGGAAATCACGCAGGGCTACATCACGGGGCTGTTCCCGCCGGGGCAGCGCTTCGCGCTCGGCCGTGCCATGCGGGCGCTTTACAAAATGCTCGTCGCGCATGCACAGGCCGTGCTGCTGTACAAGAGCCTGAATCTCGGCGGCAGCATCGGCATCGCGCATCGCGCCGAGGGCGTCTATCCCCTGCGCGAGACGCGCTCCGACCTCCAGGCCGCGCGGCGCGACGATGTGCTGACGAACCGGATGCTGTTCGACATCGTGCTCGCGGGGCGGATGAGCCTGCGCACGCGCTCGTTGCTCGACGAGATTCTGCCCGAGGGCGAATCGTTCGCGACGAATGACGAGGAGCTCGAAGTGCTCGGCCGCGCGGCGGCGGCGCTCGATTTCTTCGGCGTCAACTACTACGCGAGCCATTTCTGCACGGAGCCGACGGACGGCACGAGCCGCATCACGCACAACGGCGCGGGCGAGCGCGGCACGAGCGCCTACGAGATTGCAGGCATCAGCCGCCGCCTGTCGCGCGAGGACGTGCCGACGACGGACTGGGATTGGAACATCTTCCCGCGCGGCCTCTACGAAATGCTGCTGCGCCTGCACGAGGAATACCGTGCGATCCCGATCTACATCACGGAGACAGGGCTCGGCTTGCACGAGCATCCTACAGGCAGCGTGCTCGAGGATGACGACCGCATCGACTACCTGCGGCAGCATCTCGCGGCCGTGCTCGATGCGTGTGAGGATGGCGTGGACGTGAAAGGTTTTTTTGTCTGGTCGTTGATCGATGGCCTTTCGTGGACGAATGGCTACGACAAGCGGTACGGCCTCTTCTATGTCGATTATGCGACGGGAAGCCGTTTCCCAAAGAAAAGCGCCGACTGGCTCCGCGACCTCGCCGAGCGCCGCATCATGCTGACGCTCAATGCCATCCACACGCGGACGACGAAGAGCGCGTCCGATGAAAACTGACGGTTTTTGAATATTTTATTTCAAAGGAGATATATCTATCATGAAGCTGCACAACACGAAAGACATGCTGCTCGATGCACAGAAGAACCACTACGCGGTTCCAGCATTCAACATCCACAACCTCGAAACGCTCTCGACCGTCGTCGAGACGGCATCAGAGCTGCGCTCCCCGGTCATCATCGCGGCGACGCCGTCGACGGTCGCCTATGCGGGCAAGGATTACCTGATCGCGCTCGTCGGCACGGCGATGGAGAAATACAACATCCCGATGAGCTTCCACCTCGACCATCATGAGGATGTCGCTGACATCGAGGACACGGTCGCGGCGGGCTGCCGTTCCGTCATGATCGACGCGTCGAAGCTGCCGTACGAGGACAATGTCAAAAAGGTGCAGAAAGTCGTCGCCTTCTCGCACACCTGCCACGCGACGGTCGAGGCGGAGCTCGGCCGCCTCGTCGGACAGGAGGACAACGTCGTGACGACGGAGGCCGACAAGGCCTACACGAACCCCGATGACGCTGTCCGCTACGTCGAGGAAACGGGCATCGACAGCCTCGCCGTCGCGATCGGCACGGCGCATGGCCTCTACAAAGGCCGTCCGAAGCTCGACTTCGACCGCCTCGCCGAGATCCGCAAGCGCGTCTCGATTCCGCTCGTGCTCCACGGCGCGTCCGATGTGCCGGACGAGCTCGTCGAGAAAGCCATCTCGCTCGGCATCACGAAGGTCAACATCGCGACGGATCTCAAGATCCCGTTTGCGAACGCCGTCAAATCGTTCTTCAAGGAGCACCCCGAAGCGAATGACCCGCGCAAGTACATGACGCCGGGCAAAGCCGCCATGAAGGAAGTCGTCAAGCACAAGATCGCCGTCTGCGGCAGCGCAGGCCGCGCCTGATGTGCGGAAAGGACATCTTATGATTCTCGTCCTCAACCTCAATGCCTCCGTCGACCGGCGCTACATGCTCGATGCATTTGAAAAAGGCGAGGTCATGCGCGTCCGCTCCGTGGAAAACACGGCGGGCGGCAAGGGTCTCCACGTCGCGAACGTCCTGCATGCGCTCGGCACGGATGCCGTCACGACGGGCTTCCTCGGCGGCAAGGCCGGAGAGTTCATCGAAGAGCGCATGGCGGAGCGCGGCCTCGCGGGCGACTTCACGCATGTCGCGGGCGAGACGCGCTCGTGCCTCGCCATCCTGACGGCGGCGGGCGAGCAGACGGAGATTCTCGAGCCCGGCCCGATGGTCACGGCGGACGAACTCGCCGCGTTCCGCGCGAAATATCGCGAGCTCCTGCCAGGCGCCGACCTCGTCGTCGGCTCCGGCAGCATCCCGCAGGGTGTGCCGAAAAGCATCTACGCCGACCTCATCCGCGAGGCGCATGATGCAGGCAAGCGGTTCCTGCTCGATACGAGCGGCGAAGCGCTCCGCACGGCGTTTGAAGCCAAGCCCGACTTCATCAAGCCGAACCAGGCCGAGGTCGCCGACCTCACGGGACGGCGCGCCGAAACCGTGTCAGACGCCCAGCATGCCATCTGCGCACTGCTCGACGCAGGTCTTCCCCTGGCCTGTGTCTCGCTCGGTGCGGACGGCTCCCTGCTCGGCGTTGCGGCAGAGACGCCGGACGACCCGCCGCAGCTCTACCGCGTCAAAGTTCCCCATATCGACTGCAAGAATCCCGTCGGCTCCGGCGACAGCTTCGTCGGCGGCTTCGCGGCAGCGCTCGCAAGCGGCAAATCCCCCCAGGAGGCCCTGCGCCTCGCCGCCGCCTGCGGCACGGCCAATGCGATGGAAGAAGAAAGCGGCAGCGTCACCCCTGAGACGGTGCAGGCCCTCCTCCCGAAAATCGCCATCACAAAAGTTTCCTGAATCAGCCTTCCCTGAAAATCCAAAAATAAAAAACGACCAGACAAGACGTTTCCCCCACGTTTTGTCTGGTCTTTTCTTTTATTGCAGAACGTATCGATATGGGCAGGCCCCCTCTAGAGGGGGCTGTCAGCGAAGCTGACTGGGGGAGTAGTTGGGTACTGGAGCCGAACAAATATGCGAAATGTTGCTAAAGGACTTTAACGACGTTTGCATGTTTGTCAGTCTTTAGAACCCTACTACTCCCACCACCGCTTCGCGGTCCCCCTCCCTCTGTGAGGGAGGCTTTCTGTCGAGATATTTCTGATGATTCCTCAGAAATACCTTGCCTTCCGCTCTGCCTCTTTCTTCCTTGCCGCCTTTTCTTCTTCTGCATTCATCTGCTTCGTGATGTAGTCGATGAGGATGCGGCTGATGACGTAGAGCGGCAGGCGGCTCGTAGCGTCGACGCTCGTGATGGAGACGTGCTTGTGCTTGTAGCCGTAGACGGCGACATGCGCGATGCGCGCGAGCGGGACGTCGGGGTCGCCGCAGGTGATTGTGATGATGCGCGCGCCGAGCGACGAGGCGTTTTCAGCGGCTGTCAGGAGCTCCGGCGTCTTGCCCGACAGCGAGAAGATGATGACGAGCTCCTGCTTTTTCACATGGCTCGTCATTTCCTGCATGATGGCCGGATCGCTGTTCTCGAAGACGTTGAATCCGAGAATCTGGAGCTTCAGCGCGAACTCCTGCGCGACGTGTTCCGAGAGACCGCGCGAGAGCAGGTAGATGCGCTTTGCGCTGCGGATTTCCTTCACGACGTCGAGAATCGTGTCGATGGAAAGATGGTCGATGGTGTTCGAGACTTCGAGCAGCGACTTGTTGAAGATCTCATTGACATCGACGTCGTCCTTCTTCGTCTGCGTCTCCTGCGTCAGCAGGTAGCGGAGCTCGGCGAAGCCCGAGATGCCGCACTTCTTGATGGTGCGCGAGACTGTCGCGGGCGACGAGAACGTCTTTTCGGCCACGTCGCTGATGGACATCGACGAGATGGCCTCGACGTTCATGTTGATGAAATTGATGACCTTTTTTTCGGTTTCCGTCAGGTGTTCGTGGAAATCATGGTCGATCTTGATGAGCATGATGTCTCACCGTCCCGCCTTTCACGATGCCGCTTCGACCTTCGGCTTCGCGCCGTCGGTGATGCATTCCTTCGTGATGATGACCTTGCGCTTTTCGTCGGATTTCGGGATTTCATACATGACGTCGAGCATGACGTCCTCGATGATGCCCTTGAGGCTGCGCGCGCCCGTCTTGCGCTCGATGGCTTTCTGTGCGACAGCGCGCAGCGCGTCTTCTTCGAAGTCGAGCGTGACGCCGTCCATCGCGAGCAGCTTTTCATACTGCTTGACGGGCGCGTTCTTCGGCTCCGTCAGGATGCGCAGGAGAGCGTCTTCGTCGAGCGTCTCGAGCGTGCAGATGACGGGCAGGCGGCCGATGATTTCGGGGATGATGCCATACTCCATGAGGTCTTCGGGGCGCACCTGATGGATGAGCTCGTCGAACTTCGGCTGCTCGTCCTTGCCCTGCACCTCGGCGCCGAAACCGATGGAGCTCGATTTCTGGAGGCGCTTCGCGATGATTTTGTCGATGCCGACGAACGCGCCGCCGACGATGAAGAGGATGTTTTTCGTATCGACCTTGATGGTCGGCGCTTCGGGGTGCTTGCGCTGGCCGCGCTGCGTGAACTCGACAACGCTGCCCTCAAGCATTTTGAGGAGTGCCTGCTGCACGCCCTCGTGGCCCGGGTCGGCCGTGATGGAGTTGTTCGCGCCCGACTTGCGCGCGATCTTGTCGAACTCGTCGAGGTAGATGATGCCGTGCTCGGCCTTCTCGACGTCTTTGTCGGCCGCATAGTAGAGGTTGCGCACGGCGACTTCGACATCGGCGCCGACAAAGCCGGCCTCCGTGAGGCTCGAAGCGTCCGTCACGGCGAACGGGATGTCGAGCAGCTTCGAGAGGTGCGAGAGGAGCGCCGTCTTGCCGCAGCCGGACGGGCCGAGCATGATGACGTTCGATTTCTCGATTTCCGTGCCGTCCTCGTGCTCGTAGCCGTATTTCATGCGCTTGTAGTGGTTGTAGACCGCGACGGAGAGGATTTTCTTCGCGTGATCCTGGTTGATGATGTACTCGTCGAGGTACTGCTTGATGATGTGCGGCTTGTTCTTCTGGAGCATGTCGTCGAGCTGGTCGGCAAAGACATGGCGCGTGTTCGGGTCATAGATCGGCAGGTCGTACTGGTCATGCACCTCGATGACGCGCTTGCAGAAGCTGCACTGGTGCTGGATGGGTTTTCTCTCTGGCATTATGGAATCGTCCTTTCCGGATGCGTCGAACAATCAAAAGTGTTTCTCTCCTATTATTACGTATCTTGAGGAAAATAGCAACACTTATATCTAGGGAAGCACTGATGAAATCCGCCCGCTCATCTTGGCGCATCTTTTCTGTCCTCTTGTCGTCGACAAATCCTCGACGTAGCTTTGCTACGCCTGCGGCTTGTCTCCTAAATAGGAACAGAAAATCTGCGTCAATCTGAACGACCGTCTTTCATCATCGCTTCCCTGGAAGCAAACTTTCTTCATTTTTCTATCACTTCCTTTCTGTTATGTTATGCAGTTTTTATTCGTTTGAAAATATACAACGTTACAATCGAGGGCATAAAGAAAGAAGGTGAAGATCATGTTGACACTTGATCGTATCAGCAGCATCGAAGCAACAAGGGCCGTACAGCCTTACATCAGCGTCATGTACGGTGTCGCCCCATCCGCCGCGCCCGTCCGGGCTGAGGTGAAAGCCTCGGAGGAAGACGCGCAAGCCACGCAGACGAAACTGCAGGCCCAGCAGCAGGCAGCCACCGCCGGAGACACAGGACAGGATACTGAAGATACCACGGATGACCAGCTCACGACATTGACACGGACGCTCGGCGACGGCACCTTGCTCGTCCAGCAGCTCCAGAACGGCCACATCATATCGTCACAGCAGATCAAGGTAGCGGAATACAGCCAGAATGGCAGCGTGGATACTGTCACCCAGGCCTACACCCAAGCCGGAATCTTCGCGAATTATGCGGGACTGCTCTACGATATGCAGGCATGAACAATGGAGTAACATGGAATGTACAAGAAAATTTCAAAGCGTAACGCTGATAGCAGCGGACGCTGCAGGCACCTGCGAATGGATTCGTGGGTGCCTTTTATATACGCGAAGGCTGTGCAATTTAGGTTGAATATATCCTAAATTTATGATACGATGACATCAGGGAGGGAACCATCATGAACGTGAACACGAATGCCATGGTTTCGATGACGGAGGCGAATCAGAATTTTTCGCGTGTCGCGCGCCTCGTCGATGAACAAGGCGCAGCTATTATTTTGAAGAATAATCGTCCGAAATACATCCTGATTGACTTCGAGCAAGCAGACGCGGCAACGACAGCCCCCGACGAAGACGTCATGGCCGTCTCGCGCCGGTTTATGCAGGAAAACAAAGAAGCATATGAGGTGCTGGCAAAATGATACGCCTGACGAAGGAGCAGCTTCTCATGATGCACGAAGAACTCATCCGGCAGACCGGCGGTGCTTCTGGTATGCGCGATGAAGGCTTGCTCGAAGCAGCACTCGCAGCACCGTTTCTGACGTTCAGCGGAGAAGACCTGTACAAGACGATAGAAGAAAAAGCTGCCTGTTTCGGTTTCAGCCTCATCAAGAATCATGCGATGGTAGATGGCAATAAGCGCATCGGCGCCCATGCGATGCTGGTATTCCTCGCATTGAACGGCATCCGCCTCACCTATACCCAGGCGGAGCTCTATACCGTCATCTTGGACGTTACGGCAAGCAAGAAGGGACAGGAAGATTTGTTACAATGGATTCGTGGACATGAGAGGAGAGGCGTTGAGTGAAATGTGCAATTTAAGCCAAGGCTTGAAGGAAGAAGGGAAAGAGGAAGGTCGCATTGAGGAACAGAAAAATACCATTTTGCGCTTGCTGAAAGACGGCAAGGGCGCGGACATCATGGCAGCAGCGACGGGGTGGACGATCGAGCACGTGCAGAGCTTCTTGAAGTCGCAGAATCTTCAGCCCGCACAGTAATAATTTTCCTTGCACGAACCCCGCCGTTGTGATATACTATTCGGCGTATCGGACGTACTGACGTCTGATTCCAGTTACATGTGACTGGCTATTCCCCAAATGCGGGAAGCTAGGTCAGAACCAAG